>JBASXE010000047.1:0-10477 GCA_049276875.1 Roseovarius sp. | reverse complement strand
GCCCATCGGCATGCCGGAATGACCCGAATTGGCGGCGTGGACAGCATCCAGCGTCAGCGCGCGGATCGCGGCGGCCTTCTTCCAGTGCTGGGGGTGGGCGGAGCGCAGGGCGTCGATATCCACGGGTGAAAATCCTCTCATGGGGGCAGCGTTGGCGCAGTGCATATCAGGCGCGGGCCAAAGATCAAGCGCCGGGACGGGCCCAAAACGGCTGGCAGGGGCCATGCACTGCCGAGGGGGGCGCAATTTCGGGTTTCATTGGGTAGACTTGGCTTCAATAAGGCCGCCGGGCGATTCGCCACGGGGCTGGGGCAATAGAAGTAAGGACCTTTGGGGATGAGCGATATCGAAGGATTGCAAAGCCGGATCATGGCGGCGCTGGACCAGATCGGGCAGGGCATTGATGGTTTGGATGCGGGCGGCGGCGACATAGATACGCTGCGCCAGGAGCTTGCGGATGAGAAACTGGCCAATGCGCAGCTTGAGGAGCGCGTGAAGGCGCTGAAAGCCAAGCTGGCCGAGGCGGAGGCCGCAGGGGCCGAGGCTGGATCGGCTGATGAGGAGCGCGGCGCTGGTCTGCGCAAGCTCGATGCCGAGCTTCAGGCCCTGCGTCTGGCCAACAAACATCTGCGCGAGAACAATGCGGCCCTGCGAGACGCCAATGCCGAAGGCGTGGTGGAGCCGCACCTGATCAACAAGGCGATGATGGCCGAGCTGGAAGGCCTGCGCGCCGTGCGCGCGTCAGACCGTGCCGAGATGGACGCGGTGCTTGCGGAACTCGACGCGCTGGTGGCGTCTGCGGGCGATGGCTCGAAAATGGAGGATGTGTGATGCCGGAGGTGGATATCGAAATTGGCGGCCGGACATTTCAGGTCAGTTGCCAACCGGGGGAGGAGCATTATCTGCACTCTGCCGCAAAAATGCTCGATGATGAGGCGGCCGTCCTGGCCACTCAAACAGGTCGTATCCCTGAGGCGCGGATGCTGTTGATGGCGGGTCTTATGCTGGCTGACAAGACAGCTGGAATGCAAGACAAGCTGCGCGAAGCCGAAGATAAGATGGCCGAAAAAGAAGCCGAGCTTGCCCAGATGCGCAACGCACCAGCGCCCGCGCCGGAACGGATAGAGGTGCCCGTTGTGCCCAGCAATGTGACCGACGCATTGGCCGAAATTGCGGCGCGCACCGAGGCTCTGGCCGAACAAGTGGCGGCGAAGCGCGCCGACTGACTAGCGCTCTGCTTGCGCAATGAAGAAGGGCCGGGGGGTCGCGCCCCGGCCCTTTTGGTGTCAAACGTCCGGTCGTGCGGTCACTCCCAGTTGGAGCGCTCAACCCGCTCGATCTCGGACATCTCATCATCGTTGTAGCTGATCATAAACGACGGCTCTTCGACGTCATTGACTGTGATCACGCGGCTCGCAGGCACGAACCAGAGGCTTTCACTGCTCGCGTCCACCGGGTCGATCAGCACACCCGACATCATTCCGCCATCTGTGAGGACCACGTCATGCACGTCCCCGATTTTGGTCACATCGGCGGTGGTCAGGGCCTCGCTGTTCTCGACTGATACGCCGGCATTCGCCATGAACACATCGGCGCCGATCAGCGACGCGGTGCCATAGGCATTGGCATCCGTGGAGAGCGGTTTCTCCTGATAGACTTCCGAGCCGGGTTGGTTGATCGCCTTGGTCGCCGTATCGCTGGCCAGCGCGGGGGCTGCAGCGAGAGCAAGGGCTGCTGTAGTCATTGTGAACCGTGTCATCGTGCGTTCCTCCTGAATTATTTTCCGGTACGGTTTCGATGGAGGTAAAACGGGCGCGACGGACCGAGGTTCCTCAAAAATCCGCAAAAATGATCTGCGCGGTGCCCTGCCAATGGGCCAAGGCCTTGGAAAAACACCAGAACAATGCCCGAACATTCTCTTTTCAACTCTGCCGCGCCGCGCTAGCTTGGCTCCCATGAGCAGTTTTGACGAATCCGACGCCTTTGAGGGCGCATCGCTGGCCGCGCGCGCAATGGCCGCCCGGCCCGCGCCCTACCTTGATGGCCTGAACCCCGAGCAGCGGCTTGCGGTGGAAACGATGGACGGGCCTGTCCTCATGCTGGCGGGGGCGGGCACAGGCAAGACCAAGGCGCTTATGGCAAGGGTTGCCCATTTGATAACGACAGGGCGTGCAGGTGGCGATCAAATCCTTGCGGTGACCTTTACGAACAAAGCCGCGAAAGAAATGAAAGATCGGCTTGCTAAAACGCCATTTGATTTGAAACAACCGGTTAGATGGTTGGGTACTTTTCATTCCATTAGCGTAAAGATTTTGCGCCGCCATGCGGAGCTTATCGGGACGGATGTCGAGGAGGGCGTGATCGAAGGCCCCAGCCGCGAGGTCACTCTGAAATCGAACTTTACCATTCTGGATACGGATGATCAGCTGCGCCTTCTGAAGCAATTGATACGCGCCGAAGAGATAGACGACAAACGCTGGCCTGCCCGGATGTTGGCGGGGATCATCGACCATTGGAAGAACCGCGCATGGGGTCCCGACGCCATCCCCGCGGCCGAGGCCGGGGCCTATGACGGCAAAGGCCCCGCGATTTATGCGCAATACCAGCGCAGGCTGATTGAGCTCAACGCCGTGGATTTCGGCGATCTGCTGATGCATGTGGTCACGATCTTTCAGACCCACCCGGACATCCTCGCGCGCTATCAGCGCTGGTTCAAATACATCCTCGTGGACGAATACCAAGATACCAACGTGGCGCAGTATCTGTGGCTCCGGCTTCTGGCAGGCGGACACAAGAATATCTGCTGCGTGGGCGATGATGATCAATCTATCTATGGCTGGCGCGGTGCCGAAGTGGGCAACATCCTGCGGTTTGAGAAGGATTTTCCTGGCGCGCATGTGGTCCGGCTGGAGCAGAATTACCGCTCCACCCCGCATATCCTCGCCGCCGCCTCCGGCGTGATCGCGGGCAATCAGGGGCGTCTGGACAAGGAGCTTTGGACCGAAGCGACCGAGGGCGAGAAGGTGCGCCTGATCGGCCACTGGGACGGGGATGAGGAGGCCCGCTGGATCGGGGAGGAGATCGAGGCGATGCAGCGCGGAACGCGGGGCCTCGATGCGCTGGGCCTCGACAGTATGGCCATCCTCGTGCGCGCCAGCCACCAGATGCGCGCTTTTGAGGATCGCTTCCTCACCATTGGTCTGCCTTACCGCGTCATCGGCGGCCCGCGCTTTTACGAGCGTTTGGAAATCCGCGACGCGATGGCCTATTTCCGCATTGTCACCAGTCCCACTGATGATCTGGCCTTTGAGCGGATCGTGAACACGCCCAAACGCGGGCTTGGGGACAAAGCGCAGCAAACCATTCAGCGCATCGCGCACGACAAAGGCGTCAGCCTGCGCCAGGCCGCGCGCATCGCCGTGGACAGCGGCGCGATAAAGGGCAAGGGCGGGACCGAACTTGGACGGCTCATCGACGGGCTGGACCGTTGGGGCCGGATGGCCGGCAGCGCGGATCTGAGCCATATGGAGCTGGCCGAGATCATCCTTGATGAAAGCGGCTATACCGAGATGTGGCAAAACGACAAGACGCCCGAGGCGCCGGGGCGGCTGGAGAATCTCAAGGAACTGGTCAAAGCGTTGGAAGCGTTTGAGAACCTCACAGGGTTTTTGGAGCATGTCAGCCTGATCATGGACAATGAAAGTGGTGAGGATGGCGAGAAGGTCTCAATCATGACGCTACACGCGGCCAAGGGGCTGGAGTTTCCGGCGGTCTTCCTGCCGGGCTGGGAGGATGGGCTCTTCCCCTCGCAACGCTCGATGGATGAAAGCGGCACCAAGGGCGTGGAGGAGGAACGCCGCCTCGCCTATGTAGGCATCACACGGGCCGAGGAGATTTGCACCATTTCGTTCGCGGGCAACCGGCGCGTGTTCGGCCAGTGGCAGTCGAGCCTGCCCTCACGCTTCATAGACGAGCTGCCCGAGGCTCACGTCGAGGTCCTGACCCCGCCGGGCCTATATGGCGGCGGCTATGGTGCGGCGGGCATGGAGAGCACGATCGACGCGCGCGTGGCAGATGCGGATGTCTACAACTCCCCCGGCTGGCGACGGATGCAGGCCCGCGCAAGCCAGCGCCCCACGGCCCAGCCCTCTGAGGCGCGCCACGCCGTGATAGACATGAACGCGGTCAGCACCCACACAGTCGGCGAGCGCGTGTTTCACGATAAATTCGGCTATGGCGAGGTGAGGGCCATCGAAGGTGACAAGCTGGAGATCGCTTTCGAGAAGGCCGGGGTGAAAAAAGTGGTCGCACGATTCATCGTGGGCGCTGAGGACGTACCGTTTTAAGGTGCTCCCCAACCTTCTTCTTGGCTCAAATACTCTCCCGCCGAAGGCGTCCTGATTTCACCACGGGCGCTGCGATCAAGGCTTGCGCGGGCGGGACGCTTTGCGCAAGACTTTGCCCTATGGGCAGGCTGTCCCCCTTGAGGGGCGCGGGAGGGGCATATGGATGTGACGCAAATCCTGAACACTTTGGAGAGCAGCACTTTGCGCGGTTCCGAGGCGCAGGCCGCCGCCCGGCGCGGATTTCTCGAATGGGCGCTGTCGCAACCCGGCCCGGCCACGCCCGAAGCCGCCCGCGCGGCGTTTCATCTGGGGGCGGAGCTGGGCCTGCGCAGTCCGGCCTCGGTGCAGTTTCTGGCGTTTCTGGAGCAGGCCGCCCGGCCATATATGGGCACGCGCGGTCGCAGGAAACGCGATCAAAAGCTGCACTGAGGCCGGGTCAGTCCGCCCATCGGATCACGCAAGGGCCTGCCGCACGTAAGCCACAAGGTCTGCGACCTCTTTGGGGCGGGGCCGTTGCCCCGTGAAACCCTCAAGATACCCTTCGACCCGCGCGATACGCTCTTCCAGTGGCTCGCTAAGATCGAGCGCATAGTATCCGATCTGCTGGTAATAGAGGATGCGCGCGCGAATATCTGACCCTTCGGCTGTATAACCGTGGCGGGTGAACATGGTGGTGATCGCTTCAACCCGTGTGCAGTCGTTGCGGTCGATCACCTGGCGGACTGATCCATCGCGCCGCGCCCATTCGCGCACGGCGAAGTCCAGCTTGTGATTGAAAAGCCTAGGGTCGATGAAGGCGCGAAAGAGGTTGCACACACCCTCCGTGATGGTGTCTGCGGGGAGGGCGGCATGGCGCTGAACGATGCCGGTGTTACCATCCTCCCACGCGCCCAAAAGCGCATCCAGCAGGTCCTTGCGGCTTTTGAAATACCAATAGAAAGACGAGCGCGACACGCCCAGCCGCTCGCCCAGCCCCATGATCTTCACATGGGCCACCCCATCCGAGATTAGGATATCCATAGCCACGTTCAGCCAATCCTCGCGGGTCACTTTGACGTTGCCCTGAGAGGGCTTGGCGGTGGGTTCGCTCATTGGGGCGTCCTGTTGGATATGCGTCTCGGGGCGGCTCAACTTTCGGGGGGTGCGCCGCCTGCTTGCGTGGCCTGCGCGATATAGCGGCTGAGCGCGGCTGCGCGGTCCGCGTCCACATCGGGGGCGTTGAAGCGATCCAAGATACACTGCCACGTCGCGGTCGCGCGCGTGCTGGCATCCTGCGCACCGCGTTCGGTCCATGTGCCGATATTCGACAGGTCCCCTATGAGCGGTTCATAGAACTGCGTGTCGTAGCGCGCCATCGTGTGGGCCGCGCCGAAGAAATGCCCTCCGGGGGCCACTTCCTCCAGCGCGGAGAGGCCGATATCATCGTCGGTGGCGCTGGCGCCTGCGCAAAGCTTTGCCACCATTTGCAGCACTTCCATGTCGGTGATGAGTTTCTCATAGCTGATCGACAGCCCGCCCTCGATCCAGCCCGCCGCGTGGATGATCACCGTAGCCCCGGCCATCAAGCATCCCCAGGTGCCGAATTGCGTCTCGTTAGCCGCCTGCGCGTCATTGATGTTGGCGGCCGAGCCTGACGCACTGCGCCATGGCAAGCCGAGCTTGCGCGCAAGCTGCCCCGCCGCAAGCGAGGCCTGAAAATGCTCGGGCGTGCCAAAGGCGGGTGCGCCGGATTTCATATCGACATTGGAGGTGAAGGTGCCATAGCAGACGGGCGCGCCGGGGCGGGCGAGTTGCGTGACGGCTATGGCCGCCAGCGCCTCGGCATGGCTGAGGATTATTGCGCCTGCCACGGTAATCGGCCCCATCGCCCCCATGAGGGTGAAGGGGGTCACGATGCTGACCTGACCCGCGCGGGCAAAGTCGATAAGGCCCTGCGCCATGGGGATGTCGATCTGGCGCGGGGAGTTGGTGTTGATGATCGTGTAGCAATGCGGATTGGCGGCGAAGTCCGCGTCCGAGAGGCCGCGAAACTCTTGCAGCATCTCAAAGCTTTCGCGGACCTGCGGTGTGCCGCGCGAAAAGACAAAGGGGAGTTTGTCGGACTGGGTGAGCTGGCATTCCATCGTGAAGTAGTGGCGCAGGTGCATGGGGATGTCCTGCGGCTCGATCAGCGGGGGGATCATGTGCAGCACGTCGAAATGCTGCGTCAACTGGGTGAGTTCACGGTAGGATTGCGCGTCGCCCGGACGCCGCCCGCGTTTGAGATCGGTCGCGTGGGGCGCCCCCGCGCCGGGCTGAAAGATCAGGTTGCCGAGTTTGAGCGTCACGTCACGGTCCCGCGCGCCAGCCTGGCAATGGATCTCTGTGGGGGCCGTTTTCAGGGCTGCCTCCACGATCTCGCGGCCGATATGGACCATCTCGGTCGCGTCATCGACCCGTGCGCCCGCCGCTTTGTAGAGTTTGCGCGCCTCCGGCAGCAGCACCTTGATCCCGAGCCGCTCCAGCACGTCGAGCGCGGTCTCGTGCATCGCCTCGATCCGGTCTTCGGTGAAGACGTTCATCACCGGGAAGGGGTTTTTGAGGTTGCGGTAGTCGGTGACGCGTTTGGGCGTCGTGTCCGCCTGTTTGGCGGCGCGGCCCCTGCGGCGTGGCGCGCTCATAATCGCATCGCATCGCCTTGCCCGCAGGATCATAGGGAGACGGGGCTATGATGCGGGCGCTGCGTTCTTGGCCCACAATGTGCACGCTGAGCACGGTGCCGGGGGCGGCCTGATCGCGGTCCACCAGCGCCATGGCCAGCGATTTTTGCAACCTGTGCCCGTAGCCGCCGGAGGTGACGAAGCCTACGCGTTTCCCGTCCTGCCAAATCGGCTCAAACCCGCTGGCATCCGCGTCCTCGGCGTCGATTTCCAGCGTGACTTGCACCTGCGCGGGGCCTGCGCCGTCGCGCTCAGTCAGCGCCGCCGCGCGTCCGATAAAGCCGGGTTTCTGCCAGTCGATCCAGCGGTCCATGCCGGTCATGCCCGCCGTGTAACCTTGGGTGAATTCCGCCGGCCAGATGCCGAAAGATTTCTCCAACCGCAGCGAGAGGAGCGCGTTGAAGCCGTATTCCTTGATCCCATGTTCCCCGCCCGCCGCCATCAGGATGCGGCGCAGCGCGATGTGATCGCCCATGCGGCAGTGGATTTCATACCCCAACTCGCCCGCGACGCTGAGCCGTCCAACCTTGCAGCGCAACAGGCCAATGTCGAAGTCGCCGCAGCCCATGAAGGGCAGCTCCGCGATGGGGCCATCGGTGAGGCTCTCGACAACCTTGAGCGCGTTGGGGCCAGCGAGGGAAAAGCCCGTCATCTCCTCTCCCAGATCGCGCAGGGCGACGCCCTCTTCCATGTGGTCGGTGAACCAACGCATGTGCCACGCGCGCAAGTAATAGCTGCCCATGATCCAGTAGACATCCAGCCCGGTCTCGTCCGCGCCCCAGTTGAACACCGTGAGGTCCCCTTTGAGCCGCCCGTCATGGCCCAGCATCGGCGCGAGCTTTGCCCGACCCGGCTTAGGCAGTCGGGAGGCCATCATCTTGTCCAGCCACCGGGCGGCGTTTGGCCCTGACAACTCGAACCGCGAAAACCCGGTGATGTCCAGAAGGCCCACGTTTTCGCGTACATTGCGGCACTCCGCGCCCACGATATCATGCGCGTTGGAGCGTTTGAGGGTAGGGGTCTCGGTGAAGCCCGGTTGCGCGAAATAAAGCGGCACTTCCAGGTCCCAGCTTGCCCCCCATTGGCAGCCAGCGGCGGTCATCGCGTCATAGGCGGGGGCCATTTTGAGCGGGCGGCCCGCGGGGAGTTGCTCGTTCGGGTAGGTCATCACGAAGCGGCGGGAATAGAATTGCCCCGTGGTCTGGCGGATGTATTCCTTGTTATTGGCAAAGCTGCCATAGCGGGCCACGTCCATGCCGTAGACATCCGCCTCGGGCTCTCCGTTGATGATCCATTCGGCGAGGGATTTTCCCACGCCGCCGCCCTGCAAAAAGCCCGCCATGACCGCACAGGCGCACCAGTAGCCGCGTTTGCCCGGCACAGGACCGACCAGAGGGTTGCCATCGGGCGAGAAGGTAAACGCGCCGTTAACCCATGTCTTGACGCCCGTGTGTTGCAGGGCAGGGTAGCGCTCAAACCCCATCGTCAGCTCGCGCTCAATCCGGTCAGGGTCTTCCTGCTGAAGCTCGAACCCGTATTCCCATGGCGCGCCGTCCATCATCCAATGCTGGTGATCGACCTCGTAAATGCCCAGAAGCATGCCGTTCTGGTCCTGCCGCATGTAGGTGAAGCCTTCGAGATCCACGACAAGGGGCATCTCGCGCTCCAGCGCCTCGACCTCGGGCATGCTCTCCGTAATCAGGTAGTGGTGGTTCAGTGGCGACACGGGCAGCTCGATCCCCGCCATGCGGCCCACCTGCTTGGCCCAGAGGCCCGCGGCGTTCACCACATGCTCGGCCTTGATGGTGCCCTTCTCAGTCTCCACGGCCCAGCCATCGGCGGTCTGGGTCAGCGACAGCACGCGATTATGCTCAATGATTTCCGCGCCGCGCTTCTTGGCTGCGCCCGCATAGGCGTGAACGGTGCCTGTGGTGTCTATATAGCCCTCACGATCGGCCCACATGCCGCCCAGGATGCCATCGGTGGAAATGAGTGGGCAGGCCTCCTTGGCCTCCTCAGGCGTGATCAGGCGGACGTCCTCGATTCCGATGGATTGAAACACGCGGTAGGCTGATTGGAGCCAGTCCCAACGGTCAGGTGTCCCCGCGAGCGTCATGCCGCCCGTCATGTGCATGCCGACGGATTGGCCGGATTCTTTCTCGATTTCGCTCAGAAGATCAATGGTATAACCCTGAAGAGCCGCAATGTTTGGATCGGCGTTGAGTGCGTGAAACCCCCCTGCCGCGTGCCAGCTGCTGCCTGCCGTCAGCACCGAGCGTTCGACCAGCGCCACATCGGTCCAGCCCATCTTGGCCAAGTGATAGAGAACAGATGCGCCGACAACGCCGCCCCCGATCACGACAACACGGTAATGCGATTTCATGGGTCTCTCCCTGCTTTGAAATCTGATTCTGAGAAGAATACTAGACAGGTGTGTCCAGTCCGGGAAGACAGAAAACTCGGCCGTCCCGAACGGGCTTTCTTGGTCGCATAGATCGGCGGGCCGCGCTAAGGTGATGGCGCAGTAGAACAAAGGAAAAGCGGATATGATCAGTCTGGATACATTTGGCGATTTGGCAAAGGTTGACACCGGCGCGTTTGCACCCAAGCCCACCACCCTCACCGAGGGGCAGGAAGAGGCTGCCGTGGGTCTTTGGTCCTCGCCCGATGGGCGGGTGAATATCGGCGTGTGGGAATGCACGCCGGGCCGTTTTACCGGAGACCGGACCAAGGGCGGCGAGTATTGCCACATCATTTCGGGCACGGCGACCGTGACCAATTCTGACGGCTCGGGCAGCCGCGATATCGGCCCCGGTGATCTTCTGGTGCTGCCGCAGGGCTGGACCGGGGAGTGGGTGCTGCATACGCATATGCGCAAGCTCTACGTCATCACCTCGCTGCCTGAGTGAGACGCAGGGCTCGTATAGCCATGGCGCTTGCGGCGGCTTTTTGCGCCGCCAGTCCGGGTGCTGCGCAGGACAGGGTGTCGATCCTTCTCGGGTCGCATCACGTGAATGCCAGCTTTGACTTCGAGGAGTTCAACCCGGGCGCGTTTCTCACATGGGAGGGCGCGCGCGTGGATTGGACCGTGGGCGGGTTTCGCAACAGTTACGGTGGAGCCTCGGCGGCGGTGATGCTTGGCCTGCCCATATACGAGCGCGGGGAAGCCCAGATCGCCCTCACTGGCGGGCTCGCGGTCTATCCCGGCGATGGGCGGCGCTTTGCGGTGCGCGCAGGTGATGTGGTGCCTTTGGGCGGCATCCGCGCGCGCTATGGCAATGCGTTCGTGCAGGTGTTTCCAAGCGATGGAAACACTACGGATGCTATCATCAGCTTTGGGCTGACATTTTCTTTGAAGGATTCGGCGGAGTAGGGGCGGTTGGTAGGCCCGGCAGGACTTGAACCCGCAACCAAAGCGGTATGAGCGCTCTG
>JBASXE010000046.1:0-4358 GCA_049276875.1 Roseovarius sp. | reverse complement strand
GATCAAAACCACCCCTGCCGTTTCGCTTCACATCCGGCGCGGGGACTATGTATCGAATGAAAAATTTAGCGCAGCGCATGGCACGTGTGATTTGCCGTATTACGCCCGCGCTGCGGCTTCGATTGCTCGGCAAATGGGAAAAGACCCTGTCGTATACGCATTCTCGGATGATCCCGAGTGGGTCGCGGAAAACTTAAAGCTGCCCTATGAGACACATTACATCGACTTCAACGATGGGGACCATAATTATGAAGATCTGCGCCTGATGGCAGCGTGCCAACACCACATTATAGCCAATTCTTCTTTCTCGTGGTGGGGGGCGTGGCTTAACCCAAATTCAGACAAGATTGTTATGGCTCCCACACGATGGTTTGGTGATCCAAACAAGGTCAACCCGGATATCCTACCCAAGTCATGGCAGAGGGTTTAACGCACCATCAATTGACGAATTCATCACGGCCCATGATCAAGAGGGTTTGGGCCGCGGATGCTCTGCCTCTAAGATGATAGACGCAGCGGTTTTTCTAAAATCTATGTAGGCAGTTGCTGTTTGCTTGTTGTCTGTGATGGCCTGTTGTCTTGCTGCATAATCTGCCGTAGATGTTTTGGTTAGGGCGGTTTTGATGTCCTCAAGAGTATCGCACAAGATCATACCATCGGTATCGAAATATTGACCGATATCGGGCGCGCCCCAGTAAATTGGCACGGTTTCACATAAGAATGCATCGATCAGCTTTTCGGTGAAATAGCTTGGTTCGCAGACATTTTCGATAACCACCGAATAGCGATAAGGGGCGAGGCCGTCAGACTTGATTTCGAACGGTTTGAACCCTCTACCCATGATGTTGATGTTATGTTTTTGATCCGCGAGTGTATCAATCAAAGCATGACGAAGCTTGTGCCCTTCTAGTTTACGCTTAGCTGATGCAATTAACGAGGTCATCTCGGTTTTGGCACAATCAAGTGTTTTCCACTCGGAGACCCATGAGCCGCCGAAAGCTAAAAACTTTCCGTTTGGAATCGCATTTAGAAGATCAGGGTTGCACGTGAAAACGCAGTGAAACGACCGGTGCAGAAATCGCAATGCAACCATATGCTTTTTATGAATAGCCTTCGGTTCTAACACCATGACCGAGCACTTGGCGTTGATCCCCCAAGCTTTCGGTCCATATATCCATGTGTTTGGATAAAGGATGATATGATCCTGGGGGCCTAAATCCCTTATATGCCCTGACAGATCCAGGGGTGCCCCCAGTGGGAAATGTAACTGATCAAGTGGTACATCGCCCAATTTCTTAGGCTTTGCTCCATAAGGAAGGATGGCGATGTGGGGCATAGTTCCTCGTGTGTGAGCTAGGCGTAACTTTATGGCAATGCTGCGCCAGTTACAAGTTTATAACTCATCAAGAGTTGTGAGTTATAGTCCAAAGTTGGTGACGGCCCAGATGGGCGGCATATCATGACGTTGTTAGGACGCCGCAATTCTCATTGAGAAAAGGATATGCCACATGACCACGAATACAGTTATCGACTTTGTAAAACCAAGCAATTTTTCACCGGACCCGCTGACGGATCTTCTGCGCGCGGGTGCGCAGGAGCTTCTGGCGACTGCGGTGCGAGCGGAGGTATCGGAGTTTATGAAGGGCCATGCGCACCTTTTGGACGACGATGGCCGCCAACGTCTGGTGCGCCATGGCCGTGTTGCATGGATCAGGTGCGGCGCGGTACGCGCCCTACCCGAGACGGATTTCAGGCGGTGCGTTCGAACTGTGGGCGGCCGAGTTCAGTCATCCGGTTAAGAATGCGTGCGCCAATTCCAACTTCGGTTTTCTAATTCTCGAACGCCCTTGCTTTGAGTTTGGGCCCGATCACGATCTTCCAGCGACCCATCAAGGTTTCGCCACGGCTGCGCTGATTGTAGCCCGAAGCCCTCTGCCATTCCATTCGTCCGTGCGCTCGTATTTTTGCAATATGGCGATCACGAATGCTAGGGCTCCGAGCGGTGTCGCGACTTAAAACCGCATTCTTGGGCGGCGGAATAGTGACGTCTATCCCCGACCCGACCCGTCAATCTGGTCAGTAGCGTGGGAAATCATTCATTCAAGGTGGCCGTAAAGTTGTGAGGGATGCCCTCTACATGCCAGCACTTGTCGCGATGAGATTCAATCCCGACCTCAAGGCCAAATACCAAGCCATGATCAAAGCAGGTAAGCCACCAAAAGTCGCCATTACTGCCCTCATGAGAAAGCTCATCGAACTCGCCAATGCACTCATCAAAGCAAATCGTCTTTGGATGAATAAATGGGCTTGATCAAGACGGATACTCAGTAAAAAAATCGCCTGTTGGATCACCATCGTAAGCGCCGTCCGCCAGAAACAGGGCAACTGGGCCTTCGATCTGATCCAACAGGCCCGGCAGGGCAGTCGGGTCGCCAACGTCATCCATGGTCAAATCGGCGCAGACGATCTCGCCACTGGCAAGATCGAGGCCAAGGTGCAGCTTGCGCCAGGAGCGTCGTTTGCGCTTGGTTTTATGCTTTTGTTCCAGCCATTTATTACCCGGCAGGCGCATGCGCAGCATGCCGCCAAGAGGGCACCTTCACCGAAGATTTTTAGCCCGGTGCTATTTACGACAAGCTGCACCGGTTTGGTTCTCTTTGAAGCAGCGTTGGCTGACAGGTTCAGTCCTTTGCCCCTGCGCGACAGGGTCGTGAAATGCGGTACTGCCATATCAACCCCCAGCAGCTTGGCAATCGAACGCATCAAGCCTTGGGTTTGGCGCAGCGGCTGCTTGAACACCATGCCCAACGTCAGACACATCTCAACCGCAAACTCCAAATAGACAGGCTGACCAACAGCCGTCGTTCGTGGCGGTGCTGACCACAAAGCGAGGGCCTCTTTGCTGATCCAAACCGTCAAATCGCCACGCCGCCGCAGGCTTTCGTTGTACGCAGCCCAGTTCGTCACCCGGTGTTTCTGCTTTGGGATCTTATCGCGACGATTAGCGTGAAATTTGTGTGGCATCTATAGCAACCTCAAAAGAATAGACTGCAACCGATATCAAAGAAACGGGGGTTCGTGCAACAACCCCCCCTACACAAAGCGACCCCTGACGGGCCTCATCGACCTGTTCACCAACCTCAAAATGACGGGCGACCGCTCCGACTTTGACCTCATCGGACGCGTCTACGAATACTTCATCTCCGAATTAGCAGGGGCCGAAGGCAAGCGCGGCGGCGAATTCTACACCCCGAAATCCGTCGTCGACACCATGATCGAAATGATTGAACCGACCAAAGGCCGCGTTTATGATCTCTGCTGCGGCACGGGTGGCTTCTTCGTCCAGTCCGAGAAATTCATCGACGCCCACCAAGCCCTAGCTGATCTATGCAACACGGCCCGCTCATATACTCATCACTGGCGAATATGGATGGCAAAAATGTTGAGTGGAGAGCTTAGGGTGTCATTCGGTACTCAGCCGGAGCAGGTGGTATCACAGCCACCACCAAAGAGAGGAAGTATCCATGAACAATAATATCATTATCGGGATTGATTTGGCAAAGAATGTATTTCAGGTACACGGAGCCTGTCGCGATGGGACAGTTCTATTTCGAAAGAAACTGACACGCCCTCAGCTCAAGAAATTCATGTCTGCACAAGAACCCTGCTTAGTTGCTATGGAGGCATGTGGAACGTCTCATTATTGGGCTCGCGAATTGTCGAAAATCGGTCATGTTGTGAAGCTAATTCCTCCGATTTATGTTAAACTCTTTGTAAAGCGCCATAAGAACGATGCTGCGGATGCTGAAGCTATCACCGAGGCTGCGCTTCGGCCTAACATGTCGTTTGTCGAACCTAAATCAGCGGACGCTCAGGCGATTACAATGATGATGCGGACGCGCGACCAACTGATCAGCCAACGCACTGCGACCGTGAATGCGCTCCGCAGCCATTTGGCTGAGTTTGGTCTGATTGCTCCGGTGGGCCTGAAAAATGTTGAGCAACTTCGCACGCGGATTGAAGAAGCTGAAGATATTCCAGCCCTTGTTGCCGAAATGGTGGACATGCATTTTGCCCAGATATGCAATCTTTCGGAAAGTATCGAAGCATTAAATGCAAAGATCAAAGCCCATTTTACCTTGAGCGCGTCGGCACGCCTTTTACAAACCATGCCGGGAATTGGCCCAATCGGGGCCATGGTGATTGAGGCATATGCTCCGGACATGCAGAGTTTTGCGAAGGGGCGCGATTTTGCTGCCTGGTTGGGGCTGATACCGATGCAGAATTCCAGCGGTGGCAAGACTCGCCTCGGACGAACGACGAAAATGGGTCAAAAAGATATCCGGCACGCGTTAATT
>JBASXE010000045.1:0-4380 GCA_049276875.1 Roseovarius sp. | reverse complement strand
TTTTGTTTTCCAGATGTTCGCGCTGTACCCACATATGAACGTGCGCAAGAACATCAGCTATCCGTTGGTCAGCCAACGCATGCCGCGCGCGCAGGTGACGGCCAAAGTGCATGAGATCGCTGAAATCCTTGGGATAACGAATATCCTCGACCGTCCCGTCGGCGGGTTGTCGGGCGGCGATCGGCAGCGCGTGGCCCTCGCCCGCGCCATCGTGCGCGAACCCAAGGCCTTCCTGATGGATGAACCGCTTGGCGCGCTGGATGCCGAATTCCGCGAACATATGTCCGAAGAACTGCGCGCCCTGCATGACCGAATGGGGGCCACGACCGTCTATGTCACCCATGACCAGCTGGAGGCGATGCAGATGGGCGACAAGATCGTCGTGATGAACCACGGATCGGTCGAACAATTTGGGGCGCCGCAGGATATCTATGACTGGCCCGCAACGAAATTCGTAGCGCAGTTCATCGGATCGCCGCCGATGAATTTTCTGGATTTTCATGGCAGCATCGACGCGGGCGCAGACCGTGTGGCGCTGGACGGGATCACCGTGCAGGTCCCGCAAAGCCGTCATGGTGCATCCGGCGCGCTGACATTTGGCGTGCGCCCCGAACATGTGCGGCTGGATGACAGTGCGCCCTATCGCGGGCGGGTGGTGGCGACGGAATATCTTGGCACGACGCAGATCGTGACGCTCGACACCGCCAATGGCGCGGTCAAGGCCCGTGTCGCGAGCAGCGATCACGTCGCCACCGGCGTCACGACCGGCCTGACCTTCGATCCGCGCACCGTCACGATCTTTGACGCCAAGACCGGACAGGCGCTGCGGTCCGAAGCCAATGAAGGAGTGTTGGAGCATGGCTGAAGTCACCCTGCAAGGTATCTCCAAATCCTTCGGCGCGACCACGGCGCTGGACGATGTGACAATGACCATTCCAGACGGGTCTTTCGTCGTCCTGCTCGGGCCGACGGGGGCGGGCAAGACGACGACCCTGCGGATGGTGTCGGGGCTGGACAGACCCGACCTTGGCCGCATCACCATCGGCGGGCGCGAAATGACAGGGCTGACGCCCGCGCAGCGCGATGTGGCGATGGTGTTCCAGCAATACTCGCTTTATCCGCATCTGACCGTGCGGCAAAATCTGGAATTCCCTCTGAAATCCCCGATCCTGCGCACCCCGCAGGCCGAGATCGACCGCAAGGTCGGCGAAGTGGCCGAAATCCTGCAGATAAGCCATAAGCTCGGCAACAAAGCGACCGCGCTGTCGGGGGGCGAAATGCAGCGTGTGTCCATCGGGCGCGCACTGGTGCGTGATCCGTCTGTTTATCTGATGGATGAACCGCTGAGTTCGCTGGATGCCAAATTGCGGTCCGATCTGCGGATCGAGCTTAAAAGCATTCAGGCAAATTCTGGCGCAACTTTGCTTTACGTCACTCACGACCAGATCGAAGCGATGACGATGGCCACCCATGTCGGCGTACTGGATCGCGGGCGGCTGGTGCAATTCGGTACCCCGCGTGAGATTTACCAAAACCCCGTCAGCATCTATGCCGCCAGCCGCCTTGGCCAGCCGCGTATTAACATCCTGCCCGCGGATGTCTTTGGCGGCGCGCCGCCGAGTGCCACGCATATCGGGCTGCGGCCTGAACAGATCGTGCAGGGTCAAGGCGAGGACAGCATGGTGCAGCGTGTCGAACGGCTAGGCGACCAGACCCGCCTGCATCTGACGTTCAAATCCCACGACCTGATCACGGTGACGGACCCGCATACCCACCTGAAAGAAGGCGATATCGTCCGCATCAGCCCCAGACAACCATTCTACTTCGCCGCCGATGGCGCGCGCGTCGCTTAAGGAGAGAGCACCATGAAACAATTCATCAACGCCAAGGAAAACATGGTCATCGATGCCATTGACGGCACCATTGCAGCCTCTGGCGGTGCGCTGACACGGCTGGACGGCTATCCTCATATCCGCGTCGTTGTGCGTGCGGATTGGGACAAATCCAAGGTGGCACTGTTGAGTGGTGGCGGGTCGGGGCATGAGCCGGCGCATGCCGGTTTCGTTGGGCGCGGAATGCTTACGGCGGCGGTTTGCGGCGATGTGTTCGCCTCGCCTTCGGTCGATGCTGTGCTGGCGGGCATCTTGGCCGTCACGGGGCCTGCGGGATGTCTGCTGATCGTCAAAAATTATACGGGAGACCGGCTGAACTTTGGTCTTGCGGCGGAACGCGCACGATCTTTCGGGCACAAGGTAAGCATTGTGATCGTGGATGATGATGTAGCGCTGCCCGACCTGCCGCAGGCGCGCGGGCTGGCGGGCACGTTGTTCGTTCACAAAATCGTGGGCGCGATGGCAGAGGCAGGGGCCAACCTTGAAGCTTGCACGCTGGCTGCCGAACGTGTCGTAAAAAGTAGCCGCAGTATCGGCATGTCGCTGGATACCTGCACCGTGCCGGGGGCGTTGAAAGAAGACCGCATTCCGCAAGGTATGGCTGAGCTTGGCCTTGGCATCCATGGCGAGGCAGGCGTGGAACAGGTCGCTGCCAACGGCGCGCATGATGCGATGGCCAAAGTTGTAGAAAAGCTTGCGGCAACCATGCCGCCGACACCGCATGTGGCACTTTTGAACAATCTGGGAGGATCGTCGGTGCTGGAAATGGCAATCCTCGCCAATGACCTGCTGAAATCGCAGATCGGCCAGCACCTGCGCTTCATCATTGGGCCGGATGCGATGATGACGGCGCTGGATATGCATGGCTTTTCGGTGTCGGTTATGGAACTGGACAACGGCGATGCAGAGCTTCTGGCGCAGCCTGTTGCGTTGCCGGGCTGGCCAGGGTGCAAACCGGTCACCATTACAAGGGTACTGCCGTTACCCGATGGTCTTTCACCGATCCGCGCACCCGCGTCACCCCATGTGGCGACGCAGGCATTTCTGACCGACTGCTGCAATATCCTGATCGAGGCCGAGGCGGATCTGAACGCGCTCGACGCAAAATCCGGCGATGGCGACACCGGGTCCACCCTTGCCACCGCGGCACGCGCGCTTATCGGCGCAATGGACCGTCTGCCTTTGGCTGACCACACACAGCTTTACCGTGCCATTGGGCTGGAGTTAAGCCAGACAATGGGCGGGTCGTCCGGCGTGCTGCTGGCGATCTTCTTTGCGGCTGCGGGGGATGCGTCTTCCTCCGGCCTGCCAATGCGTGATGCGCTGAAGAAGGGATTAGACCGGATGCGCCAGATCGGTGGTGCAAATCTGGGCGACCGTACGATGGTCGATGCCTTGTTGCCCGCGCTGGATGCATTGCCCTCCGGTCTGGCGGCGGCGGCGCGTGCAGCGCGCGAAGGTGCGGATTACACCGCGACACTGACCCGGGCTAAGGCAGGACGCGCGACTTATATCAATGCCGAGCAACTACAGGGTAATGTCGATCCCGGTGCCGAAGCAGTGGCACGCCTTTTTGAGCACCTCGCGTCATAGGGGGATGACCCGCTAAAGATCTTGCTACCCTGCGGTAACCTTAGGTGCCCCGTCTTTCAGCTTTGGGCCGATAGCGTCATAGATGATGTGGGATTAGTGTTTTACCAGCTCTGTGTTCTTATCTGCGTGCGCATACCAATAGGTCGTTTGCGAACCTGCCAGCCCTTGATCTGGAAGATCCTTTGAACCGTGTTTTTATTGAAGCCCAAGAGCCAGGCCACCGTGCGATACCCAAAGGATGGCTCTGCCTCGATCATCGCTTTGATCGGGTCGGCAAGCCGGGGATTGCACCATGCGCCAAGCACAGACACTCAACGAAGCCCAACTGCGCCGTGTATTACACTACAGCCGCAGTCGTCGTCATCCAGCACGTGACGAGACTATCATCCTGTTTAGCTTCTACGCAGGACTGAGGGCCAAGGAACTGGCAGGGTTGACGCGGGGGGATGTATTCGATGACGCAGGCGCTGTACGAGAGCAGTTCATCCTAAGCGCTGCGCAGAGCAAAGGCGGCCGGACACGCACCGTTTATTTGAACCAGCGCTTGCGCAGGGCTTTGGCGGAATATGCTGCGGGCTTGAACTTGAGCGATCCCAACCGTGCCCTGTTTGAAAGCCAAAAGGGCGGGCACTTCTCGGCCAACACCATGTGCCAGCTGTTCTTGGACATCTACAAGGCTGTGGGCCTCAAGGACGCGTCAAGCCATTCAGGTCGCAGGACCTACATCACCAGACTGGCCAACAAGGGCGTGGGGGTACGTTTGCTGGCGGAACTGGCGGGGCACAGTCACATCTCAACCACGCAGCGTTATATCGACGTGAACGCTGAGCAGTTGAGCGCGGCTGTCGAACTGCTTTAATTATCAAATGGCCTCCATGGTAAATAGTCAGACCTT
>JBASXE010000044.1:0-12242 GCA_049276875.1 Roseovarius sp. | reverse complement strand
CCGCACCCAAAGCGGCGGGCGTGATCCACGGCGATTTCGAGAAGGGCTTCATCCGCGCCGAGACGATTGCCTATTATGATTTCATCGCCTTGGGTGGTGAGCAACCCGCCAAGGAAGCGGGAAAAATGCGCGCCGAGGGCAAGGGCTATACCGTCAAGGACGGCGATGTATTGCACTTCCTGTTCAACACCTGAGGTGGTGGTGGGGTTGTTTTGCACCAACCCTTGCAGCCTCAGAAATACGCTCAAAGACACTTGGCCCGGCCACACAATAGCGGCACCTTTCAAAGTTGCCGCGCGTTGACGGCTCGCAATACCTGCAAAACCGCTGCTGGATGCTTTGGGTAGACGAGCGGCGAAATGCTCAGGCACATCGCCGCTCGGTGTTCTCTTTAGGCAGCGCCCGCCGATTTTTTGCCTTGTGTCGCCTTCGCCAGAAGGAACAATGCCACGGCCCCACCAACCCCGATCACATCAGAAAGCAAGCTGCCTTCGATCATGAAGAGGGCCACAACGATCAGCCCAATGCGGATAAAGCTTGCGGCCCGGTTGCCAACCCACCAGCCCTGAACACCGGATGAGAGCAAGAAGACACCAAAGATGGCTGTCACGGCTGCGCGCAAGATTTCGTACCACGCACCATCGAACAGCAGCGCACCGTTATAGAAAAACATGAACGGCACGATGAACGCCGATATCCCGATCTTGAACGACGCCACGGATGTGGACATCGGATTGGACCCCGAAATCCCCGCAGCCGCATAGCTGGCGAGGGCGACGGGCGGTGTGATCGCCGAGACAACGGCGAAATAGAACACGAAGAAATGTGCCGTGAGCGCCGGAATCCCAAGCTGCACCAACCCCGGTGCCACCACGGAGGCCGCGACCGCGTAGGCGGCCGTTGTCGGCATACCCATCCCAAGCATGATCGAGATACACATCGCAAAGAAGAGCGCGAGCAACTGGTTTGCATCCGCAATGTTCAGCAGCACCGAAGAAAAGCGCGCGCCCACACCCGTCAGCGAGATAACACCCACAATGATACCCGCGCAGGCACAGACCGCGATAATCTGAATGGACATGACGCCTGCCAGCTCAAAAGCCTTTGCAACCTTCGCAGGTCCCATCCCCGCGCCCTTGTAGAACAGCGCCCAGCCAGCAACAGCCACGACCAAGATAAGCAGCAAAACCGGGCCCGTCATCAATGGGGCCATCGCCTCACCAAGCGAAGGCACCGCCGCAAACAAGACCAGCAATGCCACAAATATTGCCATGATGATGTAGCCCGAGCGCGTCGGGCTGATCCAACTCACCACCGCCGCAGAGGCGGTTGCCAGAGTGCCCGCCCGTATCACCGAATAGCCCATGAACAGTGCGACAATCAGGATGATGATGGGCATGAACAAAAATACACGGCGCACCATGGATTTGAACTTTGGCAGTTCATCTTCGCGCATGCCGCGCATCCCGAGCTTCGCCGCCTCAAAATCAACCATGAAGTAGATGGATACAAAATAAAGCACCGCCGGGATAATGGCCGCGATGGCAATGTCTTGGTAGGGAATGCCGGTAATTTCGGCCATGATGAAGGCCCCGGCTCCCATGATCGGCGGCATGATCTGGCCGCCGGTTGAGGCCGCAGCCTCGATTGCGCCCGCCGTCTGCGGTTTGTAGCCCACCTTTTTCATCAAAGGGATGGTCAGCGAGCCGGTTGCAACCACGTTGCCTGCCGAGGTTCCGTTGATCATGCCCATCAGACCAGATGCAAAGATCGCCACCTTGGCGGGGCCGCCACGGGCGCGACCTGCGCAGGCAAAGGCGAAATTCACGAAATAATCGCCAACTTTGGAGGCCTGCAAGAAGGCCGCAAAAATGATGAAGAGGATGATGTAGGTGGACGACACGGCCGTTGTTGGCCCGAGGATGCCTGCATCCGTATAGACCTGGCTGAAGAAGCGGTCCCATGCAATGTCGGGCGCGTTCAGAAAGCCGGGCAAGAGATCGCCGGTGAACACATAGATCAAGAAGATCCCCGAGATGATGACAAGGGCAAGGCCCGCAACCCGCCGGGTCAGTTCCATGATCAAAGCCGTCCCGGCGACTGCCGCAAGGCTCATTCCGATTGGGGCAAATGGGGTGCCCGTGCTGGTCCGCATAGCAGTATCGAAGATCGTGATCAGATAGGCGGCCACGGCAACCGCGCAGATCGAAAGCACCACGTCAGCGGGTGCAAGGCAGCCTTGCACGCGGGGGCGTATCCATCCGAGCACAATGCCGGCGGCCGTCGCCACGAGCAGCGGGATGCCATAATGATAAATCTCGGCGCTGCGGATGCCCGGGTCCATGCCATTCCACATCGTGCCGCCCGCGATCTGATTGGCAAATGAAAGCGCTGTGTAAAAGGCGTAAAGTGCAGGCAGAGCGGCGAGAAATGCCAACAAATCCAGAGGGTGCCTGCCACCTTTGTCCGTATCGGGGAAGGCGCGGGCAGAATACAGAATAAACCCAAGGATCAGCGCGCCTGCGATGTGCACGATCCTAAAGTTCCACGTCTCCATCGGGAAGACAGGCAGACCGGGAATGTTCAGCCCTGTCCAGCCACGAATGGACCAACCGTTCAGCGCCGCCATGTGGAACATCGCATAGAAGCCCGCCAGTGCTGCAATCGCAAAATAGGCCTTGCCTGTGAAAATCCGCTGGTTGCTGACGACGGGTTCTTCGTCAACGCCCTCAGCAAGGACAGGTCCGTCAAGCTGGTCATCGGAATGCGGTGTGCTGGTCATTTTCTATGCCCCATATCAAACAGGGAACATGCCCTGATCAGGTCGCGCGTCGCGTCTGTTACATCGTCGGTATGCAGATTGGTTTCGGGGCCACACGCCATGTGCGGCCCCGGAACCGGAAGGCAGTCTTAGTTACCGAAGATTTGGTCTGCGGGAATATCAGCGCCTGCATTTTCGATAAACCATTCCGCTGCACCGGGATGCCAAGGCAAGACGCCTGCGTTCTTGTCCCAGTTTTCGGGCAAAGTGGTGCGGGCGGCACGGTGGATATTCACCATACGCTCATTGTCGGACATGACCACGTCGACCGCCGCTTTGACAAAGCTGGCTGGCAGATCACAATTGGCGATCGCGAAGTTCCACATCGACACGGAACGCGCAGGAGCTTCGAGCGTCGTGTAGGCGTCGGCGCTGATTTCAAACGCAGCCACCGGGAAGGCAGCTTGGATCGCTGCCTGCTCTTCTTCGGTGAACTCGATGATGTTCACTTCGGTCTGCACTTCGAGTTGGCTGACCGCAGGCACCGGCACGCCCGCCGCAAACGCGATGACGTCCAGCAGACCATCCTGCAACTGACCACCAAGGTCGCTCCAACCGCCGTTGCGACGCTCGAAGTTGACACCAAGCTCTTCCATCATGCGTGGGAAGTATGTGTCGGAGGTGGAGCCCGCAGGACCAAATCCGATACGCGCGCCATCAGGAATGTCAGCAATTGTCGCGATGCCCGAGGATTTCAGTGCCGTCACCGAAAATGGCGTCTGGTACATGGGGAACATCGCGCAGGCGTTGTCCATCTGGAGGCCCGGAGCGATGGGGTTTGTGCCCGCGCGCGACTCCGCCGCCGGACCCATGGTTGTCATGCCAAACTGCGCATCACCGGTGTGGACCAGCGCCATGTTCTGCATTGGACCACCGGTGACTTCGCCACCGCCCGTGACGCCCAACTCTTCGGCGACCAGATTGGCCCAGCCAGCACCATAGGCGAAATATGTGCCGCCCTGAGACGCTGTGCCAACGGTAAAGCTTTCGGGCCATCCTGTGCGGTCGCCGTGATTATCCGCAAATGCTGCCGTAGCGGTCAACGCGGTTGCTGCGAGCAATGCCGTAAATTTCATTCTTGTATCCTCCACTAAAACGGGCCTCCCCACTCCCGGGACGGCCTCCGATCAGACGCGCGCTGCGCCCTGACATGGGTGCTATGTCATACCAGCGCCCGCCGAGACGCAACCGCTACACCGCCGCATCGGCGATAAAATTTCTGATTTATTGCTTGGGGAGGGCCGCAATAGAACCAAATATCCTTTGCGCGGGCCTCATTGTGAGGATTTCGAAAGTCTATGCTGTTTTGGCCCCCCACCGATCATTCTGGCCTGCGCTGATTCCATGCATTCACTAAGTCGCGGTCAGTGCCAGCGCTCATAGCTTGGCGAACATCTCGGATGCGGTCAGCGCTTCTTTTGAAGTTCGAGAGCCTCAGCCGTGGTCGGAAAGATCAGATTGGCGGTGAACAAATCCCACAATTGATTGACGCAACGGCCAACCACCTGTGCTGCGAGGCGATACCAACAAACCGCATCCCCCACACCAGGCTGGAGAACCGCAATGGGTTTCGAATGTCTGCCGGAGTTTCAGGGTCATAAGCACGTAAGGTGCAGTGACCGCCGGGCGGCCAGAAGCGCGGTTCGCGCGCTTTGGGTGATAGTCTATTTGCGACAGCATCGCCGCCGACTTCCTCTCGCGGCGTTGCTTGGCGAGAAACGCGGGACGGGTTTTCTCAAAGGTCTGCCCCTTGGTCTCAGGCCGTAACCGCTTCTCTTCCTGCTTGGCTTCGCGCGGATTGATCCCATCTGCAAAACCAAGCGAGCTTTGGCGCAGCTTCAGGGGACCAAGACAACAGCCCTGCGCCACGATTATCCGCGCCAAAATCATCTCCTCATAAGAACAGGCTTCCTGTAGCATATTGATGATTGTTCGCTTCAACGCGTTGCGCCCCAATAGCTTCTTGTGCTTGCCATGCCGGGGAATGCCCCTGGTGTCACCCTCGCAGCCTCAGAGCAGGAAAGCGCGGTTGTTATGTCCAAATCGGCCTGGTGGATGTCCGCAGTTTCATAATCACCGAAGACGGGTATGAGGCGCGGACGGACAATCCTGAAGGGGTCAAGGGCGTTATAGTGGCAGCCTGAGGTAGCGGTTAGGCCAATGCCGCGACCTGCCCTCTGTCCTCGACCGGAACGCCTATGGTGCTGCCACGGGTAGAAGGGGCACGCGATCTGGCCCGCCGCTACCAATGCGCGCCGGCATTAACGGAGATATCCTCCATCGTCATGGCAGGGGCGGCGTCGGAGCATAGGAACGCTACCAGGGCGGCGATCTCTTCTGGTTGGACGAGGCGGTTTTGCGGATTTGCGCGGGCCAGATCGGCGATTTCGGCGTCGATATCGCGCCCGGACTGTCGCGCCATCACCGCCGCGCTGTCGCGCAGCATTTCCGTCTCGACCCATGTGGGGCTCACTGTGACGCAATTGACCCCGTGTGGCGCACCCTCAAGTGCTGCGGCGCGCGACAGGCCAAGAAGCCCTGATTTTGAGGCGCAATAGGCGGGATGATCGGCGACGGCGGTGCGCGCGGCGGTCGAGGCGATGTTGACGATCCGCCCCCAGCGCCGATTGATCATGCCCGGCATGAGTGCTTTCATCGTCAGGAACGGACCGGTGAGATTGGTATCTATCACGGTGCGCCAATCGCCAAGGCTGTGGCCGGTGAGAGCCTGATGCAGGGTGACCCCGGCGGCGTTGACCAAGATGTCGATGGGGCCGCACGCCTCCTCGGCCGCACAGCAGAACGTCTCGACGGAGGTTTCATTGCGCACGTCGAGCGCGCGGACGAACGCATCTCCTGCGATCGTGTCGCGGGCCATCGCCTGAACCTCGGGGTCATCGCCGCGCCGGGCGCCAACCGCCACGCGCGTCCCGTCCGATGCCAGCGCGCAGGCGATGGCATGGCCGATCCCGTTAAGACCGCCTGTGACCATGGCGACGCGTGGCGTGGTCCGGGGCATCCTATGCGCCCTCCGCGCCGGGCCCGACCTGGCCGGCCAGCCAATTTGCAGCATCGCCGACGCGCAAACCACCTGCGGCGAATTCATCCAGCAACTCTCCCAGACGGTCGCGGCCGAAGGACTGAAAATGCCCGCCATGCACGGTGGTGATGTCCAGCTCGCGCAGCCGCGCGTGGCTCTCGGCCAGAACTTCACTGTCTGAATGATAGAGATCGTCGATCAATGCGCCGTCATAGATGACATCGCCGCTGAACAAGATACCCGTGGCCTTTTCATAAAGCGCGATGGAGCCAGGGGAATGTCCGGGCAGGTGGAGGACGTGGAAAACCCGATCCCCCAGATCGATCACATTGCCCTCGTCCAGAAACTTGGTGAGCGGTGCAGGCCGGACCTGAAAATCGTGGTGCGAGAACCCTTCCCACGGTAGGGCCGTGAAGGTCTCGGCGCGGACATACCCGGAATCGGCCACCGTGTTGGCGGCCGTAGGGCTTTCGATAATCGCAGCCTCGGAGCGGTGGCCGCAACGGATGTCGAACTGGTGCAGACCGCCTGCATGATCGAAATGGCTATGGGACATTATCGCGGTCTGTGGCCTGTCCGAGAGTGCGGCAATCGCCTCGCTGAGTGGTCTGAGACCCATTCCGGTATCGATGATCAGATCCATATCGCGTCCGCGCACGTGCCAGATGTTGCAGCGCAGCCAATCGGCGACATGGATCTCATGAATTTTCGTTATCCCATCGCCGAGGGACGTGGATTGATACCAATCGCGGGCAACGTGGGACATGCTGTTCCTATCTTGATTGAGGCGAGGACGTAACCTTGAGGCTAGCGGTGCCGCGGGGCTCGATCAAGCGGCGCATCCCGGGATGCGGATCCGATGAGGGTCCAGCACCTGCGACGGCGAAGTGAATGCCCTTGCCGCGACCGCTTCGGCGTCCGGATCTATACTCGGGATCATGGCGGACCCGAACGTAGATGTGTTGACGCGTGGGCCAAGAGGAATTCAGTTACGCATTGATCCGGCGTGGTTTTCTTTTCCTCCCTGACTTGCCGTGAGTTTGAGGCCTGCCTTCGCAGCCAGCGCGAAGACCACGGTGCCGCGCTGCGCTCCAGTGCGATCCTGAGGGTCGTTCGCGAAACTATTCCGAACGAGTGGAAAACCTTCGGGAATCACGTTTCTGACAACTTCAGGATCGTAAAACACGAAGAATTTCAGGTTTTAGGGGTAGCGCGACATAGCATCATGAAGGGCAATATAAAAATAAGGGGTGAGATTTGGGCGCAAGTATGCTTGTTATAACAATAGAGATGGCGCGGCCGCTTCGGACCGCAAAGCCACAAAAGCAATAGGGAGACATAAAATGACACTGAGAAATATCATGATCGCGAGCGGTCTGGTTCTGGCCAGCAGCGGTGCGGCATTTGCCGAGAGCGACGAGACCATCAGAATTCCGATCAATGAATGGACCGGGCAACATATCTCGGCGCATATCGCCGGATCGCTGTTCGAGAAGGCCGGCTATACCGTGGAATACGTGACGGCAGGCGCGGTGCCGCAATTTGCTGCGATGTCGCAGGGTGATCTGGACGTGCAGCCCGAGGTCTGGACCAACAATGTCGGTGAGATTTATCCCAAGGCGGTCGAGTCCGGCGACGTCATCGTGGTCGGATCGCTGGGCCTGCAGCCACAGGAAGGCTGGATCTATCCACCCTATATGGCCGAAAAATGCCCCGGCCTGCCCGACTATCAGGCGCTTTATGACTGCGCGCAGGCCTTTGCCGCGGCAGATACCTTTCCGAATGGGCGCCTGATCTCTTACCCTGCTGATTGGGGCACGCGCACCAAGGATGTCGTCGACCAGATTAAAATTCCGTTCAACACCGTGGCGGGTGGCAGCGAGGGTGCGATGATCGCCGAGCTGAAATCAGCCGTGGCGACCGAATCGCCGATCCTGATGATGTTCTGGCAACCACATTGGCTCTTTGCGGAAGAGACGTTTGACTGGGTGAAATTCGATCCTGCGGACGGCGAATGCATCGAGGAGTCCGGGCAAAGCCGGGGCAATGCGTGCGGCTTCCAGCAAGCCTCGATCGACAAGGTAGTCCACAAAGATTTCGCCGAGAAATGGCCCGGCGCGTTTGCTCTGTTCGAGGCCATGTCCATCGATAACGACACTCAGAACGCGCTGATGCTTGAGATCGACCAAAAGGGGCGTGACCTTGAGGTCGTCGTCGCCGAATGGATCGATGCCAATGAGGCCACATGGGCGCCTTGGTTCGACGCCGCAATGGCGGCCAAATAGGCCACCGCCCAATGACTTTGCAGCGTTGCAAAGACCTGAATGGTCCGGCCCTGCGGGCTGGGCCATTCACAATACTGACTGCCAGGGGGGCGATGGAATGACGGGCAAGGCCGAAGCTGTAAAGCTTTCCTGCCGTGCGCTTTGGAAAGTATATGGCGCACATAACGCACCATACTTCAAGGACGCGGTATCCAGCGAAGATCCACAGGCTCTGGCGGCGCGGATGGCGGCGGATGGGGCGATTCCGGCGGCGGTGGATGTGGGATTCGACGTCCATGTCGGCGAGATATTCGTGATCATGGGGCTGTCAGGATCTGGCAAATCGACCGTGGTGCGGTGCCTGTCGCGATTGGTCGAGCCGACCCATGGTCAGGTCCTTCTCGATGGTGAGGATCTGCTGACCAAGTCGCAAAAGGAATTGATCGACATTCGTCGCCACAAGATGGGCATGGTGTTTCAGAGCTTTGGCTTGATGCCGCATCTGAACGTGTTCGACAACATCGCCTTCCCCCTGTCGCTTCAGGGCGTGTCCAAGGCAGAGCAGACCGAAAAGGTCCGCCGCGTGATCGAGCTTGTCGAGTTGGAAGGGCGCGAGACTGCGTTTCCAAGCCAGCTTTCGGGCGGGCAGCAACAACGTGTCGGCATTGCGCGCTCGCTCGCGATTGAACCGGAGGTCTGGTTTCTGGACGAGCCGTTTTCCGCGCTTGATCCGCTGATCCGCCGCCAGATGCAGGACGAGTTTCTGCGTATTCAGGGGACGATGAAGAAGTCGATCGTCTTCATCACCCACGATTTCCTCGAAGCACTGAGAATCGCCGACCGGATGATGATCATGCGAGACGGCAGGGTGGTGCAGGTGGGCACGCCTGCGGAATTGATCACCAACCCGGCCGATGATTATGTCGCTGAATTTACCCAGGAAGTGCCGATCATCCGGGTGCTCAAGGCGGAGGACGTGCTGGATCCGGGCGCACCGCACACGGCGAGCATGCCAAGGCAGGATGCGGCGTGCAAGGTTGAAGACCTGCTGCCGCTTCTGGCGTCCAGCAAGGACGGTATCATCGTGATGCGCGGGGGCGAGGCCATTGGCGTCGTCACGCCCGCAAGCGTCGTCTCGGCCCTAGCACATCAGGATCGGCACCGAATTCAGGCGCCTGCGGCCCCGGTCGAGGCCGCGCAATGAGCCGCGCGGCCGCGCTCAAGGCGCTCTGGGCCGGGCTTTTGGCGCTCATGATATGTGTGCTTTTCCTGCAGGGATCTTTGGGCTGGATGATGGAGTATCCCGAGCAGTGGACCGTGCCAATCACGCCGCTTCTCAACGCGTTCATGGATTGGGGGGTAGAGAATTTCGGCGCTGCTTTCCGGGCTTTTTCCGGACTGGTCGACATTCCCATGAGTGCGGTGCGCGCGCTTTTGGGCTGGTTGCCTTGGTTCGTGACGCTGACGCTCGTGACCTTTGTGGCCTATGCGGTTTCGGGCTGGCGGCTGGCGCTGTTCAGCTTTTTTGCCATCCTTTACATGGTGGTGATTGGATATTGGGACGAGTCCATGAACTCGCTCGCTCTGGTGGCGATCTCGGTGCCGATGGCCGTCATCATCGGCTTTGGTCTGGGGGCCTTGGGCTTTCTGTCCAAGCGGGCCGAGCGGATTTTGCAACCGATGATGGATACGCTCCAGGCCATCCCGGCCTTCGCGTATCTGTTGCCGATTCTGCTGCTTTTCGGCTTCGGCCCCGTCGTGGGCCTGATCGCAAGCCTCCTTTACGCCTTTCCGCCGACGGTGCGGAACACGATTCTGGGGCTCTCCCGTGTGCCCGAGGAGGTGGTTGAAGCCGGATTGATGGCAGGAGCGACGCCTTGGCAAATCTTTTGGCGCGTGCGGGTTCCGATCGCGATGCGGCAGATATTGCTGGGCGTGAACCAGACGACAATGGCGGCGTTTTCGATGATCATCATTGCGTCGATTATCGGTGGGACCGCAGATATCGGGTGGGAGGTTCTGTCGACAATGCGCAAGGCGCAGTTCGGTGAAAGCCTTCTGGCCGGGATCGTGATCGCGCTTATGGCGATGGTCATGGACCGTATTACGGCCGCTGCGGCTGATACCGCGACAAGTGATCCGGCGCAGGCTGGCGCGACTCCGCGCCGGGCGCGCAAATGGGCCGCTGCTTTGGCACTCGGCGTCGTCGCCGCCATTCTGGTGCAGTTGATGCCCGCGCTGGCCGATTATCCCGAACGCTGGGTTATCTATCCTGCGCAATATCTCAACGATGCCATCAACTACGTGATCGTCGAATATTCCGAGGCAATCACCACGATCAAAAGCGTCGCCTTCTTCTTTGTGATGCTACCAGTCAAAATCGGGCTTTCGCAGACGATC
The DNA here is from genome assembly GCA_049276875.1 of Roseovarius sp. Lineage (GTDB taxonomy): Bacteria > Pseudomonadota > Alphaproteobacteria > Rhodobacterales > Rhodobacteraceae > Roseovarius. Next base: position 1,717 of record JBASXE010000044.1, on the reverse strand, counting down.
TCTCCCTTCTCCTGGGGTTTTGAGTTTACCGATGGGCTGCGGCTGGCTTATGGGCTGAGCGCTGCTGCGCTGGCATTGAGTGTCGCGGTCTTTCGCAGTGTGAATGGCGCGCTGTTGGTCGTGTTCACGGCGACGCTTCTTTACTTCGGGTTGACCGCGCTGCCATGGCCGATGCTGGTTGCGATGGCGACCTTGCTTGGCTGGCAAATGGCCGGGCCCAGGCTGGCGCTTGGCACGTTTTTTGGGTTGTCCTTTCTGCTGTTGGCGGGCGTTTGGCCGCAGGCGCTTTTGTCGATCTATCTTTGCGGTCTTGCAGTCTTTCTGTCCTTCTCGCTCGGCGCGCTTTTGGGCATTTTGGCCTCTGAATACAAAGGCGTGTCATCAACGTTGCGGCCCTTCAACGATACGCTTCAGACGATGCCGCTCTTCGTCATTCTCATCCCCTTTGTGATGATCTTCAAAATCGGCGAATTTACCGCCCTTCTGGCGATCATGGCCTATGCGATCGTGCCGGCTATTCGTTATACCGAGCATGGATTGCGAAATATCCCCCGCGAGATCATCGAAGCCGCCACGGCCGTCGGTTGCACCCGGTTCCAGATTTTATGGCGGGTGAAACTGCCACTCGCGCTTCCGGTGATGATGCTGGGTCTGAATCAGACGATCATCTTTGCCATCGCGATGCTGGTTATCGCGGCGCTGGTCGGCACGGACGGGTTGGGCCAGCAGGTTTATATCGGACTGGGCAACGGGGATTTCGGCGTCGGCATCGTCGCGGGGATTGGCATGGCGATCATCGCCATCATCGCCGACCGGATGACCCAAGGGTGGAGCCTTGCCCGGCAAAAGGAGCTGGGGCTGGCACCCAAGTGACGCAAAAAAATATCTAAACAAAAGGACCCGTCGCACACATCGCGTCCTGGCATCGAACCAGCGGCCCAAAATGGCTGGCATATGTGATACGGAAACGTGCTGACATCACCATCATCAGGGCGGGTTTGGCGGACTGCGTGCTGGCAAAAAGGCAAAGCGCCAATCCAGATTTGCGGGTTCTGCTGGCCGAGGGTCTATACCCATTGCAAAGCCCGTTGTCGCGGCAAAACCAACCATGTGCCCGCTGGACATGAGCGTATGCGCAATAGGTTTCGCGGCCGTCGTCTTACCGTTGGTTCCTGTCACCACACTGATCGGGACGGTGGTGTTCAGAGCGGGCGCAAACCGCATATCGACAAAGGGCTTCGCGACAGTGCGGGCCTGACCCTCTGTCGGTGCCAAATGCATCCTGAAAACTGGGGCTGGCGCTCACCTCGACGATGCCCGCAGTCCCGTGTCACAGCGGCGGATCAAGGACGGGGGCCACGATGTCTATGCCGATGCAGTCCATGCCGATAATGGGAGCCACCCGTTCACACATCAGCCAAACGTCCTGATGCACGCGATCGGTTACGTCACACGCGGTGCCAACAGTGCTCAGATGTGCGGTGGATTTCAGATAAAGCCTTTCCCCGGTGACCAAGACGTCCTCCAGCGCGCGACACTCGAACGTCAGCAGCCGTTGTGACATATGGTTTACAGTCATCGCGGTCAGCCCCCTTTCGTGACCGATAGCGCATCGTGGGCCCTTGTCGACGTCATCAACGAGCTGCTGAGCGGTAGAGCGTCCATTTCCCGCGATATACGCGGGGTCCCGCGGGGCTACCACCACGAGATTGCCCTC
>JBASXE010000043.1:0-4603 GCA_049276875.1 Roseovarius sp. | reverse complement strand
GACCACCGCGTGGTCGATGGTGATGTTGCATCTAGGTTTGTGCAGGATGTCGCAAGCGTTATTGAGGAACCAGCACTGCTCCTTGACTAATTGAAATTGACAATCATTTTCAATAAGCACTAGTATTGCGGCATGATCAAAAAACTATTTAGACCTTTTGGGCTGCTTGTTGCAGCTGCAACCGCTATCGCCCTCACTGGCTGCACTTCGCCAGACACCACTGCTGAGCAAACAGGGGCAGAGGCTAAGCCAACGATTGTTGCAACCACCAATGTTTGGGCCTCGGTGCTCAGCCAGGTTGCTGGCGATCACTTTGATGTTGTTGCCCTAATCGACAATCCAACAATTGATCCTCACTCTTATGAAGCATCTGCCAGGGACCAGCTTGCCGTCACAGAAGCCAGCATGTTCGTCATGAACGGCGGGGGTTATGACGACTTCGCGCTAACTCTGGCGTCTGCCGCCGGCATCGAAGCTGTAAATGTTTATGAGATGCATGAGTCTCTTCACGGAGATGAAGAGCACGGTGATGAGCACGCCGACGAGCACGCCGACGAGCACGCCCATGAAGATGAGCACAGCGATGACCACGCTGATGAGGACCACAAGGACGACGAGCACGAGGGCGAAGAGCACTCTGAAGAGGAGCACGCCGACGAGCACGCCCATGATGATGAGCACGGTGACGACCACGAAGGCCACGGTCACGATGGATCAGACCACATTTGGTATGACTTCCACGTTGCCAAGGTGATGGCGGGAGTCTTTGCCGCTGAGATGGCAAAAATTCAGCCAGAAAACTCCGCCAGCTTTGAGTCAAATGCAGCCGAGTTTGAGTCTGCGATGGCGTCCGTCGAGACCAGAGCCGAAGCCTTGGCCGATAGCTCAATCCACTACTTTGAAGCACACCCGCTTGCAGCACTGCTGTTGGCAGAGCTTGGCTTCGAGAACCTAACTCCTGAGGGCTTTGCTGAGGCCGAGGAGGCAGAACTAGAGCCATCAGTTGCCATTGTTGCCGAGGCCCAAGAGCTGATTCGCTCCGGAGAGCTGAGCTTCTTGGCTGTGAATCAGCAGGTGACGTCGCCAACGCTTGAGTCTCTGAAGCAATTAGCTGAAACCGAAGGTGTCCCAGTGCTGGAATTCGGTGAGCTTTTGCCAACTGGCATGAGCTACCAGCAGTGGGCTGATTCTGTTCTGGACCTTATCGAATCGATTAGCTAGCCAGATCACAAAAACCAGCCGCCCATGAGCACGGGCGGCTGGTTTTTGGTTCGAAAACGGTTTTCAGTAAGGAGTAGTCTTCAGGCATGAAGAACTGGTCGTTGCCAAAGTTGCTGCTTTTTAGTGTTGGGGCAGGCCTGGCGCTAATGGCAGTTTTCGCTCTGGTGGCCAACTTCGTGTTCGCCAATAACGGGACTGACCTTATAAACCCGACTGATGAGCCGTCACCAACCCTTACTCGGGAGGGTGAGACTGGCAAAATCACCGTGGTCACATCGACCAGAGTTTGGGCTGAGATTACCGAGTTGCTAGCGAATGAATGGGTTGAGGTAGTCAGCCTCGTGCCGAACGGACAGGACCCGCACTCATACCAGGCCAGCGCTAGAGATCAGCTATCGATTTCAGAAGCCGACCTTGTTATTGCCAATGGGGGAGGTTATGACGACTTTATGGATCAGCTTGTTTTAGCGGCCGATGTTGATCAGGTTTTCCTAAAGCTTGTTGAGGGCGAAGAGGTTCACTTGGGTGAGGAATCCCATGATGAGGGTGAGGCCCATGAACACAGCGATAACGAACACATTTGGTATGACTTCGACCTCACTTTGGATGCCGCAGAGTTGATTGTTCAAGTAATCGCGGAGCTTCGGCCAGAGGCCTTCGAATCTGTGAATGCTGGCTTTGACTTCTTCACCACAGAGATGGCGAACCTTGAGATAAGGCTCGAGGCTCTGAGGGAGCGCGGCCTGGGCCTTGGCTTCATTGCCCCTGAGTCGGTTGCCAATCTAATGATGGTGAATGCGGGCTTTGAGGACCTAACTCCTTCTGGTCTTGCAACCGCGATTGAGGAAGACCGCGAGGTTAGCGTCGCGGACCTGGCTCAGGCCGAGAGCCTTTTGAGCAACAGAGTTGCGGAGCTGTTGATTATCAATGTCTCCTCCACACCGGACTCAGTTACTGACCGCCTGATTGCTGCCGCCGAGGCGGGAGGCCGGGAGATAGTTCGGGTTTCAGAGACAGGTTTTATAGATCGAGGTGATGGCAGCCCAATCGAGGAGCTCAGCTATCTCGATTGGATGGCCTGGGTCCTAGATCAACTGCAAGATGCGATCTACTAGGTGAACAGCGTTCTAAGGATCACAAATGCCACGCTCGCCTTTGGCGAGCGGGTTGTTTGGGAGAACATCAATCTTGATGTGAATCCTGGGGAGTTCATTGCCGTTATCGGGGCAAACGGCTCGGGTAAGTCGATGTTGTTGAAGGCCATTCTTGGGCAACAGCAACTTAGCTCTGGGCAGATTGAATTTATTGGTAAGAAAACCAGCGCTGGCAATACCCAGATTGGCTATGTCCCCCAGCATCGGGCAGTTGACTCGGGGCTGCCTCTAAAAGCAATTGACGCGGTTCGATTTGGGCTCGATGGTCACAAATACGGCCTGCCGCTACCGAGTCAAAAAAAGCGTGCACTTGCCCTAGAGGCTCTAGAACAGGTTGATGCTGGGCACCTGGCGAACAGCTCGGTAGGAGCGCTTTCCGGAGGAGAAATGCAGCGCGTCCGGGTTGCGCAAGCCCTGATATCGAAGCCAAAACTGATCTTGGCCGACGAGCCACTGAGCGCATTGGATCTAAACCACCAGGGGGTAGTGAGTGAGTTGATTGCAACGCAGCGGGATTCCGGCAGTGCAGTTTTGTTTGTGACTCACGATGTGAACCCCATAAGCGACTACGTGGACCGAGTTCTCTATTTGGCTCAGGGCAAGCACTCTGTTGGGACCCCCGATGAGGTGTTGCGCTCCGATGTGCTCTCCGAGCTCTACGGCGCAGAGATCGATGTGGTTCGCAACCAGGGCCGCATCGTGGTGCTGGGTGCTCACGATCACGAGCATCATGATGATGAGGAGTGGGTCTAGGTGGACTGGTCCGACATCTTCAATTTCTCCGAATACGACAAGTTGTTGCCGCTGGTCTATAACTCCCTGCTGGCTGGGGCGCTGCTCGCGCTAATTGGCGGTTTGGTCGGGGTCTTTGTAATGAACCGCGAGCTTTCCTTCGCCGTCCACGGCATAGCCGAGCTCTCCTTTGCCGGAGCGGCAGTTTTCTTGCTCATTGGCTTGGACGTTGTCTTGGGCTCGGTTTTTGGTTCTCTGATCGCGGCAGCAATCATTGCCGTTTTGGGTGATCGGGCAAAAGACCGCAACTCGATAGTCGCGGTGTTGATGCCCTTCGGGCTTGGCATTGGCATCCTGGCGCTATCGCTCTATCCCGGTAGGGCGGCCAACAAGTTTGGTCTTTTGACGGGCCAGATCGTTGCCGTTGATGACCCGAAGCTGGCGTCAATGACGGTCATGACGCTTGTGGTGTTGATTGCCATGGTTGTGATGTGGCGGCCATTGAGCTTTGCCTCGCTGGATCCTGAGGTGGCAGCAGCCAGGGGTGTTCCGGTGAAGTGGCTTGGAATCATGTTTGTGATTGTCCTTGGCATTGCGGTTGCCGCTGCGGTCCAGGTTGTCGGTGCGCTTTTGGTCCTAGCCCTCTTGGTGACGCCGGCTGCTGCTGCGCTCAGACTCTCCAGCTCACAGATTTGGGTGCCTGTGTTGAGCGTGGTCTTTGCTCTGACGTCGATGATCGGCGGCATCTTGCTGGCACTTGGTGGTTCGCTACCGATTAGCCCGTTTGTGACAACGATTTCGTTCACTATCTATTTGCTTGCAAGAATTGTTGCCTTCGCAAAGAAAAAGGCTGAGGTGGCAAGGTGACTCAAAAGCGCAGCACTTGGCAAAAGGTCGCCGTTAGGGAAGAGCTCGGTGAGCGCTCCGGCTTTGTCTCGGCCCAGCAGCTGCATGCCGAGATGGTTGCTGCTGGTCAGAAGCTGGGCCTGACCACTGTCTATCGAGCTTTGACCGACATGGTCGAATCTGGTGAGGCGGACGCCCTAACCGGAAGCGATGGAGAAACCAGGTATCGAATCTGTGGCGCCGAGCACCACCACCATTTGATCTGCAATGTTTGCGGCAAGACGGTGGAGTTTGAACTACCGGGTTTTGAGGCTGCAACTAAGGAGTTGGCGCTGAGTCATGGCTTTCAGGAAGTGAGCCACAGCATCGAGCTGTTTGGTACTTGCTCAGATTGCCCGCGTGGCTAGTTGATTTTTTATTGCTAGGACTTGCTTTTGTTGCCCCCGCTCTCCTAAACTTGGGGGGTTGCACGGGCCTTGGTCCGAACAATCCCAAACTATTTGCTTCGGGTAAACGCGCCCCAAGGAGGAGAAATGGCAGCCTACTGCCAGGTGACGCAGACTGGACCGCAGTTCGGTCACAAGGTTTCGCACGCTCAGAACAAGACCAAGCGTCGTTTTGACCCGAACATCCAGAAGAAGACCTACTTT
>JBASXE010000042.1:0-2998 GCA_049276875.1 Roseovarius sp. | reverse complement strand
TTTAAAAGCTGGGACTAAAAAAGATGGTGGAGGAATGGCAACGTCAGCGAGGGTGGCAAAAATTACACAAGCTATTCAGCGATTAGAGAACCCCGGACGAGCATTGGTTGATAATCCTACCACATATGCTAGACTAGAAGAAAAGTTACTTGGGTGTGCTATAAATCACTCACAGCTAAACTCATGTTCAGATGCCGCATTCGCAAACACGACATGCATCGAAATTAAAAATGGTAAATTGGCCAAGTCCACAATAGCGGGTATAGTAAAACAGATCAAGATTTTTAGAACTAAAAAAGATCAAGATATGGCTTTTCTATCTATTGAGGATGAATCCTCAGAATTGGAAAATATTGTAGTTTTCCCAGATATATACGAGCAACACAAGGATATAATCTATGAAGAGTCAACACTACTACTGACCGGCGAAGTAAAAGACCCGAAGCGTGGATCATTTATAGTCGAATCGGTTTTTATGATATAGGTAATAACAATGAGTATTGAAGAAGTTATAGAGCAATATGATAATATGATTTTAGCACTAGCTACATCATTGTACAGTCCGAATAGAATGTACTCAGTAGATGATCTGGCACAAGAAGGTCGAATGTCGATGGTAAAACATGTAGATAAGCATAATCCCGATAGAGGAAAATTATCCACATTCATAACTATATGTGCAAAAAACGATATGCTGAAGTTTATTAATAAATACAAAAAACATCTCAAAAGTCATGAACAAATTAGACCATCTCATAGTTATAATATTATCTACAGCCCAGATATCGAAGTAAGGGATGCAAGAATTTCATCAAATGAAGATGTTGTCCAAATGATTGACCTTAAAATGGCTGGGTATTCGGATACATATATAGCAAAGACACTTAAGACAAATCTACAAAACACCAAGTATCGTATTAAAAAGGCTTTAAGTAAATGAAGAAAGTCCTGTTCGTAACAGAAGCCACTTATTTAAGTACAGGATATGCTGTATTTGCTAAACAGATACTTGATAGACTCTTGGACTCAGGCAAGTATGAAGTAGCAGAGTTGTCGGTCTATGGCAGTCAAGATAATCCACTACGTAAAAATATTAGGTGGAAAAATTATCCAAATTTACCAGATATGCAAGATGAAGATCAGGTAAAAATGTACAATAGCTCGCCATCTAATCAATTTGGTGAATGGCGATTTGAAAAAGTGTGTCTCGACTTCAAGCCAGATATTGTAATATCCACTAGAGATTTTTGGATGGATTCGTTTATTCAAAAATCAACATTCAGAAGACTGTTCAAGTGGATTTGGATGCCGACAGTCGATGCTATGCCACAAAACCCAGAGTGGATTGCTCTTTGTAGTGATGCTGATGCTGTACTGACCTACTCAGACTGGGCAATTGACGTGCTGAGGTCTCAAAGCGACTCTATTAATATCATCGGAAGAGCTTCTCCAGCAGCAGAGTCCTGCTACATTCCAATGAGTAGGCCAGATGTAAGAGAGGAGCTAGGTATTGAATCCGACACTAAAATTGTTGGAACAGTAATGAGAAACCAAAGAAGAAAGCAGTTCCCACAGCTAATCGAGGGCTTCTCTGAGTATCTAAAAAAATCTAATGACACAAACACATACCTATATCTTCATACTAGCTACCCAGATAATGGTTGGGATTTAGCGGAGTTATTCCATAGACACGAAGTATCTTCTAGAATTTTAATGACATACAAATGCCCTTGTGGACACGTTGAAGCTTCACATTTTAATGATTCGGTTAAACAGTGTGCAAGCTGTAAGGGTTTTAGATCTAGACCATGTAGTGTTGCTAATGGGGTAGATTCTGAGACCATGGCTAAAATATACAATTCCTTTGACCTATATATTCAGGCTGCAAACTCTGAGGGTCTTGGAATGTCGCAACCAGAAGCCGCAGCTTGTGGAATACCAGTAGCCACTGTAAGATATTCCGCGATGGAAGACATTATAAAACACTTAGAAGCCATACCAATCGAGCCAGCGGCACTGTATAAAGAGATGGAAACTGGATGCCTAAGAGCCGTTGTGTCACCTTCTAGTATCGCTGATGTGATTAGCGATTTCTTCTCTATGAGTGGGGAAGCTAGAAAAGAAAAGGGGGCAAGGTCACGCGAACTATTCCTACGTCATTATGACTGTGATTTTGCCGCCTCTAAATGGATGGAGGCCATAGATAGTTTTGGTTATGCTGATTGGAATGTTCCAGCAGTAATTAAGACCATTGATGATGATAAGCCTCCAGAATTAAACAATAAGGACTTTGTAAGGTGGGCGGTGTCAAAATACCTTATAAATTATGGTCCAGTAGCATACAAATACTTCGCTAGAGTATTACAAAGAGATCTAAATTTTGGATTTGCAAAAATGGGAAAGGGTGGGTTTCTATATAGCGATATGGCTATTGATACCAAGCCAGTGGAGAGAAAGCTCACTAGAGATGATGTCCTTGCCTTAATGAAGGCTATGGCAGAAAAAAATAATCTATGGGAAAAATGTAGAGTTGGTCTATTAAAACTAAGGGACGAAAAATGGATGAAGTAAAACTAGGAACATTTTGTGGAAACTGCTCTTTCTATGACGAAGGGTGTATCATTGATGTTCTAGATACATTTGTGTCTGTTGGGGCGGAAATTGTTGATAATTCGGGAACACCTGCGATTGATAGAATTTGTCCATATTTTAACACCTTAGGTCTTTCATTAGAAGATGCACAGGAAAAGGTTAGGATCGGTGGCACAGTCGTCGTGCTTGCTCATGGAGACGACTCATTGGACGATATCAAGACAACAGTGTCTAAACTTCAGGGGGTCGCAGGATATGATAAGTTCAAGCTTATTGTTGGCCATGGGACAAACCTATTACCTAGTGAGGTAAAAAAGATCTGCAAAGATCACTCTGAAAGTGATTTTACGGCTGTGCAGGTAATGGATGGGGACGCCCAAAACTTTATAGACGAAGCGTTTAAAAG
>JBASXE010000041.1:0-1874 GCA_049276875.1 Roseovarius sp. | reverse complement strand
GGTATTGCCCGAGGCGGAGGGCAGCCCAAAGCGAAGATAGGCGTCCTCTTCGCGCCCTTGGCTGACGAGGATGCGTTCACAGAACTGCGAGATCTCGACGTGGCCCCATTGGCGGCGCTGATCCAGGAGCAGGGCCTCAGCACGGGCAAGAGCTTCGTCTTCACGCCCCTGGCGCAGCAGCGCTTCGGCGCCGAACTTCTCATCAAACCAGAGGCGGGTCTTTTTCCGGGCAAGCAGCGCCAGCAATTCGTCATAGCGGCCCGCCTCGAGGAGGCAGGACAGCGTCAGGGTCCCTGTTGGCACATGGATGAAGTGCGCGTGGTCGGCCCAAGCCGCCTCAATCATGTCGAGGTCCCGGTCGGCATGCAGGTTCATCAGAGAGGGGTAAGCTGCAATCTGACCAAAGCAGTCTGCGATCGGTGCGAGATAATCCACGCCGTCGTCCTCGATCGCCTCGCGCAGCTGCTCGAGCCATTTCGCGCGAGTCTTCTCGTCCGCTGGCGCCTCGATCAGGACTGGCAGCAATTCCTCCAGCGTCCGGCGCACGGCATTGCCGAGCGCGCCAGACGAGGTGTCGGTGTGCTCGAAGGCAGGCCAGATGCGCTGGGCGAGTGCAATGACACCCTCGGCCGCCGTCAAGGGGTCGACCCGTGCAACGGCCCGGATTTCTGAGCTTGCCGATTTCAACCGCTCGATCGCTTTGGAAGATGACTTCCAACTATAGGCGCCCGCTCGCATGCCCGGCTTGAAGGCCCATTTATGTGTCGCCTTCGCCATCTACAGCCTCCCCGCCATGCGCAGCGCGTTTTCCTCGACGGCTTCGGCTGTCTGCACAACATATCCCTCTGTGGCGCCAGGCAGCGCGGCGATGTCGGCAGTGACCCGCGCCCTGTTCACCACTATCGCGTCGACGATCTGCTGCACGCGGTTCTTCACATCGGTGGGGCGATAGCCGATTTCGCGGGCGATGGCTTCCCAGTGTCGTCCTGCAACCATTTCCGGATTGCGCTTCTTGCCATCGATGGATTGGGCGTAGGTCTTCACTACATGGGGCCAGGAAAGCACCGTCGAGACGTCATAAATCGGCGCCAGCCGCGGTGCCGCCCCTATCGGCAGGATCAGGGAATAGTTTTTCGCATGCGCGTCGGTGTTGGCGACGACGATGTTGAAGATCACCTGATCGAGCAGCGCCAAAGCATCGTTCGCGCTGACGTGGCGGCCGGTTTCCTGCAGGGTTTTCAGATCGAGCCCGGGCAGCGTGCCGCGCTCATATTTTCGCCCGGGTGGCAGGCCATTAGCCTGGGCAAAGTCTTCTTGATGAAGACGCAGGAGCTGGCCGCTGCGCCCTACCCTTCGATCATAGCGCAGCACGCCGCTGGCAGTTCGTTTCGACGACTGGAGGATGGTCGCCTGCGCCGCCTCAATGCCGATGGCCTGTGCCATGCGCAGACACCAGACTTCGTTCTCGGTGATGCCGGGAAGGTTCGGGTTGTCGGGCTTCACGATCAAAGTTGACGGCGCCCCGTTGAGGGGTATGGCAAGCACGTCGTCCTCTTGCGGTAGGCGCAGCACAGGCGCGCCGTCCGGGCAAAGCACAGCGAGAGCAGACTTCTTCTGACCGCCAGCCAGCGACTGGCGCACGCCCTCCTCGCCAACCAGGAACGGCCTGCGACCGAGATCCTCGAAGTGGCGCTCGAGCGCGAGACGGGGATCGGGCGTGTCGTAGAAGGTGGTGAGCGGTGTATCGGCCCACAGCGCCCGCTCAGTCGCCGCGCCGAAGGACAGGGCGCCGGCCGTGTCCCCCCCTATCTCTGCCAGCACCGCGAGGACGTCTGCTTGGTCGAGGCCCAGGGATCTCGTCAGAACCTTGAGCC
>JBASXE010000040.1:0-24336 GCA_049276875.1 Roseovarius sp. | reverse complement strand
GCGCTGTTTGAGGCGCATGCCCGGCGCAACATGGCATCTTTTGTTGAGGCAGTCGGCTCAATCTGCCTGTCCGACCTGCGAAAAACGCATGGTGGTCAGTTTCGGGGGCATTGCCAAGTTGTTGTGTCGTGAAACGCCTGCTACATGATCTCGGATGAAAACGCCATCATCCATGCCGCGCCTGAAGGGGTTTCGCTTTCCCCGTGAGATCATTGCCTATGCCGTCTGGGCCTATCACCGCTTTGCCCTGAGCACGGCTGACGTCGAGGACCTTCTGGCAGAGCGCGGCGTGATCGTCAGCCGCGAGAGCATCAGGCTTTGGGTTAACCGCTTTGGCGCGCAGTTTGCCACCTGCATCCGGCGGGATAGGCCGGGGCCGTCGGACAAGTGGCATCTGGACGAGGTCGTCATCCCGATACGCGGCAGAAAACACTGGCTCTGGCGGGCGGTTGACGCCAATGGCGACACGCTCGACATCCTCGTGCAAACCCGCCGGAACGCCAGAGCCGCAAGGCGTTTTCTGGCAAGGCTCATCGCGCAATTCGGCCAGCCGCGTGTGATGATCACCGACAAGCTGCGCAGCTACTTCAAGCCAATCCGGACCCTGGCTCCCGACGCCGACCACAGGGCACACAAGGGGCTGAACAACCGGATCGAGGGCTCTCACAGACCAACGCGACGGCGAGAGAAGATCATGGTACGCTTCAAGTCCCAACGACAGGCGCAGAGGTTCCTCGCCGCCCATGACCTGATCAACACCCTCTTCCGTCCCCGCCGCTATCGTCTCACCGCCACTTCATACCGCCACGCACGGGCTGACGCCTTCAGTCTGTGGGACGACTATGCGCTCGAGATGACTGCGTAATTGGCAACGCCGCGCCCAATCGCCCCCACGCTCAGATAACTTGGCAATGCCGAGGTCCAACCCAATAGTTCGTGAGCCGTCAGATGAATAATTGACTAAAGAGAAATAGCATGTCTTATTAATCAATATTGCGGAGGTTTGGCCAACAGACAAAAACTGGGAAATCTCAATAATATGGCCCGACTAAGCAGCTGGTGGGATGAATGGCATATTACGATTTCCTTTTCGATCGGCTCGGTCTGCGAGATTGGTGTGACGGCGATGACTCGGGCGACAAGGTTCTGTCCATGGCGGACCTTCTTGCGAGGACGGGAAACTCTCAGACCGAGTCCGAGGCTCTTCCATTCCCTTCGCTCGATGAGCTTGGCGAAGCTTGCGCTGAGATCCCAAGGACTCGTGACCTAACGAGCGGTCTCGAAAACGCGTTTCTTGCGGTAAAGGACACGATGAAAGTCGTTCTGGATCCAATTACACAACCGCTCAGTTGGATGCTGGACGGTGCTCTTGCGCTGTTCACAGCCTTGCCCTGGTGGCTGATGATCCCGGTCTTGCTGGGCCTCACCTACTGGGCCTCCAGGTCCAAGCCAACCACGGCGCTAGTCGCAATCGTGCTATTCTTTCTCGCGATTATCGACCACTACACCTACGCGATCCAGACCTTGTCCATCGTGGCTGTTTGTACGTTTCTGAGCGTGTTGGTGGGCGTGCCCATAGGTATCGCGATGTCCAAGAGCAACAGACTTCAACGCGCGGCGCTGCCGGTGTTGGACCTTTTGCAGACGTTGCCGTCCTTCGTCTATCTCATACCGCTGATTTTTCTCTTCAGCGTCACGGAATCGAAGCTCTACGGCATTGCCATCATCCTTTACGCAATCGTGCCGATCATCCGCCTGACCGATCTCGGTATCCGTCTCGTGGACAGGGACGTGGTCGAGGCGGCGAACGCCTATGGCATGACCGGAAAACAGAGATTGCTGAAGGTTGAGCTGCCGCTGGCGCTACCCAACATCATGGCCGGCCTGAACCAGACGATCATGATGTCCCTGGCCATGGTCGTGATCGCATCGCTTGTTTCAGCGCCGGGGCTTGGCGTTTTGGTCTTGCGGGGCATCCGGAATCTTGAACTGGGGGTCGGGCTGGTTGCCGGGCTCGGGATCGTGTTGTTGGCGGTGATCCTGGATCGGGTCAGCAAGGCCGCGCTGAGTCGCGTGAATACAGGTCAATCAACAGGGGGGGACTGAGCTTTGGACGACGTCAAGATCAGGGTCGAAGGTCTGTACAAGATTTTCGGAGCGCGACCTCACGAGGTCATGCAGCTTGTGCGCGATGGCATCAGCAAGGCCGACCTGCTGGAGCATCATGGTCATGTGTTGGGGTTGCAGGACATCAACGTGGACATGCGGGCCGGAGAGACAACCGTCATCATGGGTCTGTCGGGTTCCGGGAAGTCCACGCTCATTCGGCACCTCAATCGCCTGATTGAGCCAACGGTTGGCCAGATATTCGTGAACGGCCAGGATATAATGAAGCTGCCCCCGGCAGCTGTGCGCCAACTACGCCGCAAATCCATGTCGATGGTGTTCCAGAAATTCGCCCTTCTGCCCCACGAGACGGTCCTTGCGAACACGATGCTTGCGCCGGTCATCGGTGGAGTGGATCGGGCCGCAGCACAAAAAGACGCCGAGTATTGGCTGGAACGCGTAGGTCTGGGCGGTCAGGGCGGCCAATACCCCAGTCAGTTGTCGGGTGGCATGCAGCAGCGCGTCGGGATTGCGCGCGCACTGACCGCGAATACCGATGTGATGCTCATGGATGAAGCGTTTTCAGCTCTCGATCCGCTTATCCGCACCGATATGCAGGACCTGCTGTTGGATCTTCAGCGCGAACTGCATAAGACAGTCGTGTTTATTACCCATGATCTGGACGAGTCACTGAAACTGGCGGATCATCTTGTGGTCTTGAAGGATGGAACAGTGGTTCAACAAGGCGAACCACAGGAGATCCTGCTCAACCCGTCCGATCCGTATATCGAGGATTTCGTATCGGATATTAACCGCGCCCGCGTCTTGCGCGTGCGGTCGATCATGGCGCCGCCGGGAAGCGTTGCCGGCACGTTCATGGGCGAAGTGGACCCGGACGAAAATCTGGAAAGTCTGATTGCGCGATCAGGTGGCGATACAAGTAAGAATTTCAAAGTTACACGCAATGGCGAAGTACTCGGCGATCTGGAGATGACCGAGCTGATTAAGGCCCTGGTGCCACGCGCATCGTCGAGGGAAAACGCGAGCCGGCGGGTCATCTAATCGCGGACCCTTGGAAAGCGCCTTGTGGTATCAGCGCATGCCCTGATCGTAGCGCGACGACACTGCCACCGACAGAAGCGAGGAGGGCTTTTCGACAAGTTCTGCAGGCCCATGCGGAGCCATTGCATCGAATATCAGGCTGTCGCCGGGATAGAGCGGAAAATACCGCTCTCCATGTCGATAAATGATATGCCCAGAAACCATGTAGATGAACTTGTACCCCTCCTCCTGAAAGGTAGAATAGGCTTCGGCATCATCTTCATAGCGCACAAAGAAGGGCTCTATGTCTATCGCTTGCCCCGTATTGTGGCCCATCATTTCGTAGATGTGACCAGCCCTTGTCCCGCGTTGGTCCACCTGCATGCGCTTGTCGGCCGGAACGAAAGAGACGTAGCGGCTTTTCTCGATCCGGTGAAAGAACATGGAGATCGGAACGTTCAGTGCGTTCGCGATTGACAAGAGAGTCTGAATCGAGGGCGCGACATTGCCCAATTCGATCTTTGTCAGCATCCCTGGGGTGATTCCTGCCATTTCGGCCAGTTTTGCACCCGTCAAACCGCGATCCTTGCGCCACATGCGCACCTCGTTGCCGATCATGGACCTGCTGTCATCGGACCGCACGCCAGCATGTTCGACGCCGGACATGACTTCACGCTCTGTCAGGGGCATATCTGTTTCTTGCGGATGGTCTTTTCTCATATCTCTTCCTAGCGGAATTAAATCCGAATTGCCAAGCCAAGATAAATGTTGTGCGGGCTATGTTCTATCGGCACGAAGAGGTCATCTGCACCCATAAAGGGCACAGAGGAATGCTTGGGCATGGCTTAAATACCTGTCAGGGCTCTATTCCCATTCGCCAAAGCAACTGATCGAATCGATCCTGCCCATAGAACGGTTCACCCTTGTAGACCATCAGGGGAACGCCCCAATGGCCGGCGTCGAGCATGGCCTCGTGGTTGGCTGCGAGCTCTTGCTTCACATCGTCCCACGGGTTGTCTGCAAGGACGCGATCATGATCCAGAGATAGGGCCTGCATGGCGTCCTGAAGAAACGTGCCTTGGTCCCAACCCGGCTGCGACCCGTCCCAGAGTTTTCGGACCAAGACATCCAGAAACTCCAGCCCTTTGCCCGCGCGGATCGCCCCGACAAACAGGGTGAAGAGCCGCTCTACCCGCGGCTGATCTGCGCTGGCAATCCAGGTGCCCGGCTCGAACTGAATGGGAGAAGGGTCGGGATAAACATGCGGCAACCCGAGAAACTCCGCCGTGCGTTTGGTGTCGAGATCGAAGTAGCGGCGTTCAATCGCACTGCGGTCGCGCGTCGCTTCGGGCATTCGAAGAACAAGGCCGAGAACCGGACGGATCACCACATCGACGCCCGCTTCTGACAGCCGCAGCAGTCGGTCGATCAGAAAATAACAGTAGTTACTTTGCAGCGAATACCACATTTCGACGCGCGGATGCCGAGCGCTCATGAGACGGAATCTACCACCAGTTGCGCCAGATGCAGCGTGCCTTTATCCCAATAGGGGGCAAAGCGGCCGCCGTCGTAGCCATCGGCACGCCGACCGATCTGCATCAGGCGACAGACCTCGTCATCTTCGGCATTGAGGTCGATGTAGTACTGCGCACGCGCATCAAGATGCTCCTGATACTCCGACAAGCCCGGGGCGCCACCTGCGGCATAGATATGCAGCTTGACCTGCGTGCGATCATGCGACAGCGGCTTGTAATCCCAAAGCAGGAAAACTCCCGGATGATAGCTGATGCAAAGCGCCGGGAACAAATGACCCATGAAGGACGATGTGCGTGCGTCTTCGCTGAGATTGCGAGCAATTGGAAGCGGTTCTCTTGCGAGCGTCTCGGCATCATAGCCCCAACGGCAATAGATCAGGTTGCGATCGGTTGACATGCCGGTGCGCGCGTTTTCGTCCATGATCTTGTTCAGCGTGGGATGCACGGCAAAGACATGATACACGTCACACCAGTTCTCGACCGTCAGTTTCCAGTTCGAGTCAAAGGTGCCTTCGACGGTACGCGCATATTCGAACTGCGAAACATCGAACCCTTCGGCCTGCTTCGAAAAAGGTGCGAGGTGATCGGTGAGCGAGCCGGCCTGGCCATCAAGATTGACGAAGATCGCATCGTGCCAAGTGTCAGACCGGACGGGAAACAGGCTTGGGCAGTTTGGATCTGCGGGATCGCCCTTGGCATGCTTGCCAGGTCCGTCAAAATGCGCACGCGCGCGCAGCGGGCCATCCAACTCGAAGGTCCAGGCATGGTACTTGCAGGCAATGACTCGCGACCCTTCGCGATCCTCGGTCACGATCTGTGCGCCGCGATGCGGGCAGACATTGTAGAAGACACGCACCGCCGCGTCTTTTCCGCGCACCATGATCAGGGGCTGGCCGGCAATATCGACCATTTTGATGTCCCCGGGGTTGGGGATCTCGCTTTGACGCCCGGCAAAGACCCAGTGGCGGCGAAACAAGGTCTTGTTTTCCAGCTCAAGGAATTCAGGCGTAACGAAGGCCTCGTTCGGGAGACCGCGCGCCAACTGAACCGGCTTGCGAAGGTTCTCCAATACCTCGGGTGAGAAGTGTGACGTCATCTGAAGGGCTCTCCTCGTGTTCTAGGCGCGTGCTGCCTGAATGGCATCCAGCGTCCAGCGGTTGATGTTCTGCGGCACAGGTTCACGTGTATTCATGTAGCGATTAGCCGTGAAAGCGCCGGTGGTGACATTGGCGTGGACGGCCTCAACTGCGATCTTGTCCTCGATCAGCGTGTCCTCCCAGATCTTGCACCACCCTTCGACACGGGCCATATCCGCCCCCTGTTCGGCCAGGATATCCCAGAACACATAGGTAGTTTCATGGTCGATCACCCGCATCTGGTGAACCAGCATGATGTCGTCCTGTTGGGTCACGAAGAAGCCTGGGAAAAGGTGCATGTGCTTGTTCCACGTCACCTGAAGCTGGTTCGCGTTGCGCTGCGGTTTGGGCGGGAAATAATAGCTGACGACGCGGTCTTCGATCAAGCATTCGTAATCGCCCTGTTCCACGGCATAGGCATCGTTGAACGACGCGCCATGCACATGCGGGCAGTGAAAGCATTCCAGGGTGTTGTCGTACCATATTTTCCAATTCACCTTTGCCGTGCTCTCATAGCGCCGGTGGAACTGGTAGGCGTCGGGATCAAGGTTGAACTCCCGTTTGGCTGAAACTTCGCCAAAGGCCGGGAAATGCTCGGCCAGCGGTCTTGCGTTCGGGTCGGGCGAGACAAAGATCATTGGCCCCCATATTTCCAGCCGCAGCTTGGTCAGGCCGAAGTTGCGCTTGTCGAAATCGGTCTCGGCTTCGCTGCCCGGCGCACCGCGCAGTGCCCCGTTGAGCCCGTAGGTCCAGCCGTGATAGGGGCAGCTGAGCACCCTTTGGTTGCTTGCCTTCTGGCACACCGGGTGACCGCGATGTTTGCAGATATTCGCCATGGCGTGCAGGATACCGCCCTGGTCACGCGTGACGATCGCCGGGATCTGGCCTCCGTGACCTGGCATCACATCGCCAGGATTGGCGACCTGCTGCACCATGCCGAAGTAATACCACGAGCGGTCGAATATGGCCTGCCGTTCGGCCGCGTACCAATCAGTGTCGCTGTAGCTTTCGGCAGGCAGGCCCCAGCCGGCTTCCAAATCGGTTCGCAACGCGTCGAGATTCAACAGTTTCTTGTGCATCTTGCCATTTCCATTTTCATAACAGAGCCACAATCATGGCGCTGAACCCGCTTCCAATCCTTCAAGGACCGCCTCTTCGGCTGTGCGGGCTGCGCGGCAGTCGCCGATTACGTGTACTTTGCCCGGCCAGTCGGCCAAGGTCTCTTCCAACTCCGTCACCGGCCGGTGACCCTGCGCCAGAATAACAGTGTCGACTTCTTCGCAAATGATCGGCTCAAAGCTGGCAATATGCTGAAAATAGACACTGTCCTCGTCCACCCCGAAGAGCCGCGCCATCGGGATCAGCTCGACCCCGAGCTTGTGCATTTCGCCCAACCACAGATCGCGCATGTAGCGCGGGATCATCTCGCCCGCGACATGGCCGGTCGAGACCAGCCGAACCGAACAGCCGTCCTTGGCCAGTTTCTCAGCCAGGCCCAGCCCGATCCAGTCGCACCGCCAATCGGCAATCACCACGCGACCGCCGATATTGGCCCCGCCTTCAAGCGCGGACCATGCGTCTATCACATGCGCCTCGTCGATGCCTTCGATGTCCGGGCGAAACACCCGTGCGCCCGTGGCAAGGATTACGCTGTCGGGGGCCATGTCGTTGATCATCTCGCGGGTCACGCAGGTGTTCAGAACGATCTTGGCGCCTGCATCGCGGGCTTCTTTCTCGAGGTTGCCGATGATCCCGCCGAATTCGGCGCGACGCGGCAAGAGTTGGGCGACCTGCGCTTGCCCGCCCAGGCGGCTGCTTGCTTCAAATAGCGTCACATCATGGCCCCGCGCTGCGGCGGCCGCGGCAGCTTTCAGCCCGCCAGGCCCACCGCCCGCGATCAAGACCTTCTTGCGCTCAGCGGCCTGTTCAATCCTGGGATAGATCAATTCGCGCCCCGTTTCGGGGTGCTGGATGCAGGAGACGTGAAAGCCGCGGTGCATCCGGTCGATACAGGCCTGATTGCAGCCGATGCAAACGCGCACATCGTCGGCGCGGCCCTCGGCGATCTTGTTGGGAAATTCCGGGTCGGTGATCAGGGCCCGCGTCATCCCGCAGAAATCGGCCTGCCCCGATGAAAGGACCTGTTCAGCGGTGCCGGCATGATTAATCCGGCCCACGGCCATGACGGGCACGGACACCCGGGACTTGATCGCCGCCGCATAACCGGCCGTCAGGGCCATATCTGTGCTCATTGGAGGGACGATATGGACGGCGGACCCTGCCTGCCGCGAGGAGCCGGAGGTAATGTTGAGATAATCCACCGCGCCTTCAGCCTCAAGAAAGCTGCAGATTTCAAGCACCTCTTCCGGTGTCAAACCGTCGCTGGCCAACTCGTCACCCGAGATGCGCACGCCCACGGGCAGGTCCGGGCCCACGTTGGCACGGATCTCTGCAAGGACCTCCATCAGGAACCGCATCCTGTTCTCCAGGGAACCGCCATAGGCATCCGTGCGCTGGTTGATCTGTGGCGACATGAACTGCGCGATCAGGTACCCGTGGCTGGCGGCCACTTCGATACCGTCGAACCCGGCGGTTTTCATGCGGGCCGCAGCACTGCCGAATTTCGAGATTAATTGCCGAAGCTTTGCCAGGGAGAGTGTGCGCCCAGAGACGTGGTAGCGTTCGGAAATGCCCCCCGATGGCCCGAGGGCTGCAGCACGCCTGCCATCAAGCTCGCTCATTTGTTCGAGCCCGAGGTGAAACACCTGACCAAATATCTTGGTGCCGTGGGCATGCAGCGCATCCGCGAGCTTCGAGAGCGAAGGGATCACCTTGTCGGTATCCACCACCAGATGGCTTTCGGAATAGACACCCTCTTCGTCGATCATCGCTGCTTCGGTGATGATCAACCCCGCACCGCCGCGCGCGCGCGCCTCGTGATAGGCGATCAGCGCGTCACTGGCCAAGCGGTTGGCGGCCATCCGGGTGCCGTGCCCGGTCGAAACGATCCTGTTTTTCAGGGTCACCTTGCCGATCTGCAATGGCGAGAGCAGCAAGGGGTACTGCGTGTGGGGCGCATTCATCCGGCGAGCCTTTCTATTTACGGGCCGGGATCATGGTGTGATCCTGCGTTCCGAGGCCATCGACGCCACATCGCATCCGGTCGCCTGGATTGAGATAGATCGGCCCGGGTTTCTGGCCCTTGCCCACGCCAGCCGGTGTGCCGGTGAGGATGACGTCGCCCGGCTCAAGCGTCATGAACTCGCTGATATAGGCAACCGATGTCGCCACATCGAACACCATGTCCGCCGTCGAGCCATCCTGCATGGTTGCGCCATTCACTTCGGTCCAGATTCGCTGGTTCATGATGTCGCCAGCCTCATCCGGCGTCACCAACCAGGGGCCAAGGGGGCAAAAGGTGTCATGGCTCTTGCCCTTGGTGAACTGACCGGCGCGCTCGCTCTGAAAGGCGCGCTCCGATATGTCGTTCGCGGTCAGATACCCGGCCACATGGGCAAGGGCTATTTGCACCGAGATGTTTTTGGCGCGGCGTCCGATGACAACTCCCAGTTCCGCCTCCCAATCCGTTTGGGTAGCGGTTTTCGGGACTTCGATCTCATCATATGGTCCGCAGATCGAGGATGTGGCCTTGAGAAAGAGCATCGGCTCAGCCGGTGCCGCCTTACCGACCTCGGCCGCGTGATCGTGGTAGTTCAAACCGATGCAAACGATCTTGCCGACATCGGCGACCGGCGCGCCAAGGCGCAAATCGCCAGGCACTTCGGGCAGAGTGTTGGGGTCGATGGTTGCCAGCTTTGCGAGCGCGTCAGGATCAAGCGTGGCACCTGAGAAGTCAGAAGATACGGAGGCCAGATCACGCAGCCTGCCCGCAGCATCAAGCAGGCCGGGCCTCTCTGTTCCGCTATCCCCGAATCGGACCAGTTTCATTTCGGACACTCCACAATCGACTATTTATAATAGAGAAATATAATTTCGTATAAGTCAATAAATCATTGCGTCGGCCGCTCCGATTTCATAACGTGGCAGAAGCAGAAGATCGGAGTAACGCCCAGTGAGAGATGCCCGTTATGATGTCCTGTTCGAGCCAGTCCAGATTGGCCCGGTGACATCTCGCAATCGATTCTATCAGACACCGCAATGCAATGGCATGGGACGGAGCTATCCAACGTCCATGGCGGTAATGCGCGGTGTCAAGGCCGAGGGGGGATGGGGCGTAGTCTTTGCCGAGCAATGCGATTTCCACCACACCTCTGACAATACACGTAACGTGCGGCTTTGGGATGAGCAGGATATTCCGATCCTCGCGCGAATGACCGACATGGTGCATGAGCACGACAGCCTGGCCGGGCTGATGCTGGCGCATAATGGCTTTGTCACGCCAAACATCATCAGCCGCGAGCTGCCCTATTCACCCTCTGGCGGGCCTGCCTTTGGAAACTTCCCAACTCATGCGCGCGCCATCGACAAGGCCGATATCAAGGCACTGCACCGCTGGACGCGTGCCGCGGCGCTGAATGCGGTCAAGGCGGGGTTCGATATCGTAAACATCTACGCTGCACACGATCTGGCGCTGCCTTTTCATTTCATCTCTCGCCGCCACAACCAGCGAACAGATGAATACGGTGGATCACTGGAAAACCGCGTGCGCCTTCTGCGCGAGTTGATCGAAACGGCTAAAGACGCAATTGGCGATACATGCGCCGTGGGCGTCAGGTTGTGCGTGGATGAGTTGATCGGCCCATCCGGTATCTGCTCGGACGGCGAAGGCCGCGAGGTGGTTGAAATGCTGGCCGAACTGCCTGACATCTGGGACGTGAATGTCGGCTCCTGGCCCCAGGATTCGATCACCTCGCGCTTTGGCGAGGAGGGGCGGCAGGAGAAATATGTCAATTTTGTCAAGCAGGTGACAACCAAGCCGGTGGTTGGCGTGGGACGGTTCACATCGCCGGATACCATGGTGGGCCAGATCAAGCGCGGTGTTCTGGACATGATCGGCGCGGCACGACCCTCGATCGCGGATCCGTTCCTTCCCGAGAAGATCCGCGCAGGACGACCAGAAGACATCCGCGAATGCATTGGCTGCAATATCTGCGTGACGAACAATTATCTGCTCGCTCCGATCCGCTGCACCCAGAATCCAACGATGAGCGAGGAATGGCGTCGCGGCTGGCACCCGGAGAAAATCGCGGCGAAAACCACAAGTGATACCGTGTTGATCGTGGGGGCCGGGCCGGCCGGGCTTGAGGCGGCGCGCGCCATGGGGCAGCGTGGCTATCAGGTGCTTCTGGCCGAGGCCCGGACCGAATTGGGTGGACGGGTCACGCTGGAAAGCAAGCTGCCCGGCCTCGCGGCCTGGGGTAGGGTTCGTGACTATCGCGTCCAGCAAATTCAGAAGATGACCAATGTCGAGGTCTTCCTCGACAGCGAAATGGGTGTGGATGAGGTTGCCGAGACGGAATGCAGTCTGGTCGCCGTCGCAACAGGGTCGCATTGGCGGCGGGATGGCGTGGGGCGGCATCACTGGAAGCCCGTACCAGTCGCCGAAGATGCGCGCGTGCTGACGCCCGACGACATCATGCAAGGCGCCGAAGCGTCCGGCCATGTTGTCATCTATGACGACGATCATTTCTACATGGGTTCCGTCATAGCCGAGGCACTTGTGAAGCAGGGTTGCACTGTCACGATTGTCACACCTGCTCCGCAATTTGCCGGTTTCAGCCAGTTGTCGCTGGAGATCCGGCATATCCAGAAGCGCATGGCAGAGCTTGGTATTGAGGTGCTGACGCTACATGCCGTGGACGAGGTGCTCCGAGGAGGCGTCCGCATCGCGGATGTATTTGGGACATCGCGCCGTGATCATACCTGCGACGCTGTGGTCATGGTGGCGGGTCAGGTCCCGAACGATAAGCTCGTGAAAGAATTGCGCGCCGCTGGCGGTCCGCAGCGGGTCGTCCCCATCGGAGATTGCCAGGCACCCGCAACCATCGCTTCTGCCGTTTTTGCGGGCCATAAATTTGCCCGTGATCTGGGGCTTGCCGATCCGGACGTGGCGCCGTTCCTGCGCGAGGATGTGGAATTGTCGCCCAACCTCGTTGGCTGGGATGCGCCTGCACTGCGGGGGGCTGCGGAATGAGTGACCCCTCCCAGCCTCTTGCCGGGGTCACGGTCGTCGAGATCGGCACAAGCGTGGCCGCGCCTTACGGGGCTTGGATACTGGGCGCATTGGGCGCGCGGGTGATCAAGGTGGAAAGCGCCAAGGGTGATGATGCTCGGCAATGGGGGCGCATTTTTCCCGACGGACGCTCTTCCTTTTTTCTGCCGCTGAACTCGAACAAACAAAGCATTACGCTGAACCTGCGAGAAGCGGATGATCGGGCGTGGCTGAAGGAGTTCTGCGAGACAAGTGCAGATGTCGTTCTTCAGAACATGCGCCCTGGAAAAATAGTCGAACTTGGTCTTGACGGTCCGTCCCTGGCTCTGACGAACCCGCGCCTCATCTATTTCAACCTAGGCGCCTTCGGCACCAGGGGACCAAGGGCGATGGCGCCGGGATATGATCCACTGATGCAAGCGGCCGCGGGCATCATGTCGATCACCGGCGAAGAAGGGCGACCGCCGGTGCGTGTCGGCATGTCAGTGATCGACATGGGCGCGGGCATGTGGTCGGCTATTGGAATCTTAGCGGCGCTCTATGCACGGTCGCAAACAGGGCGCGGCTGTATCCTCGACGGGTCGCTTTACGAAACGGCCATCGCCTGGGTGACGAACCAGGCCACCATGGTACAGGTCGACGGGATCGACCCCGAACGCGTCGGCTCGGGCGCGCGCGGCATGGCGCCTTATCAAGCCTATGAATGCAAAGACGGGTACCTGGTCGTATCGGCCCCGAATGATAATCTGTTCAACCGACTTTGCCCGGCGATCGGCCTGCCCGAGTTGCTGGACGATTCACGGTTTCAAAGCAATCAGGACCGCTACAGAAACCTAGCTGAGCTCAACACCTATCTTGTGCCGCGGTTTGAAACGCAGACGCGCGATCACTGGATGGAGATATTGCAAGGAGCGGGCGTGCCCTGCGCACCGGTGCGCCGCATCAGCGAGATGCTGAACGATGAACAGACGCGAGCCATCGGCATCCTACAATCGTTGCCGGGGCAATCGCCCGAGCTTGTCGGCCTGCCGCTCAGCTTTAACGGAGAGCGCCCGGCATTGCGTAGCATGGCACCCGAAAACGGCGAGCATACCGAAATGATTAGGGGTACCAAGACATGAAGATGGAATATGAGACGCTGCATGTCGAACGTGTGGAGGAGCACATCCTGATCGTGATGTTCGACCGCCCCGAAGTCCGTAACGCCCGCAACACCCAGATGGCACTTGATCAGATGGAGGTGATGCGCTCGCTCTATGTGGATCCCGAAGGTGTCAGGGTGGTGATCCTGACCGCGCGCGGCGACAAGGCCTTCAGCGCGGGGGGCGATCTGAAAGAGCGCAAGACCATGACCGAGGCCGACTGGCACCGCCAGCACGCCATCTTCGAGCAAAACGTCATGGCCCTGCGCGATTGCCCCGTCCCGGTCATCGCCGCCGTCAACGGCGTGGCCTATGCAGGCGGGCTGGAAACCGCGCTGAACTGCGATTTCATCTATGCCGCCGATCATGCGCGCTTTGCGCTGACTGAGGTAAAGCTGGGCATTATGCCGGGCTGCACCGGCACCCAGAACTTACCTCGCGCTGTGGGCGAACGCCGCGCCAAGGAGCTCATTCTGACGGGCGAGCCCTTTAGTGCGCAGGATGCGCTGGACTGGGGGTTGGTCAACAAGGTGGTGCCCTACGCCGATCTTATGGACGAGACCCTGGCCACCGCCCGCAAGATCGCAGCCAATGCGCCGCTCTCGATCCTGCGTGCCAAACGGGCCATTTCCGCGGCGCAAAACATGGATCCGCATACCGGCTTCCAGTTCGAGTTGGAGGCCTACAACCGCCTGATCGGCACCGAGGACCGGGTCGAGGCGGTCAATGCGTTCGACGAAAAGCGCAAACCTGATTTCAAGGGCAAATAGCGATGTCTGAGGTGGATGTCATCGTTCAGGAAGTGGGTCCACGCGATGGGCTGCAAGCCACAAGTCTTGTTATGCCGACCGCCGCCAAGCTGGAATGGCTCAAGGCGCTGGCGGCGGCGGGCCTGCCCCAGATCCAGGTGGGAAGCTTCGTGCCGCCCAAGCTGATGCCGCAACTGGCCGACACGCCTGAACTCGTGGTCGAAGCGCGCCGGATTAGTGGATTTTCGATCAGCGTTCTGGTGCCCAACCTGCGAGGGGCGCGAGACGCCATTGCCGCAGGCGCGGACCAGATCAATTTCGTAATGTCCGTCTCCGAGCCGCATAACCTGAACAACGTTCGCAAGACGCGCGAGGAGTCTTTGGAAGAATTTGCCGCCATCGTCGCTGCCCGCGATGAAACACCGGGGGCTGAAAATATTCGCGTATCCGGCGGCCTGGCCACGTGTTTTGGCTGCACTATTCAGGGATCTGTCCCGGAGGCCGACGTGTTCTTCTATGCCAGCCGGCTGAAAGATTTGGGCGCAGACAAGATCGGTTTGGCCGACACGGTGGGATACGGTGACCCTGCGGCCGTAAAGCGCATCTACGCCGAGGTCAGCGACATCGCGGGAGAAACCCCGCTTGGCGCGCATTTTCATGACACGCGCGGAATGGGGCTGGCCAATTGCTTTGCGGCTTTGGAGGCTGGAGCCAGCACGCTTGATGGCGCACAAGGTGGGCTTGGAGGCTGTCCCTTTGCGCCGGGTGCCACCGGAAATGTCGTCACCGAGGACCTCGTCTTCATGCTTGAAAAGATGGGACTGCGCACCGGCATCAATCTGGACCGCTTGCTGGAGGCGCGCGCCGTGATGCTCTCGCATCTGGAGGGCGAGCCGACCCATGGAACCTATGTCAAAGCTGGCCCGCCCAAGGGCTTTACTCCAGCAACCCAGGAACGAAAGACACAAGCATGACTACTGCAACCCCTTCTGAAATCCAGATCGATCTGGGCCATGACTATGCCGATATCCGTGATCAGGTCGCCAAGCTGTGCGAAGGGTTCCCTGGCACCTATTGGCAAGGCCTGGAGGATGAGCCGGTTGAGAGCAGCTATCCGACTGCCTTCATCAAGGCGCTGACAGAGGCGGGTTATCTTGCTGCTCTCATCCCCGAGGAATACGGTGGCGCCGGCCTGCCCCTGCGCGGTGGTGCCGTTATCCTCGAGACGATCAACGCCAGCGGGGGCGTCGCCTCGGCGGGCCATGCGCAGATGTACACGATGGGCACGATCCTGCGCCATGGCACTCCCGAGCAGAAGCAGAAATATCTACCCAAGATTGCGAGCGGAGAGCTGCGCCTGCAAGCGTTTGGCGTGACCGAGCCGACCTCTGGCTCCGACACCACACAAATCAAGACCCGCGCCGAGCGCAGCAATGATGGCTATGTGATCAACGGGCAAAAAGTCTGGACCAGCCGTGCGCTGCATTCGGACCTCATGTTGCTGATCGCGCGCACCACGCCACTGGATCAGGTCGAGAAACGGCATCACGGTATTTCCACCTTCCTGATCGATCTTCAGGAGGCGAAGAAGAATGGTTGCACGATCAAGCCGATCGACGCAATGATCAACCACAACACCTGCGAAGTGTTTTTTGACAACGTGCCGATCCCCGCCGACGCGTTGATCGGGGAAGAGGGCAAGGGGTTTCGCTATATACTTGACGGAATGAATGCCGAACGCTGCCTGACGGCAAGCGAAGGCATCGGCAACGGGCGATATTTCCTGCGCCGCGCCAGCGAGTATGCCAAGGAACGCGTCGTCTTCAACCGCCCCATCGGCCAGAACCAGGGCATTCAATTCCCGCTGGCCCAAGCCCATGCCGAGCTGGAAGCGGCAGACCTGATGGTGCGCAAGGCCACCGCGATGTTTGAGGCGGGATTGCCCTGTGGAGCCGAAGCGAACATGGCGCGACTTTTGTCGGCCGAGGCGGCGTGGAAAGCGGCGGAGGCCTGTTTCACCACTTTCGGTGGTTTTGCATTTGCCCGCGAATACGACATCGAGCGGAAATGGCGGGACGCCCGGTTGGGGCGGATCGCACCCATATCCCCCAACCTGATCCTCAGTTTCATCGCCCAGCACGTTCTGGGCTTGCCCAAGAGCTATTGATGGCGGCGGGGGCGGTCACGGCGGATCTGGCGCGCTGGATTGCGCGCGGGGATGACCCACCCACGCCGCGCTCCAGGCAAGCGGCCTGTCACGCGCTGTTGGACTGGGCAGGGGTGACACTGGCAAGCGTAAATGACCCGCTGGTGAAGCTGCTGATCGAAGAGGCGCAAACGCGGGGTCCGGGGAGTCCGGTCATCGGAACAAAGCACAGATGTGCCCCGGCGATTGCGGCACGGGTCAACGGTGCAGCCTCGCATGTGCTGGATTTCGACGACATCAACAAGCGGATGCGCGGCCACCCCAGCGTGGCGATCCTGCCTGCGGTTCTGGCTGCGTGTGACGACCACACCGGTGCGCAAGTCATTGACGCGCTGATCACCGGCACAGAGGTGGCTTGCGCCCTGGGCGAGATGCTGGGTGAGGCGCACTACTTGCGCGGCTTTCACACCACGGCCACCGTTGGCACCGTTGCCGCCGCTGCAGGCGTGTGCCGGTTGCTGAGGCTGGATCAGGATGCTTCCGGTCGTGCGCTGTCCATCGCCGCCACACAGGCCGCCGGACTGCGTGCGATGTTTGGCACGATGGTCAAACCCCTGCATGCGGGCCTTGCCGCGGAACGTGGGCTTATGGCAGCCCGATGGGTAGTGCTTGGCATGTCCGCCCCGTTGGATGGAATCGAGCACCCCCAGGGGCTTGGCCCCGTCCTGTCCGACGGGTTTCATCCTTACAATATCCGCCCCGACCCATCTGCACCTTTCGGGATCGAGGAAAACGTCTACAAACGTCATGCCGCCTGCTATTACACGCATTCTGCCATAGAAGTGGTGCAAGCGCTGTGTCGCGACCATGGTCTGACGCTGTCCAAGATAGAACGCGTCACTATCGGCCTGCAACCGGGCCTGCACAGCGTTTGCGACATCAAGGAGCCAACAACCGGTCTGGAAGTGAAGTTCTCAATCCGCCACCTCGTCGCCATGGCCCTGTCGGGGCGGGATACGACCAACCCGGAAGGCTTCACCGAGGCGCTGGCGATGGACCCGGACCTGGTGCAACTCCGGCAACGCGTCACGGTCAGCCCCCTTGAGACCGACAACCGCATGTTGGCATCCGCCACGATCACGACATCGGATGGCAAGCGGGTCGACCGCCAATGCGATGTCAGCGCGCCGGCCAGCGATCTGTCAGCACAGGAAAATGACCTGACCGCGAAATTCCTACGGCTGGCCCGCCCGATCCTTGGTGCGCGTGCACCGGATGTGGCTGCGCGTATTCTGGCAGTGGATGACGACCGCCCGATCGCCCAGCTTCTGAACGACCTGACTCCGGAGACCTGACATCATGACCGATACCCAAGATTTTCCGATGCTCATCGGGGGTACCTACCGCAAGGCCAGCGAGGGTGAATGGATCGACAGCACCTATCCTTTCACGCGTGAAACGTGGTGTCGTATCCCGCGCGGGAAGGCGAGAGATGCAGCAGATGCAGTGAGTGCCGCCGAGGAGGCCTTTCAATGCCCCGACTGGGGCGGCCTGACCCCCACGGCGCGCGGCAAGCTTCTCTACAAGCTGGCTGATCTCTTTGAGGCGCGCGCCGAGGAATTTGCGCGGCTTGAGGTGATGGACAATGGCAAGCGCATCACGGAAATGGCGGGGCAAATGCGCCGTATTCCAGACTGGTATCGCTATTTCGCGGGATTGGCCGACAAGGTGGAAGGCGCTGTTCTGCCCAATGAAAACCAGGCGGTGCTGAACATCACGCGCCCCATGGCGATGGGCGTGGTGGTCTGCATCACACCATGGAATTCTCCGTTATTGCTGGCCGCCTACAAGCTGGCACCGGCTTTGGCGGCGGGCTGTACCGTGATCCTGAAGCCGTCTGAATTCACCTCGGCCTCGTCGCTGGTATTCGGTTCGCTTTTCGAGGAGGCAGGCTTCCCCCCCGGCGTGGTTAATGTGGTGACGGGCTATGGCCATGAGATCGGTGAGGCGCTGGTCAGCGATCCGCGCATTGCCAAGGTCTCCTTCACCGGCGGGGAACAGGGCGGGCGCGCCGTATACAAGCTGGCCGCCGAACATTTTCACGAAGTCGCACTGGAGTTGGGCGGCAAATCTCCCAACATCGTCTTTCCTGATGCCAATCTCGACAACGCGGCCAATGGTGCGATGGCGGGGATTTTTGCGGCCTCGGGTCAGACTTGGATCGCGGGCTCGCGCCTGTTGGTGCATCGCGAGATCCATGATGACATGGTGGACCGCATCGTCGCTAAGGCAAAGGGCATCCGAATGGGCGACCCGCTCGACCCGGCGACCCAGATGGCTCCGGTGGCAACCGAGGCGCAGCATGCCAAGATTTTGGAGTACATTGAGATCGCGAAAGCCGATGGGGCTACGTGCGTGCTTGGGGGTAAGGCCGGGCATGGGCCGGAGTGTGGCGTTGGCCTGTTCATTGAACCAACCATCTTCACCGGAGTGACCAACCAGATGCGCATTGCCCGTGAAGAGGTGTTCGGGCCTGTGCTGTCAGTCATACCGTTCGAAGACGAGAAGGACGCGATCGAGATTGCAAATGACAGCAATTATGGCCTTGCCGCTGGGCTCTGGACACAGGACGTTTCCCGCGCCATCCGCCTGTCAGGCCGGCTGCGCGCCGGGACTGTCTGGGTCAACACCTACCGCGCGGTCAGCTATACCTCACCTTTTGGCGGGATCAAGCAAAGCGGGATCGGCCGGGAAAACGGATTGAAGGCGATTGAGGAATTCCTCAGCACCAAAAGCATCTGGTTCAATACGGCCCCAAAAGTCGTCAACCCCTTCGAGACGCAATAGGAGTGATCCATGCACACCACCCTTCTTGATATCGACGCCACCAGCGGTGAGAACCGCACCCCCGATCCGGCAATCGTTCTGTCGGGAGCGCCGTCATCGGTGCTGTGGAACGGCGTGGACCTTGGCGCGGGGCAGTTGCTCTGCGGTCAGTGGGTTGGCCAGCCGGGCGAGATGACCGTCAAGCCGCGTGCCCATCACGAGATGTTCACCGTCATCAGCGGACTGATCGAGCTGGTGGAACCTAACGGCAAGATCGTTCAGGTCGGTCCTGGTCAGGCCGGGTTCATCCCCAAGGGCTGGACCGGCGTGTGGCGCAATGTGCATGAGACCCGCAAGACCTACCTGATGCTCAAGTCCGTTCCCGGAGAAGCAGAATGATCACCGTTCTATCCGAAGCGGACATTGCCCAAATCGCGCTTTCAGATGATGCGATCCGGACAGCGGTTTCGGCGGGTCTGCAAGCGCAGGCCGAGGGCCAGGCGATTGCCCAGCCGACAACGGTGTTCAACCCCGTACCCGGCCGGGACGATCTGATCGCTGTCATCCAAGGCGCGCTTCCGAAGGAAAACATGGCTCTGGTCAAGACCGTGGGGGGCTTTCCCGGAAACGCGGCGAAAGCTCTGGCGACAAATCCGGGTTGCCTGATCCTAATCGAGACTGAGACTGGACAGATCACCGGTTTGATGCCCGCCGCCACGATCACGACGCAGCGCACCGCCATGGTCACCGCCATTGGGGCCATTTCATTGGCCCGTGCCGGTGCCCGGACTCTGGGCTGTGTCGGGACGCGCGGCATTGGTGTGCAGGCCGTTCGTTATATCGCAGGGGCTATTCCGCTTGCGAAGATCCGCCTGTGCGGCCGCGATCCGGAACAGACCAAGACGGCAGCGCATGCATTGTCCCTTGAGCTTGCTGTGCCTGTTGTCCCAACGGCGACATGGGACGCGTGTCTCGCCGGGGCAGATATCTTCATCGACGGCACGGCCCTGCCGGGCGACAGGCCACTTCTTGCACCGTCTTCAATCCGACCTGGTGCTGTCATCATTGTCTTCGGCGCCTATAGTTCCCTGCCCGTAAATATCATGGAGGATATTGACAGGTTGGTAATGGATCGCTGGGTTGCGGATGGCCGTGGTGGGCTTGGACCGCAGACCACTGCGGGCCATGTGACTGAGGCGAAAGTCGATGCGCTGATCGGCGATGTGATCGCTCAAAACACCAGCCCGCGCCGGTCAGACCGTGATCGCATCCTGTTCTGCCATCGGGGCGTTGCCGCCTGCGATCTGATGATAGCCTCTGCCCTGCTGGCAGCCGCAACCGAAGCCGGTATCGGCACCCAAATCGATTTCTGAGAAAGGATACACCATGCCGTTGATCAATATCTCCATGTTCGAAGGCCGCACCGACGCCCAGAAGAAAGCCGTGGCCGAAGGCATCATGAAAGTGTTTGAGAAAGAGCTGGGCAGCGGGCCTGCGCATACCTGGATCGTGTTTCAGGACGTTTCGCGCGATGACTGGTTCACGGGTGGCAACAGCCAGACTGAGATTGACGCCAGGCGCACAGCAGCGGCCAAGAGCGACTGAGCCGCCCTAGCTGTCGGGTTGCTGCGCAACAAAGACCATTTCGACCAAAATACCGGTTTGCAGGGTGACACCCACGCAGCACCGAGCCGGAGACAAGCCTTCAAAATACTGCCGCCAGACGATGTTGAACGCCGCCACGTCCTTCAGAACGTCATGTAGATAAACGTTGACGAAACACACATCCGCACGTGTCAGGCCAGCCCCTTCCAGAACCTCACTCATCCTGGCAAAGGCGGCCTCGGCATGTTCGGTGATGTCTCCACTCAGCGGATCTTCGTCAAACCCCTTTGACGCCGCAACACCGAAGAGCAGGCCGCCATCCGTTCGAAATGCCCGGCTCTGGCACCGACCGGCGATCGGGAAAATTGCACCAAATCCGTCCATTTCACCCCTTTATGAACCACGTTCAAAAAGGCTTCCGGCGCTCAGCCATAGCCCGAGCCATGCCCGCGCGCGATTACCCTATTCTAGTGGTTCGCGTGCACCGGGAACACGCCGGATCGTGCCTTCGGTCTGTGCCGCGTTCACCTCTGGCGTATTCGCATCGAAATAGGCGTCCAAGCGCAAGCCTTCGGACCGCGGCATCAACGCGCCCGCCTGCGCCAGCCCGTTCCATCGCGCACGCGTATACATCTTCTTCACGACATGATGGTGCTGGCACGTATCGTAAAATCTTGGGGTAATCTCCTGTTCGGTGTTAAGATAGCCCGCAGCGACCGCGGCATTATAGAGCTCTTCGCCTACCTTGGTTCGCACGATCACCGCGTTCGTGCCCTTGTCGATCTTGGCGAACTCCCAGTCGGGCACATCGTCAACCCATTGATCCCCTGCGGCGATATCTGCGCCTTCGCCGGGGCCATCGGGACAGATCTTGCAGCGGAAGGGCAATTGCCAGGCGCTTTCCTCGATGCCGCCATAGGTTTCGTACATGTTCGCCGTGCCGTTCCGGCCATCCTTGGTGGTGAACTCCGTATCGCCCGGGCAGCCATCACCGCGATACCTGAAGCTGGCAAGCTCGCCGCGCGATGTGCCGCGCTCCGCAAGGAACCCGTCCATTTGCGGCGGCGGCACGATGCCACCGCAAACCGGCGTCAGCCAATACTTTATCAGCTCCTCAATGCGCGGGTCGTGCGTGGCGTAGTTCCGCAGGGCGGAAATATCGCAGGGCTTGCCGATATAGGCAAAAGGCTTGCCCTGGTCGAGCAACGACAGGATATCGACCAGCGGCGCGGTGGGCCCGTAGATCGAACCGGTGCCACGGTCGACGTCGTCCTCGGTCCGGCTGACATGGGCCTCGCCGAAGGTGACATCTTCCGTCGAGGGCCGCGCATGCAGAATAAAGTCCACCCGGCCTGTGGACAGCAGAAATTTCGACAGGGCGGACAGAACGCCGCCGCTTGCCGCCTTGACGCGGGTCGTTTCATCGGCCGCATGGGCGCTGTACATGGCCCGATAGGGCCCCCAGACCGGGTCAACCACCGTATCCGTGGCCAGAAGATGCGCGGGCAGTGTATCCTGGCGCAGACCCGGGCAGACATCATAGACGGTATCGACCAGATCATCGTCGATCTCTCCCGTGACATAGGGCCTGAGATACCCGAGCGGGGACGTCTTCATCGTGACCGCGCCATCCTTCGCCAGGCTCGCGCATAGGCCACAGCCGACACAAAGCCCATCTTCGACGATGCGTGTCAGGCGCTGCTTGGGAGTCCGGGGGGCTGGCCCTGCATCCGCGGCGTGTTTCGTGGCTGCGGTCATACTTGCTTTCCTGCTGATAGGGTTTTTGTGTGGTTTTCGACGGCGACCCGAACATGGCGGCCGGTGCGCCCAGACCACGTATGTTCATGTCGAGACCGAATCCGGGAACGACAGCGCGGGGATTCATTTCGTAAGAAACATGATCCTGAAAACCAGAAGAAGGCCCCGGCGCGATCGCCGGGGCCTTGGACGTCATTGCTGGAGAATTGGTGCCAGATTCTCGCGCGCCGCGTCGTTCAGCCAACCACCCCAGGTATCCGGATAGGTGGTCAGGAAATACACCGCGGCCTCTTCGGCAGATGCGTTGTTCTTGTCCTGCCAGGCCAGCACGGCCCCCAGCTCCTGATTGCTGATGGACATGTTCGAAAGCAACTCTGTCGCCTCCGGCTCGCGTTCGGCAAGCTCGGCAGTTACAATGGTCCAGACCGCATCGCGCGGATAGGCCGACATGCCCGGGCTTGCACAATCCGCGGTCGCGTTGCACTCGAAAGTTGCGGCGTCGTAAGGGCCAACATCCACCAACACCATCGGGTTCTCACCCAGCAGAGGCGTCGGCGCCCAATAATAGCCGAACCACGGCTCCTGGCTCGAGTAGGCCGAGGCCAGCGAGGTCGACAGCGTTTCACCGCCACCTGGGACAAAGACTTCGATGCCGGCCTGTTGCATTCCGGCGGCCTCTGCCATGTGTTCGTTGGTAGTGTTGCAGGTCCAGCCTTCCGGGCAGGAGTAGAAGCGCCCGCCGACAAGGTCAGGATTGGCGAGGATGCCTTCGAGAGTGGCAAGCTCCGGGTGCGCATCGACCAGATATTGCGGCACCCACCAACCTTGTTGTCCGCCATCGCTCAGGACTTCGTTGAGGAAGTTGACTTTGCCGCTGTCGCGCAATTCCAACAGCCCTCCCGCCGCGTTCTCCCACATCTCGATGACCACATCAGGTGTGCCGTTCTCCGCAACGGAAACGATCGCCGACGTGGTGCTGGAGGGCACCATGGACACCGAACAACCGTATCCCTGCTCGAGAATGAACTTGGTGATCTCAGCGTTGACTTGTGCGGATTGCCAGTCAAATTCCGTCAAGGATATGTCTCCGCAATCCGCGAAGGCCGCAGAACCAGCCATACAGACGACCGCAGTACATAGTGCTATTTTGTTCATCATACGCTCCCTATTTTCATGACATCGTGCTGCCAAGCGCGTGGCAAAGTAAATTCCAAAATTGACAAATAGTCAACTATGTTTATCATAGATCAAGAACGCTTGGTTAATTTTTTTGTTGGGAAAGTACAGAGCATGTCCAGTTTTCATCGCCTTGAGTTCTATATTGATGGACAATGGGTGTGTCCGGTCTCTGAGATGACGCGCGATGTCGAAAACCCTGCAACTCGCCAGTTCGTTGCGCAGATTGCTTTGGGGAATGCCGAAGATACCGATAGGGCTGTGCAGGCGGCCAAGACCGCTTTCCCATCATGGTCGACTACCTCCGCAAAAGAGCGCATTTCTTTGTTCCAGCGGCTTCATCAGGCCTACGCCACCCACAGGCTCCGCTTGGCATTTTTTCCCGTTTTTCGGCGATGTCTTGGCCATGAGTGCAAACCGTACCTATCAACAGCTTGAAGCCTACATCCGCGAGCAGATGCGGATGTCACATGTTTACCAGCCAGTCATGCTTCGCGTTCTGCTGGAAAATGGTGGAACGGCCTCCACAGAAGACGTTGCCAAAGCCCTCCTGAGTTACGACTGCTCACAGGTCGAATACTATGAGATCCGCACCAAAAATATGGTCGGCAAGGTTCTCACGCAAAATGGCGCCATTGAGCCAATCAAAGATGGGCGCCGAATTACAGGGTATAGGCTCGCCGCTGGTCATCTAACCACAGAGGAAACCGGCGCCCTCGTTGACCTCTGCCAGCAACGCCTTACCGATTACGTCAACCAACGCGGTGACGGCATTTGGGGGCATCGCAGCATTGCAGATGGGTATGTGCCCGGCTCCGTAAGGTACGAGGTGCTCAAGCGGGCCAAGTACCGCTGTGAGCTTTGCGGTGCCCATGAAGAACACGCAGCACTTCATGTCGACCACATCCTGCCGCGCGCGAAAGGTGGCAGCGACGACTTGAGCA
>JBASXE010000039.1:0-1568 GCA_049276875.1 Roseovarius sp. | reverse complement strand
CGCAAGCAGGAAATTATCCGCGGTGCTGCGTTCGCTCCGTTCTAGGTGGTCTCGAGTACTGAGAAAGCGCAGTTCCGGTTTGGTGACTTGTGATAGGAATGAACCTCTGCTTCAGTGACATGGTCTGCAATGCAGCATAACAAGTGACGTGTATGCAAAGCAGTTCTGTGTTAGAAGTAACATCAACAGCATAAGTCCGATGCGTGCGACAGTGTAGACCGTAAAGCATTGCGTAGCAAAAGTCTGCTCCCCCACATCCCAAACACACACTTTCATAGACTTGTTGGTATGCCCTGCCGTAGTGTTGCTATGAGGGGCATGGCAGGCAAAGGTAAGAATGATGGATCACAACAAGTTTGAGCGTGTTGAAATCAAATCAGAAGACGATCTTTGGCAATGGCTTCAACAATACCACGGCAACTCAGAAAGCGTATGGCTCGTGACTTGGAAAGCCGCTCATCCCGATCGTTACGTGTCGCGGGACACTGTACTTGACGCTTTAATCGCATATGGCTGGATTGACGGACGCCGCCTCAAGTTGGATGATACACGCACGATGCAGCTTATATCACCGCGCAAACAGCAAGTGTGGGCTCAAACCTATAAAGATCGCGCAGAACGATTGAGGGCAGAGGGTAAAATGCATCCAGCTGGAGATGCGGCAATTGAGGATGCTCGGAGAAGCGGAAGATGGACTGAGAGTGAGCTAATTGATGCCCTCGTTGAACCCGATGATCTAACATCAGCTCTTGAGGCTAACGGAGGCCTTTTATGGTGGCAGGCTGCTGCTCCGTCCTATCGTCGTAATGTTTTAAGATGGATTTCGGGAGCCAAAAAACCTGAAACGCGCGTCAAAAGGATCGACAAGACCTCAAGCCTAGCAGCACAGCAAAAAAGGGTTCCACAGTTCTAAGTGACGCAGTTAACTATCGAAAAGAACAACGCTGGTCATTTGTTTAAGTTGAGCAAGCTAGAGCGTCATGACTACTTAAGCATATCCTATACAAATTCGCTCAAAATCCCAAACTTCCATAGACTTTCCGGTGTGCTCCGCCGCAGAGTTGCTGTCAGGAGCATGATTTATGGAAAGTGCTTGGCCAGCGCTCGGTGCAGCAGTATCGGAGCACAAAGAAATGCTCGCTTTCCAGCACGGCCTGTCTTGACCCTTTGCTAATGTGCCGAGAGGTAGTCGGCCGATACGTAGCCTGTGATTTGGGGAGCAGCC
The DNA here is from genome assembly GCA_049276875.1 of Roseovarius sp. GTDB lineage: Bacteria > Pseudomonadota > Alphaproteobacteria > Rhodobacterales > Rhodobacteraceae > Roseovarius. Next base: position 343 of record JBASXE010000039.1, on the reverse strand, counting down.
TCAAGCGAGTCGCGACACCAGCCTATTTCAGTCACGCAATCTAGGCGATTGAGCACAGTTCCTTCAGGCAAGCCTAACGTCACTCTATAGCCAAGCCCTGGACCTGCCCGCAATTTAAGCAATTCGTCCGGCCCAGTACCCACGACCGATGTGTGATCAGTGGCAAGCTTGCCGCAACCGGAGGCAAGCATCAGAATTAAAGTAATTGGAAGGATGGTACCGCGCATAATCTCACCTCATTCATTTTCTTCTCAATATACTACAACATACCCGCGCCTACTCAGTAATATTTAAGCTGGCAAACGCCAAGCTCTGGAAACCGGAAGGCCTTTGTTGGCCGCTG
>JBASXE010000038.1:0-32916 GCA_049276875.1 Roseovarius sp. | reverse complement strand
CGCGCAGGCCCTCCGCAGCACTGGCCCGGCCGTCCATGCCGCATAAAATGCCGGTGCCGCCGGGCAGGCCACCTGAGCCCGCGCCGCCTGCGCCCGGCGCAGCCGCGCCAACCCGTCAGATGCGAGTGCCCGAATCCCCTTGGGGCGGCCATTGATCAGCGGCACGCGCCCTGCAGCCTCAAGCGCGGGGATCGCCTTGAGGAAATTGGCCAGCCCCATCGCATAGCCTGCATCCAGCGCAACCTCGGGTGCGGTCCCGCCCAGAACCCGCTGCGCCACCTGCAACAGATGGCCGGACGTGCGCGTGATATACGCGTCGAAATGCCCCGCATCCTCGAACGGATCCTTGTAGATGTCCCAGCGCCGCGCAGCGATCCCGAGATCCAGCAGAGCCGCCGCCTCGGCATCCAGGATCCGAGCCAGAGGTGTCACCACCTCATGCCGCCGGACCGTACCGCCTGCGCCGATCTCCTCCAACGCCTCGCGCCACCATTGCAGGCGCATCTCCGCAATCATCGGTTCCGCCGTCAGCCACGGTGCGCGCGCCACCTCGACGTTGAACGCATAAAGCGGAAAGAGCACGGCGCGCGCCGCCACGGGGGCGGCCATCACGGCGGCAAAACGCTCAGGGTCGCCCCGACGCACGATGTCGGCGCAGGCGCGCAGATCGTCATTCACCGCGCAAAAGCTTCCAGTTGATTGCATCCAGAAGCGCGTCGAAAGATGCATCGACTATGTTCGCGCTGACGCCCACGGTGGACCAGCGGCGGCCATGTGCGTCCTCGCTGTCGATGATCACGCGGGTGACGGCCTCGGTTCCGCCTTGGGTAATGCGCACCTTGAAATCCACCAGCCGCATGTCTTTGAGCGCCTCCGTATACCGCCCCAGATCCTTGCCCAGCGCTTTGGCAAGCGCGTTGACCGGGCCGCGATCATGCCCGCTGGCGTCCATCGATTCCGATACGGAAAGCTTCTTTTCCCCGTCCACTTTCACCACCACGACCGCCTCGGACAGGCTTACCACCTCGTCGCGTTTGTTCTTGCGCCGCTCCACCGTGACCTTATAGCGCTTCACCTCAAAAAATACGGGCATTTGGCCCAGCGCGCGGCGCGCCAGAAGCTCAAAAGACGCCTGCGCGCTGTCATAGGTGTAGCCCTTGGCCTCGCGCTCTTTGATCTCGTCAAGGATCAGGGCGAGTGCCGGGTCCTTCGGGTCCACCTCCAGTCCCGCATCGGCCAGGCGGCGGCGCAGGTTCGATTGCCCCGCCTGATTGGACATCGGGATGATGCGCGCATTGCCCACGGTCTCGGGCGCGATATGCTCATAGGTGGTGGGGTCTTTGAGGATTGCGCTCGCGTGCAGGCCTGCCTTATGCGCAAAGGCCGAGGCGCCCACATAGGCCGCTTGCCGCATGGGCACGCGGTTGAGAATGTCATCAAGCTGACGGCTGGCTTGTGTCAGGCCCTCCAGCGCCTCAAGCGTTACGCCGATCTCGAAACGGCTGGCATAGGGCTCTTTCAGCAGCAGCGTGGGGATAAGCGCCGTGAGGTTCGCATTGCCGCAGCGCTCGCCCAGCCCGTTCAATGTGCCTTGGATCTGCCGCGCGCCGGCCTCTACGGCGGCCAGAGTGCTGGCCACGGCGGTTTCGGTATCGTTATGGGTGTGGATGCCCAGATGGCTGCCGGGGATGCCCGCCGCGATCACCTCGGCCGTGATGCGTCCGATCTCGCCGGGCAGCGTGCCTCCGTTGGTGTCACACAGCACGATCCAGCGCGCGCCCGCGTCGTAAGCCGCACGCAGACACTCCAGCGCATAGGGAGCGTTGGCCTTGTAGCCATCAAAGAAATGCTCAGCATCAAAAAGAGCCTCACGTTTTTGGCCCACGATATGCGCGATGGAAGCGCGGATATTCTCGACGTTTTCCTCCAGCGTGATGCCCAAGGCGGTGGTCACGTGGAACTCATGCGCCTTGCCCACAAGGCACACGGCGGGCGTGCCTGCATTGAGCACGGCAGCCAGCACGTCATCATTGCCCGCGCTGCGCCCGGTGCGTTTGGTCATCCCAAAGGCGGTCATCCGGGCGCGCGTCTCGGGGGCTGTGTCGAAAAACGCTGAGTCGGTGGGGTTCGCTCCGGGCCAGCCGCCCTCGATATAGTCGATGCCCAGCCGGTCGAGGCTCAGCGCGATGGCGTGTTTCTCCTCGGTCGAGAATTGCACGCCCTGCGTTTGTTGGCCGTCACGCAGGGTAGTGTCATAGAGGGTGAGGCGTTCACGGGTCATAAGCGCACCTCAGCCGAGGCGCTTGCGTCACGGCCAGCGCCCGGCCGCCCCCCCGGGCGGGCGCTTCTCGCCCCCCCGCGGCCGGGCACTGCCCTGTGGGTGCAGCGCGTCATTTGAGGGCGTCCAGTTTGGCGGGGTCGAAGTTTGGTCCTTCTTTCAACTCGATGCTATCCTTGCTCATGCGCACTTCAACGCCCGCTTCTGTCAGGGACTTTTTCAATGCATCAACTTTGGAAAAATCTTTCCTTTCCATCGCCTGCACCCGCTCATAGGCAAGTTCCAATTGGAACCGATCAAGGTCAAAGACTCGCGGCCTATCCCGAACCGCCCTCGCAAGCCCGACAACATCTAACCCCAAGAGCGCCGCGCTGGCGACAAATGTCAGCTCTGCGTCCAGTTTGGCGTTGTCTGAGAGGGCAAGGAAGTCTTCCCTATTATCAATGTATTTGAAAAGCTCGCGGAGTTTGGTCAGAGCTAGTGATGAATTCAGATCCTCCGACAATGCATTGGTCACGTCTGGGTGTGGATCGGGTGTGGAACCCTCCCAATCAAGCACATCATGGCGCTCAGCGAGGGTATCCGCCCACGCATGCAATGTTGCTTCCGCCTCCCGCGCCTTCTCCGCCGTCCAATCCATCGGCTTCCTATAATGCGTCGACAAAAACACAAACCGGATCACCTCTCCCGGCACGCCTTGGTCCAGCAAATCCCGCACCGTGAAGAAATTGCCCAAGCTCTTGGACATCTTCTTGCCCTCGACCTGAAGCATCTCGTTATGCATCCAGACCTGCGCAAACCCGCCCTCGGGATGGGCGCAGCAGCTTTGGGCGATCTCGTTCTCGTGGTGCGGGAACATCAGGTCGTTGCCGCCGCCGTGAATGTCAAAGCTCTCCCCCAGAAGCTCATGTGCCATGGCCGAGCATTCGATGTGCCAGCCGGGCCGCCCACGCCCCCAGGGACTGTCCCATCCGGGCAGGTCCGGCCCCGAGGGCTTCCAGAGGACGAAATCCATCGGGTCCTCTTTATAGGGGGCGACCTCGACCCGCGCGCCCGCGATCATGTCATCGACCGACCGGCCCGACAAAGCGCCATAGGCCTCGTAAGACCGCACGCGGAAAAGAACGTGCCCCTCCGCCGCATAGGCATGGCCCGACGCGATCAGACCCTCGATCATCGCAACCATCTGAGGAATAAATGCCGTTGCGCGTGGCATCGCATCGGGCTCCAACGCCCCAAGCGCACCCATGTCCTGCAAAAACCAGCTGATGGTTTCCTCGGTGATCTCGCCAATCTCCCGCCCGCTCTCGGCGGCGCGCGTGTTGATCTTGTCATCGACATCCGTGAAATTGCGCACATAGGTGACATGCTCTGCCCCATAGACGTGCCGCAGCAATCGGTAGAGAACATCGAACACCACAACAGGCCGCGCGTTGCCCAGATGCGCACGATCGTAAACCGTGGGCCCGCAGACATACATGCGCACATTGTCCGCGTCCAAAGGGGTGAAAACCTCCTTCTTGCGGGTCTTGGTATTGTGCAGCTTGATCTCGGTCTGCGTGTTCGTCTGGGCGTTGGTCATGGCGCAATGTCCTCACACGGGTGCTCCGGGCGGGCTTAGCAACTCTTCACCAGTGATGGAATAGAAAGACAGACCCGCCCGAGATATCTCAGCGTTTAATGCAGGTGGGAATGCAAATAATCTTGGTCATGCCACGACCCTAAGCGCGCGGCCCCGGCCCGGTCAAGCGGGCAAAATGCGGGTTGACTTACCTGCCCCGCGCTGGCCTGTCTCGTGGGATAACAGCGGCCTCTGCAGGCCTTTAAGACGGAGGCAGTCCCATGCAACTCTCACAGCGCCTGAAACAGATCAACGGCGGCGGCTCGGATGGTTGGGATCTCTTCACACGCGCCCGCGAAATGATCCGCGACGGCACCCCGGTGACCGAGTTGACCATTGGCGAGCATGACATTCGCACCGATCCCAGTATCCTCGACGCGATGCACCGCGCGGGGCTTGCGGGCAATACGGGCTACACAGAGTTCAATGGCATGCGCGCGCTGCGCGAGAAGGTTGCAGCACGGGTTCAGGCCGCGACGGGCGCGCCGACCACACGAAACAATGTGCTGGTCGTGCCAGGTGGGCAATCGGCGCTCTATGCCGCGCATTATGCAGCGCTGAGCGAAGGCGACACCGGGCTCTTCATCGATCCCTATTATGCCACCTACCCCGGCACGATCCGCAGCGTTGGCGCACATGCACACACCATCGCCGCCTCTGCCGAGGAACAGTTTCAACCCGATGCCGCAGCTATAGATACCGCTGCCAAAGAGACGGGCGCGAAATCGCTGCTGATCAACTCTCCCAACAATCCAACGGGCGTGATCTATTCGGATGCGACCCTCCAAGGGATCGCTCAGGTCTGCCAAGACAACGACCTGTGGCTGATCTCGGACGAGGTCTATGACACGCAAGTCTGGACCGGCACACATAAAAGCCCCCGCGCCCTGCCCGGCATGGCCGAGCGCACGCTTGTCGTAGGCTCCATGTCCAAAAGCCACGCGATGACTGGCTCCCGCATCGGTTGGCTTATCTGTCCCGACGACGTGACTCAGCGCATTGGCGACCTGACAACGAACACCACATATGGCGTCTGTGGTTTCATTCAGGAGGGCGCGCTTTTCGCGCTCAATCAAGGGGCTGCGTTTGAAGAAAAGATCGCCGCACCCTTCCGGCGGCGTCGTGATCTGGTGCTGAAACAGATCGCCGCGCAGAATGTCGTGCGGGCCATTCCGGCGGATGGGGCGATGTATGTGATGCTCGATATCCGGGCCACGGGGATGAGCGGCGAGGCGTTTGGTAATCTGCTTCTGGACACGCATCATGTGGCCGTCATGCCCGGCGAAAGCTTTGGTGCGGCGGCAGCGGGGCATATCCGGCTCGCCCTGACCGTGGAGGACGCAAAGCTCGAAGAGGGACTGGCAAAATTGCTGTCTTTGGCGTCCCAGCAGGCAAAATAGACAGATCACAGCCTGAAAACGACATCACGTCGCAATCAGAATAGACGGATGCCGCGCGGCATTTTCACATGGGTTCATCATATGTGAGGGGATGGCCATGTCGCCATGCTGTAAGATCGCCCTTGTGATCAGAACGATCGGGGCAGAGCGCGGACGCGCTGCACGAGGCAGGCCGGGGGCTTGAGCTGCGCCGTTTTTTCCTTTTTTCAAAGCCCGGAACCATATCATGAATGACCAGTCCCCTCGCCGCTCCGGCGGTCGTGCCGCCCGCCGCGCCACCCGTGCCGCCCCCCCAACGGAGGCGATGCGCTCCATACGCCCAGGTATGGAAGGTGGCGTGCTCAACGTGCTCACCCAGACCCAGATCGAGCAAATCCACAACACCGCCCTCGACGCGCTGGAACAGATCGGGCTGGCCGATGCCCCACCCAGCGGCGTGGCCTACCTCACTGGCGCGGGCGCCATTCAGGGCGACGATGGCCGCATCCGGTTTCCCCGCGCGCTTGTGGAGGACACGATTGCGCGCGCGAACCGTGACGTGACGTTGATGGGCCGTGATCCGCAACATGACATGCACCTTAAAGGCACTAAAGTGCATTACGGCACTGCTGGCGCCGCCGTGCACATGGTCGATGTCGATGGCCGCAATTACCGCGAATGCACGGTGCAGGATCTGCACGACGCCGCCCGCATTTGCGATGTGCTCGACAATATCCACTTCGTCCAGCGGCCCATGGTCTGCCGCGATATCTATGACAATTACGAAATGGATATGAACACGATCTATGCCTGCTGCGGCGGAACCACAAAACATGTGGGCACCTCCTTCACTGATCCCAGCTATGTCAAAGGTGCGCTGGAGATGCTGCACATGATCGCGGGCGGTGAGGATAAATGGCGCGCACGGCCATTTATAAGCAATTCCAACTGCTTCGTGGTGCCACCGATGAAGTTTGCCACGGAATCCTGCGAGGTCATGGAGGCCTGTATCGAAGGCGGCATGCCCATCCTGCTCTTGAGCGCGGGCATGGCCGGAGCCACGGCCCCTTCGACCGTTGCGGGTGCAATTGTGCAAGCAACCGCGGAATGCCTTGCTGGCCTTGTTTATGTCAACGCGGTGAAGCCCGGTCATCCGGCGGTTTTCGGCACATGGCCCTTCGGGTTGGACCTGCGCACCGGCGCCATGACGGGTGGGTCGGGTGAGCAGGCGCTGCTGAGTTCGGGCTGCGCGCAAATGCACCGGTTCTATGACCTACCCGGCGGCGCGGTGGGCGGGATCACCGACGCGAAACTGCCCGATATGCAGGCCGGATGGGAGCAGATGTGCTCCAACGTCATGGCGGGGCTGTCAGGCCTTAACATGGTTTATGAGGCGGCAGGGATGCACGCATCCCTCTTGGGCTTCTGTCTCGAGTCGCTGATTCTCGGGGATGATCTCATTGGCCACGCGCAACGCTGCGTTCGGGGGATCGAAGTAAACGAGGAAACATTGGCGCTAGAGCAAATCCGCGAGGTCTGCATCGGCGGGCCGGGGCATTATCTTGGCACATCGCAAACGCTGGCGCGGATGGTGAGCGATTATCAATATCCCAAGATCGGCAACCGGATGAGCCCGAAGCAATGGGAAGAATCCGGCAAACCCGACCTTCTGAAGGACACGACCGCGCGCAAGGAAGAAATCCTGTCCGAGCGCTCTGCCGCACGGTTTGATGCGGCCACCGATGCGGCAATCCGGGCCGCGTTCAAGATCCACCTGCCCGCCTGATCGGGCAGAGCCAAAGGCATCTGCTGACCTGCATCCGTGGACTCTCGCCCTTGGCCCTTACAGGGCCGGGGGTACAACCTGTTTTGGGGCAGGCCTAGGCGCGTGTGATCTTGACCCCGAGAGCACCCATAAGCGGTTCAAATATAGGGAAAGACGTGGCAATCGGGCCGCCGTCATCGACCGTGACAGGGGCCTCGGCGCCCATGCCCAACACCATGAAAGACATCGCGATCCGGTGATCGAGCCGCGCAGCACAGGTGCCGCCGCCCGGCACGTTACCGTGGCCGCGTCCAGTGACGATCCACCAATCCTCGCCCTCGTCTACCTCAATGCCATTGGCGCGCAGACCCTTGGCCATCGCATCGATCCGGTCGGATTCCTTGACCCGCAGCTCCTTGACGCCGCGCATCACCGTCTGCCCTGTCGCAAAGGCCGCGACGACGGAAAGCACCGGATATTCGTCAATCATCGACGCAGCGCGGGCCGGGTCCACTTCGATGCCCTTGAGGTTCGGAGAAAACCGCGCGCGCAGGTCCGCCACAGGCTCGCCCCCCTCGGTGCGCTCGTTCTCATAGGTCAGATCCGCGCCCATCTCGCGCAACGTGGTAAAAAGACCCGCGCGCGTGGGGTTGAGGCCAATGCCGGGCACCAGCACGTCCGAGCCTTCGGTGATCAGCGCGGCACAGACGGGAAAAGCCGCCGAAGACGGATCGCGCGGCACGGCGATCGTTTGCGGACGCAACTCGGGCTGGCCTGTGAGGGTGATCACACGGCCCGTGTCAGTATCCTCAACCGTGATCTCGGCGCCAAAGCCTGCGAGCATCCGCTCGGTATGATCACGGGTCGCTTCATGCTCGATCACGACCGTCTGACCGGGGGCATTAAGCCCCGCAAGAAGCACCGCTGACTTCACCTGCGCCGAAGGCATCGGCACCGTGTAGCGGACGGGAACCGGGTTCGCCGCCCCCACCAGCGTCATCGGCAAGCGCCCACCGCGACGACCCACAGATTGCGTTCCGAAAAGTGCCAACGGGTCCGTCACCCGCGCCATGGGACGGCCATTGAGCGAGGCGTCTCCGGTGAATGTCACCGATATATCCGTGGTGGCCATCGCTCCCATCAAGAGGCGCACGCCGGTGCCGGAATTGCCGCAATCGATCACGTGATCCGGCTCGGCAAAGCCGCCCACACCCACACCGTGGACGACATAGGTATCGCCCACCTTCTCCACCTCGGCGCCGAAGGACCGCATGGCGCGGGCTGTGTCGAGCACATCATCGCCCTCCAAAAGCCCGGTGATGCGCGTCTCACCCACCGCCATGGCCCCAAGGATCAAGGCGCGGTGCGAGATGGACTTGTCACCCGGCACGTCGGCGACACCCGAAAGGGGGCCGCATTTGGCGGACGTCATGGGGATGGGTGCGCCGTGACTGGACATGGGCGGGGCTTCCTTTTGCGCAGTGAGCGATGTGTTTCAGGCGGCGTCGCAGGCCGCGATCACGATGAACTCGACGAGCAGCTCGGGATGGGCCAGCTTGGCCTCACCGCAAGCGCGCGCGGGGGCGGCACCTGCGGGCACCCACGCGTCCCAGACCTCATTCATCGCCGGAAAATCCGCCATATCAGCCAGCCAGATCGTGCATTGCAGCATTCTTTGCGTGTCAGATCCGTTCTCGGCCAGAAGCGCCTCGATCTTGCGCAGGCAGCTACGGGTTTGATCTGCAACGCTCTCCCCGACTTCGCCCACCTGCCCGGCGAGGTAAAGCGTGGTACCATAACGCACGGCTTGGCTCATGCGGGTGTTGGTGTGGCTACGAATGATATCGGTCATGTCAGGACTCCTTTGGGTCAGACGTCGCCTTGCCCAGCGACAGGGTATGGGCGCGCAGCCACGTCATGAAACCGCGCGGGTCACTTTGCAGCATCTCCATCTGCTCGGGCGTGATGGGCGAGCCTACGATGGGTTTTTGCGGGCGATTGCAGCTGTGCACGACCTCGTGCAGCAACAAAGACTGGCGCAGCGTTGAGGAGATACGGTTAGCAATCTGATACCAGCGGCTGTTCCCGCCAGGGAAATAAATCGGCACAATGGTGGCGCCGGAACGGCGGATCATCTGGGCGGTAAAGACGTTCCACTCTCGCTCGATCGGGGGGCCGAACATCGTATCGGACGACGCGACCACTCCCGACGGGAAGACCGAAATCAGCCCACCTTCCTTGAGATGCGCCATCGCCTTGGCACGCATCTCAACCGATTTGCGTTGCGCATCTGGCTCGTGCGGGAAGGGCACGGAGATCATGTAGCTCGCGGCGACCTCATCAATCCCTGTCAGGAGCGCGCGTGTCAGGATCTTGTAATCCGTGCGCCGCCGCCCGATCAGATCAGCAAGGATCATGCCGTCAACCAGCCCATGCGGATGGTTCGCCACAACGACAACAGGGCCTTCCAAAGGGATATGCGCCAGCTCTTCCTCGGGCGTCAGAAGATCAATACCCATCGTGCCAAGGGCCGCGCGCCAGAACGCTTGCCCCGTGGGTGCGCCGCGTTTCTCGAACACCTTGATCATGCGCAGTATGGTGATCTTGCCCGTGAACATCTCGACCGTGCGGATGATGGCAGCCACCAGCGGCGAGTCGAACGAATTGGCATAGGTCAGGCTGCGGCGATCATACTTGGTAAAGTTCACCGTCTCCTCGGGCGCGGGCGCGCCATGATCGTCCAGCTTGTTCACAACGTGGGCAGTCCCATTTGTCGTGGCGCACGCGGCGCCTACATGTCTTCCCCGAATTTGGCCGCCACCAGAGCTGCCACCGCATCGGCCAACGCTTCGGCATCTGGTCCTCGGGTTTCGATGTCAATAGTGGTTCCCATCGCGGCTGCCAACATCAAAAGCCCCATGATGCTGTCCCCACTGGCCGACTGGCCGTCTTGCGAAACCTCGGCCGTCGCGTCGAAGCCCTCGACCACCTCCACCAATTTGGCCGAGGCGCGGGCATGCAGCCCTTTGACATTCACGATTTCAAGCTGCCGGGTAACGGTCTTTGTCATATGCTCAGGTATCCTGCGATATGTTCTGGCTATCGATATATTTGCGCCCAGCCTCAAGCGCACGGCGCACCGCCTCGGACAACGGCAACGCGCGGGATTTGGCCAGTTTGATGAGCATCGGCAAATTTGCGCCGTAAAGCATCCGCCGCCCCCCGGGCTGGCAGGCCTTGAGCGACAAGTTGGAGGGCGAACCGCCGAACATGTCCGTCACTACGACCACCCCGCCGCCTGCGTCTACTGCGTCTGCTGCGGCGCAAATCTCGTTTTGCTTCGCAGCGCGGTCATGATCGCCCTCGATGGTAATCGCACGGATGCCCGGCTGTGGTCCGACCACATGCTCGATCGCGGCAAGGTATTCACGCGCAAGGCCCCCATGGGCCACGATCACGATCCCGATCACCGCTCAGTTTCCTTTATCTTGGTCATGCGCCTCAGAGGCCCCAGATGGACCTGCCACACCAGTCCGGCGCTCAAGTTCCCGATGCCTAGTTGACACCTGCCAGCCCGCCTCCGCAAGAGCGCGGGCCAAAGTTTCTGCCATCGCAACGCTGCGATGTTGTCCGCCAGTGCAGCCCAGCGCAATGGAGAGGTAGGCTTTGCCCTCATCCTCATAGGCCGGGAGCAGCATTGTCACCATAGATTGCAGTTGTTGCTGGAATGGGGCCGCGCGAGGATCTTGGGCGATAAAGCGCGCCACCTCGGGTGTGCGCCCATCCAAGAGGCGCAGGCGCTCCTCCCAGTATGGATTGCGCAGGAAGCGGCAATCAAACACCATATCCACACCGCGCGGCAGCCCGCGTTTGTAGGAAAATGACTGCACAGACACCGCCAATTGCGCCGTGCCACCTTGGGGTGCGAACCACAGGTCCAGCTCCGCACGCAACTCATTAGGGCTCAGCTCGGAGCTGTCGATCAGGATATCAGCCCGCGCGCGAATGGGCCCCAGAAGATCGAGCTCCCGGTCAATGCCCACCTCGGCGCTTTCCGCCGGGGCCAGAGGGTGACGGCGGCGCGTCTCGGAAAACCGGCGCAGCAGGATGTCGGGCCGCGCATCGAGATAGAGAAGCTGCATCGGCGCATCGGCCCAGCCACTGATCCCGTCGATCGCCTCGATCAATGCGTGGGTGGAAAAATCGCGGTTACGGGTGTCCACACCCAGTGCGAGGGGCCGGTCCAGACGCTCTGCGCGCAAAAGCCTCGGCAACAGCGAGAGCGGGATATTATCGATGGCCTCATACCCCATATCCTCCAGCGCCCGGATCGCGGTCGTCCGCCCAGCGCCCGAGGGGCCGGTGACAAGCACGATATGAGGGGTCTGGCTCGGCATCGAAATTGTCCTATCAGGCGGCACGCCCATGCATAAGATAGAGGAAAACTGCGGCAGAGAAATGACCGGCGTCCGTTTTTCCCACCTGCGCTATCTCCACGCCCAGCAGGGTCTCGGATGCCTCGGGCGGCAGACGCGGCGGCAGGGGAGCGTCCATCTCAACGATCAGCGCGACGGGTGTGGGCCCAGCGGGGGGCGCATGTAAAATGCCGATGCCGCGCGCCTCGATCTGGCCCTTGATAGTGCTGGGCACATCAGCCATGAGGTGCTCCCCGTCGCGCCATAGCCGCGTGCGGTCATCAGCAACAAGCGCCGCGCCATAGGCCATCAATTGCAAGGCCAGCGCCGACTTTCCCGACCCTGATGCGCCCCGGATAAGGGCCGCGCGCCCCGCAACCGCAACGCATGTCGCATGAACCGTGATGTCTTGCAGCATGGCCGCCAGATCAGACCGGCAGACCCACGACAAAGCGCGCGCCCAGCGGGTCCGAGGTTATATCCGCATCCGTGGGCCGAATATTTTCGGCCCAGACCACGCCGCCATGCGCCTCGACGATCTGCTTGGAGATCGCAAGGCCAAGGCCGGAATTATTGCCGAAGTCGCTGGCGTCACGCTGGGAATAGAAGCGCTGGAAAATCTTGGTAAGGGCCTGATCCGGGATGCCCAGTCCGGTGTCTTCGACCACGACCAGCACCCGGTTTTCGCGGCGGCGCGCCCAGATGCGGATTGCATCGCCATCCTCGCAAAAACTGATGGCGTTGGAAATGAGATTGACGAAGACTTGCGCCAGACGCGCCTCAAGCCCGTTGATCACGATTGGCTTTTCCGGGAAATCGGTGATGAAGTCGATTCCCTTGCCTTGCGCCTCTTGGCCCAGATACTGGCCCAGATTGCGCAGCATGGTCAGCAGATCAAACGGCTCTTCCTCTTCCTTTACCAACTCGGAATCGAGGCGGGAGGCATTGGAGATGTCGCTTACCAGACGGTCAAGACGGCGCACGTCATGTTCGATCACATCAAGCAGTTTTTCGCGTTGATCATCGCGCTTGGCTACGCGCATCGTGCCTACGGCGGAGCGCAGCGAGGCCAGAGGGTTCTTGATCTCATGGGCCACATCGGCGGCAAATTGTTCGTTCCCGTCGATGCGATTATACAAAGCCCCCACCATGCCACGCAAAGCACCGCTGAGCCGCCCGATCTCGTCTGGGCGCGCCGTAAGGTCGGGAATGCGGATACGGCCGTTGCCGTTCTTGCCCCGGTTGCGGGCGCCACCAATCTCGGCGGCGGCGGCCAGATCGGCCAAAGGATGCGCAATCGTGGAGGCGAGGATCAGGCTCAGCCCGATGGAGACAAGCGTAGCAATAATGAACATCTGCAAGACACGCTCACGCTCGGACATCACCAGCCGGTCAATCTCGCCCGAGGCGCTCACGAGGGCCACGACACCAATCGCTTGGCCCTCATGCTCAATCGGACTCACCACCGAGAAAATCGTGCCACCGCTCACCTCGCCGGACGTCACTTGAGTGCCCTCCGCAAGGGCAAGCGCGACCCTGTCACGCGCCATATCCTCAACGCTGGGCTGCGCCTCTTGGGTGCCGACACCAAAAGGCGCCGACATCCAGCCCCAGAGCGTCGTCAGCGCATCGGTAATCACCGTGGGTTGCCTATCGCTGTCGTCGCTGGTGCGCACCTCCTCGCCCACGACATGACCCGCGAGCGCGCCGTCTGTGTCGAAAACAAACACCTCGGCACCCTGCTGAATATCCAGCCCGGCCAAGGTCTGCGCCACATCAACGCCATCACCGGTCATGATGTTCACCGGCGCGCCGATGGGCAGTTGCGCCTCAAACACATCCGCAACCAGCTCCGCCTCGCCCACGAGGCTGTTGGCCCGCTGTATGGCCATGCCGTCGCGCGAGGAGTTGAGATAGAGAATACCCGCGACCAGCACGTTGAGCGCGATGAGGTTGAAGGTGATAATCTTGCGGGTCAGCGGGCTTTCACGCAAGGACAAGAACCCGCGCCGCGCCCTACGGGCACGCACTTCCTCGTCGACGACGCTGTCGGGGGCGACAAAATCGTCGCCCAGAACCACATCGCCGTCCCGTCCCGGTGCTGAATCGCGCACGCTGTTCCCCTTGGCCAAAGCCTTGACGCGTTACTCTTCGTTGTAACGATACCCAATGCCGTAGAGCGTCTCAATCGCGGAGAATTCGCTATCGACTGTGCGCAGCTTCTTGCGCAGACGCTTGATATGGCTGTCGATGGTGCGATCATCGACATAGACCTGATCATCATAAGCCACATCCATCAGCTGATCGCGGCTTTTCACAAAGCCCGGACGCTGTGCCAGCGCCTGAAGCAGCAAGAATTCCGTCACTGTCAGCGACACATCGCGGCCTTTCCACGCCACGACATGGCGGAGCGGGTCCATCCGCGATTCACCGCGCTCAATCACCTTGCCTTCTTCGGCCTCGGTGGCGGGCGCTGTCCCGTCCATCACATCCTGGCGGCGCAGCAAAGCGCGGATACGCTCGACCAGAAGGCGTTGAGAAAACGGCTTTTTCACATAATCATCGGCGCCCATGCGAAGGCCGAGAACCTCGTCGATCTCATCATCCTTGGAGGTGAGGAAAATCACGGGCATCGACGATTTCTGCCGCAGACGCTGGAGCAGATCCATGCCGTCCATGCGTGGCATCTTTATATCCAGCACCGCCATATCGGGGAGTTTCTTGCTGAACGCGTCGAAGGCCTGTTGACCGTCATTATAGGTTTCAACCTCAAAGCCTTCGGCCTCAAGGGTCATGGAAACGGATGTCAGAATATTCCTGTCATCGTCCACAAGGGCGATCTTAGACATAACAGTAATCCTTGTACTGCTCGGTTGCCTGCGTTTTTTTCTTTCACTATGGCCCTGTTTTAACTTGCCAATCAATCCCAAACTGCGAATCAGTCGGGTTTCGCGCCTTATTTCAGACAGATTTCGTGTCGGAATGGCTAAATTGACTCAGTTATTTGTGACGCATTTGCGCTATCCGCGCGCCAGAGGTGTGTGGTTGCGCTAACTTGCACTTGGTTGCGCTAACTGTGCCAAAGCGTCCTGTTCATTGGCAAAAACGTCATGTTAAGAGGCCGCAGCGCGGATGTTCGGCGCGGGGCCGATGCCCCCCTGACCCCGCTTTATCCGCCCCGATGGGCGATGGATCGATAACGGAGACCAATCGATGACAGTGGGACGGGTAAATCCAAAGTTTCGCCTTGAGGATCAAGGTATCAATGGGCTCGGCGAGGTGCATTACAACCTTAACGAGCCGGCCCTGATCGAAGCGGCGTTGAAAAACGGCGAAGGGGCTTTGGGCCAAGGCGGTGCGTTTCTGGTTTCGACCGGCAAGTTCACGGGCCGCTCCCCCAAGGACAAGCACATCGTGCTGACCGACAGCGTCAAAGACAACATCTGGTGGGAGAACAACGCGCAGATGTCGCCCGAAGGGTTCGACGCGCTTTACCAAGATATGCTCACGCATATGGAGGGCGGGCGCTATTACGTGCAGGACCTCACCGGCGGCGCGGACCCGGCCCATTCCATCAAGGTGCGCATGGTGACCGAGCTTGCGTGGCACGGGCTTTTCATCCGCCATCTTCTGCGCCGCCCCGAACGCGAGGCGCTGGACCATTTCATCGCCGATTTCACCGTGATCAATTGCCCGAGCTTTGCCGCCGATCCAAAGAAACACAATTGCCGCTCCGAGACGGTGATCGCGATGAATTTTGACCGCAAGATCATCCTGATCGGTGGCACTGAATATGCGGGCGAGAACAAGAAATCCGTCTTTACCCTGCTGAACTATCTGCTGCCCGAAAAGGGAATCATGCCGATGCATTGCTCGGCCAATCACGCCAAGGGCAACCCTGTGGATGCGGCGATATTCTTTGGCCTGTCGGGCACGGGCAAAACCACCCTCAGCGCCGATCCCGACCGGGTTCTGATCGGCGATGACGAGCATGGCTGGTCAGATCGCGGCACGTTCAACTTCGAGGGCGGGTGCTACGCCAAGACGATCAACCTCAACCCCGAGGCCGAGCCAGAGATTTTCGCCACCACATCGAAATTTGGCACCGTGATCGAGAATATGGTCTATGACGATGAGACCAAGGAGCTGGATTTCGACGATGATAGTCTGACAGCCAACATGCGCTGCGCCTATCCGCTGGAATATATCTCGAACGCCTCGCCCACGGCCATGGGCGGACATCCCAAGAACATCATCATGCTGACCTGTGATGCGTTCGGCGTTCTGCCCCCCATCGCGCGGCTGACCCCTGCGCAGGCAATGTATCACTTCCTGTCGGGTTTCACCTCCAAAGTGGCCGGCACCGAGCGCGGCGTGACCGAGCCCGAGCCGACATTCTCCACCTGTTTCGGCGCGCCCTTCATGCCGCGCCGGCCCGAGGCCTATGGCAACCTCTTGCGCGCCAAGATCGCCAAGCACGGCGCGACCTGCTGGCTCGTCAATACCGGTTGGACAGGCGGGGCGTATGGAACTGGCGCGCGGATGCCGATCAAGGCGACACGCGCGCTTCTGACGGCGGCCCTTGATGGCTCACTGGCCAAGGTTGAGTTCCGCAAGGACGCGAATTTCGGCTTTGACGTGCCGGTGGACGCGCCCGGCGTGCCGACCGTGCTGCTTGATCCGCGCCGCACTTGGGACAAGCCCGAGAGCTATGATCGCCAAGCGGCCAAGCTGGTCGAGATGTTCTCGGCCAATTTCCAGCAATATCTGCCCTTCATCGACGATGATGTGAAAGCCGCCGCGATCGGCTAGGGCCGGAGGAGCCAGCGGACATAGTCAGACGGGTACCGCTCCAGAGCCTCGTCCAACAGGACGAGGCTTTCGTCGGTCAAGACCCCCTCCCATTGCCGCGACACGCCCTTGTTGAAGAAGGCGGAATTGTCCTTCCACATGTTGAAATTCGTGTCCGGCGCGGTCTTGTCCGCCCGGGCCTTCATCTGCGCGAACCCGGCCGCATGGACCAGATCGGGCCATAGTGCCTCCTCAATATGGATGCCCAGATAAGCCGCCACCCGCCGCATCTGCCCCGCCAGATCGGCCTTCATGTCCGCGTAATGCACCATCAAGATGCCGTCCTGCGCCCGGTGCTGCCAAAAAGTCGCCCCGTGGCGCAAGGCGGACCAATAAGGCGCGCCGTCACGCTCCCATGCGAAGCTCGCAGTGCTCAGCCAATAGCGAAAGAGCGCGTTGGGCTCCTCGGGGGGCTTCGGTGCATCGGGATCCATTTCGGCCATGAAAAGCGCATCCGCCTCGGGGTTGTTGTTCTTCATCTGGTTGGACATGGAGATGAACACAACTCGCGGGTCTCGCAGCACGCAAATGTGCTTGGCGCGTCCGTCCCATGGGAGCCCGTCGAGCGGCGTATGCGTCTTGATGAACCGGCGGTGCGTTTGTGCGCCATAGACGGCGTGCACCTGATCGGCGGGGGCTGCGCGCAGGTCCATCCAAGGGGAAATCTCGGCCAACGGCAGGGGCAGATCGGGCGTGCGGAATATCAAGAGCGCGCAGATCATCTGCATCCATGTGGTGCCCGACTTGTAAGGTGTGCAGATCAGCACATCGTCTGCACGGCGCGCAAACCAGTTCCAGCGCGCGCTGTCCCAAACGGTTGTCTTGTAGCGGCGCAATGGCGGGTCGCTCAGGCCGAACGGCTCCATGTCCTATCCCTTTATCCCAGCAGGTAAAGGCCCAGATAAAGGCTCGCCCCACCCGCCAAGATTGCCGCGATCACATTGCGGAACGCAAGCCCCACCGCCACCGTCACCAGTGCCGCCACCATCCGCGGTGCATCAAGCGCGCCCCCCGTGGCCGCAGGCCAGACCACCAAGGGTGCTACAAGCGCTGGGATTACCGCGACCCCGGTATAGCGCAAATGCCGCAGCACCCATGCAGGCAGTTCCCGATCCCCGATCAGGCCCAGAAACGAGAACCGCAAGAGAAAGCTGCCGACACCCAACCCGATGATCACGGTCCAGAGCGCGGCTGTGCCGATCTCGGTGCCAATCCCGGTCATATCGCTATCCCCCGGCGGGCCATCTGCCGCTCCGCCTCGGCACCCGCGATCATGCCCCCAAGGCCCCCCAGAAGCACGCCGATGGAATAGGGCAGAAAGGCCAGCAAGAGCGACACGGTGATCGCCACCCCCGCCGCCACCATATGTGCCTGCGTGCGCAGCATCGGGCCAATCATCGCCAAAAATGTGATCGGCACTGCAAAATCCAGTGCGAATTCCGGCGGGATCGCCTCACCGACCACTGCGCCCACAAATGTGAACACACCCCAAAGCGGCACGATGAGAGAGACTGTGCCGAAATAGAACGACGCTTTCTGCGCGACGCTCCAGCCCGGGTTGCGCTCATAGGCGAGGCTCGCGCAGGCATAGGCCTGATCCACCATCAGCCACGCAATCAGCGCCTTGTGGCGCACAGGGGCGGCGCCCAGATGCGGCGTCAGCGAGGCCGAATACATCGCCATGCGCAAATTCACCGCCAGCGCAGTGACCAAGGCGATCAAGGTAGGCGCGCCTTCGGACAGAAGTTGCACCGCAGTGAACTGTGCAGCGCCTGCGATGACAAGCGCGGTCATCACCATCGTCTCGAACACGCTCAGCCCCGCTTCGGTCGCCACAACGCCAAAGAGAATGGAGAACGGCACCACGACCAAAACAAACGGCGCGCCTGCGGCCATGCCTTGCCAGTAGAGGGATTTGGTGGTCTTTGTAGTCATCGGATTAAGTGCCCTCAGAGCGGCCTATCCCGCGCTGCCTAGACCCAAGCCTCAGGAGATGCAATTGCCCGAGCCCGCCCCTTACATCATCGCGCCCACACCAGATGCGCCGCGCCTCACCCGCGCGGTCGACGGCGTGGACCACGAGGGCCGCATCCAGAGCATTTCGGTGGTAGAGGAGCGTCCGCTGACGATCTTTCTGAACGCTCAGGAAATCGTGACGGCGATGACCATCGGGGACTATCCCGAATACCTGGCACTCGGATTTTTGCGCAATCAGGGGATGCTGAAGGATGGCGAGGCCGTTCTGCGAGTCGACTATGACGAGGAGCTTGAGACGGTCGTGGTGCGCACCGATGGGCAAACCACCTATGAGGACAAGCTGAAGAAGAAAACCCGCACGAGCGGCTGCGCCGTGGGCACGGTGTTTGGTGATATGATGGAAGGGCTTGAGGGGCTTGAATTGCCCTCCTGCGAGGTCCGCACCTCAGATCTTTATGCGCTTGCGCAACGGATCAACACGACCCCCTCGCTCTATCTTGAGGCGGGTGCGATCCATGGAACCGTGCTTTGTGAAGGGCCACGGCCGCTGGTCTATATGGAAGATGTGGGGCGCCATAATGCGGTTGATAAAATCGCAGGCTGGATGCTTTCGGAGGGGGTCGGCCCCGAGGGCAAGATGCTTTACACAACCGGGCGGCTCACCTCCGAGATGGTTATCAAGACGGCGCTGATGGGCATCCCCGCGCTCGCCTCCCGCTCGGGCTTTACGGCATGGGGGGTGGAGATCGCGCGGCAGGTTGGCCTCACGCTGATTGGCCGGATGCGCGGACAACGGTTCATCTGCCTCAGCGGGGAGGAGCGCCTGATCCGCGACGCAGATCCCGCCTCAGTCGCGCCAGAGGCCAGGAAACACCGGCGCAAATCGGCGGGAGATACATAATGCGGCAACCATTGGGCGTGATCCTCGCGGGTGGGCTCGCCACACGCATGGGCGGTGGTGACAAGGGCCTCTTGCCGCTCGGGCGCGAGGGGACGGGCGGCACATTGCTCAGCCATGTGATCGAGCGGTTCGAGCCGCAAGTGGCCGGTATGGCTCTGAATGCCAATGGCGACGCGCTGCGCTTTGCAGCACTCGGGATGCCGGTGCTACCCGATCCGGTGGAAGGGTTTGTCGGGCCTTTGGCAGGTGTTTTGGCTGGGCTTGATTGGGCCGCCTCCCAAGGGGCCGAGGCCGTGGTCAGCGTGGCCGCCGATACGCCGTTTTTCCCTTGCGATCTGGTGCCGCGCCTGATGCTTGCGGCGGAGGGTATGGAGCATCCGCTGGCCCTTGCCCGCACGCCGGACGGACGGCAGCCCACATTCGGCCTCTGGCCTACGGCGCTGCGCGATGATCTGCGGGCAGCCCTCGAAGGCGGCCTGCGCAAGGTGGTGATGTGGACCGATAGCCATGGCGGGCGTGAGGCGATGTTCGATGGCCCCGGCGCGCCCTTCTTCAACGTCAACACGCCTGAGGATCTGGCCCACGCCCAAGCGCTCTTGGAGACCGCGACATGAGGCTCTACGGCGTCACTGGCTGGAAGAACGCGGGCAAAACCGGGTTGATGGAGCGCCTCGTGACCGAAATCACAGGGCGCGGATTCACCGTCTCCACGGTCAAGCATGCGCATCACAATTTCGACGTGGACCACCCCGGCAAGGACAGCTTTCGCCACCGCGTGGCAGGCGCGTCCGAGGTGCTCTTGGCCTCACGCAAACGCATCGCCCTGATGCAGGAGTTGCGCGGCGCAGATGAGCCGAGCTTGGCCGAACTTCTGGCGCGCCTCCACCCCGTCGATCTGGTGCTGATCGAGGGCTACAAACGCGACACGCATGCGAAGATTGAGGCATGGCGCGCCGAGACGGGCAATCCGCTCATCGCGCCGGGTGATCCACATATCCGCGCCGTAGCCTCGGACACGCCCCTTGATCTGGACCGTCCCGTGTTTGACCTCAACGACACCAAAGCCATCGCCGATTTTATCCTGCACGAGGTGGGCCTGCGAGAGGCGGCGGAATGAGATTCGACAGCGTTCTCGTCGTTGATTGGTCTGCCGCAGGCACCCCCGCGCCCAAGCGTCCCTCGAAAGACGCGATCTGGCTCGGCCTGACCCGGCATGGACGGGCCCAGGCGCCGATCTATTGCCGCACGCGGGTCGAAGCTGAGGCGCGGATCAAAGCGATCATCGCGGAAGAGCAAGCGGCAGGCCGCCGCCTTCTGGCGGGCTTCGATTTCCCCTTCGGATACCCCAAGGGCGTGGCACGTCAGATCACCGGCTCGGACGATCCTTTCGCCCTCTGGGACTGGCTTGCAGCACGCATCACCGATGAAGCGGGAGGTGAGAACAACCGCTTTGAGGTGGCCCAAGAGATGAACGCCGCCTTCCCCGGCGCCGGCCCCTTCTGGGGTAAGACGCATAAGGAACGCTGGCCCGGCATCCCCTACCGCAAGGAAGGGATACCCTATGACGTGACACCGGAGAAACGCGCCTGTGACATCGCCGCCAAGGCCGCGAGCAGTTGTTATCAGCTGTGCTACGCTCCAACCGTGGGCAGCCAGATCCTGATGGGGCTGCCAATGCTGTCACGGCTTCGGCAGATGCAAGGCGTGGCGGTCTGGCCGTTTGAGGGGCATGAGCAAGCGCCCACTGTGCTCGCCGAAATCTGGCCCGGTTTGATCGAGCCTGCGGTCAAGACCACCGCCGAGGAAGATATCCGCGACGCGGCGCAGGTGCGGCTTTTGTCGCTGGCTCTTGCACGCCTGTCGCCAGAGGCGCTCGGGCCGATGATGAGCGATCTGCCAGAAGCCGCAAAAGAAGAAGCGTGGATTTTGGGCGCAGGCCATGCCGACACGCTCACCGCATTGGCCCAAGACGCGCCCGAACCCCCACCCCTGCGCGATGATTGCTTCTCAATGCCCGCGGGCGTGGACTGGACCCCTGTGGACGCCGCTTTGGACGCGCTGAAAACCGCGCTGCGCCCCGTGGTCAATACCGAGGCATGCGCTTTGCCGGACGCGCTTGGCCGCATCCTTGCCGCCCCGATCATCGCCCGCCGCGCCTCACCGCCCGCCGCAAATTCGGCGGTCGATGGGTATGGCTTCGCTCATGCCGCGCTCCCCGAGGGTGATCCGGTTCTACCGCTCATCGAGGGCCGCGCGGCGGCGGGGGTGCCCTATGCGGGCCAAGTGCCTCCCGGCGCTGCGATCCGCATCCTGACCGGCGCAGCCCTGCCCGAGGGTGTCGATACCGTGGTGCTGGAGGAAGATGTGCGTGTGGCAAACGGGCAAGTCGCCTTCCGCGCAGGCATCAAGCCACGCGCCAATGCGCGCCGCGCGGGCGAGGACATGGCCGCAGGGTCCGAGGTGCTGCCTCAGGGTCGCGTCCTCACCCCCGCTGATCTGGCGCTGGCGGCGTCGGTGGGCGTGGGCCACGTCCAAGCTTACCGCAAACTGCGTGTTGCCGTGATCTCCACCGGGGATGAGCTTTGCGAGGCGGGCGAGGATGCCACCCACGGCCAGATTTACGACGCCAACCGCCCGATGCTTCTGGCGCTGATCGCTCAGATGGGTCTGGACGCAGTCGATATGGGCCGCATCCCTGACGATCGCGCCGCCCTGCGCGCCGCGATGGACAGCGCCGCCGCACGGGCCGATGTGATCCTCACGTCCGGCGGGGCCTCGGCGGGGGATGAGGATCATGTCTCGGCCCTTCTGACCGAGGCAGGCGCGATGAACGAATGGCGTATCGCGCTCAAACCGGGGCGACCTCTGGCGCTTGGGCTTTGGAATGGGGCGCCCGTTTTCGGCCTGCCGGGCAATCCGGTCGCGGCCCTCGTGTGCACGCTCATTTTCGCACGCCCCGCTTTCGGGCTTCTGGCAGGCGCGGGCTGGCATGTGCCGCAAGGGTTCGAGATCCCCGCCGCCTTTGAGAAACGCAAGAAAGCCGGGCGGCGCGAATATCTGCGCGCGCGTATCCGCGAGGGGCGGGCCGAGGTTTTTGCCTCGGAGGGATCAGGCCGGGTCAGCGGGCTGAGCTGGGCCGAGGGGCTGGTGGAATTGCCCGATGGCGCGGTGCATGTGCAGCCGGGCGACCCGGTCCGCTACATCCCCTACGCCAGCTTCGGGTTTCAGGGCGCGGGCTAACGCCGCACCTTTGCGTCCATATCCTTAAGCGCACGGGTCCATTGCCGCTCGCGCAGGAGCTTGCGAAAAGCCCGCTCCAGAACCGCACTTCCACCGGCCTCGTAGAGGCGACCATGCGAGATCAGAAGGCGGCGCGGGCGTAGCTCTACCATCCGCTCCAACGCCACGGCCAAGGCCGCATCATCGCGGCAGGCATTGCGCAGTTTGCGAGGCATGGCGGGGTCGGTGTCATCCACGCCCCGGAACCATATGAAGGGACGTTGCCAGACCGCGAGTTTGTCAGTCTCGATTGCGTGGATCAGATCGCCCGCGATGAGGGCAGACGCATCTTTGTAGTGGAATACCGCTTCGCGGTAGAGCGGACCTGCATCGATGAGTATCTGCTCCATGTCTGCGGCCCAGTCCAGCGGGGCCTCAGCGCAAAGGGGCGTGGCGCCCCTCAAGGGGCTGCCATCAGGGGCCCAAAGCTTTGCATCCGGAAACTCGGCCTGCCAGAGCGGCAGATGCGGCAACGGCATAAGGTTCGGAGCCACCAAATGGCGCAGCGGCCCTAGCGCGCGCAGCACGCTCATCAGGTCAGCGTTCAAGATACCCGGCGCCTGCACCCACAGCCCGCCACACACCAGTTGCACGACCACCGTGCGTGTCGGAAGGGGCACGAGACCTGCCCCCTCCGCCGGGCCATCAATGACCCACAGACCCTTTGCCACAGGCTTCAGAACGCCGAGCGGTTCGTACCCGGTGGGGCGTTCTGAGGCGTGTGGCTGCGTCACCGATTAATCGGTGACGGTGACGGTTTGCATCATGTCGGGCTGGCCCAGAACCGCGCCATTGCTGCCCTTGCCGCGTTTGATTGCGTCCACGACATCCATGCCGGAGGTCACGGCCCCGACGACGGTATATTGCGAATTGAGCACAGGCGCGTCGGCGAACATGATGAAGAACTGGCTGTTGCCGCTGTCAGGATCCTGGCTGCGGGCCATGCCGACGATGCCACGCTCAAAAGGAATATCTGAGAACTCCTGTTCGAGGTCCGGCATGTCCGAGCCGCCGCGACCGGCCATACGCATATCGCCGCCCATCTTGCCAAACTCCACATCGCCCGTCTGAGCCATGAAACCGTCGATCACGCGGTGAAAGACGACGCCGTCATAGGCGCCATCTGCGGCCAGAGCCGTCATCCGCTCCACGTGGCCGGGGGCCACGTCCTCATAAAGGTCGATCACGATCGTGCCATTGGCCTCGCCCGCAACCTGCACCTCAAGCCCGGAGGCGAACGCCGGACCCGCAAGGCCCAACGCGATCACTGCTGCGAGACTACGCATCTGCGGCCACCTTGACGCTGATCATGCGATCCGGATTCGCTGGCGGCTCGCCGCGCGCGATGGCGTCCACATGCTCCATCCCCGAGGTCACACGGCCATAGACCGTGTATTGTCTGTTCAGGAAGTGATTGTCGGAAAAGTTGATGAAAAACTGGCTGTTGGCGCTATCGGGGCTCTGGCTACGCGCAGCGCCGATTGTGCCGCGATCATGGGGAATGTTCGAAAACTCCGCCTTGAGATCGGGCATGTCCGAGCCGCCGGTGCCAGCCATACGGGGGTTGTAATCTTTTTCCATGTTGGCGTTGGCAACATCGCCGGTCTGGGCCATGAAGCCGTCGATCACCCGGTGGAAGGCCACGTTGTCATACATCCCGCCACGCGCCAGTTGCTTCATCCGTGCGCAATGATCGGGCGCGATATCGGCCAGAAGCTCAATGGTGACTGTGCCATCCTTCAACTCGATCAGGATGGTGTTCTCGGGGTCTTTGATTTCGGCCATCGGGGGCTCCTTTGCGTTACACTGCGAAGATACGTAGGCGCTCGGGCGGCAATTGCCAAGCCGATGCGCCTGTGGCCCGCTTGACGCCTGCGCATCGGCAGGCCAAGAGGGAGCCGGATTTCGCAAGTTAGGGATGGGCGCGATGGGCTGGAAAACATTGGACGACATGGATCTGGCGGGCAAGCGCGTGCTGACCCGTGTCGATATCAATGTGCCCGTCGAGAAGGGCCGGGTGAGCGACGCCACACGGATCGAGCGGATCGTGCCCACCTTGCGCGACATCCTGAGCCGGGGCGGCAAACCGATATTGATCGCACATTTCGGGCGGCCAAAGGGCAGGGTCGTGCTGGAAATGTCACTGCGCGTGGTGGTTCCCGCGCTGGAGGCGGCGCTGGGACGCTCAGTGCGCCTGATCGAAACGCTGGAGGGGGCGGAGACCCTCACCGAAGAGGCCCGCAGCGCAGATGTCATATTGCTGGAAAACATCCGGTTCCATCCCGGCGAGGAGGCCAACGATCCCGCCTTCGCCGCCCGCCTCGCCGCCTTGGGCGATATCTATTGTAATGATGCGTTCTCCGCCGCCCACCGCGCCCATGCAAGCACCGCCGGACTGGCAGCACATCTACCGTCATGCGCGGGCCGCCTGATGCAGGCCGAGTTGGAAGCGCTGGAGGCCGCTTTGGGCACGCCCAAACGGCCTCTGATGGCGGTGGTGGGCGGGGCGAAAGTGTCCAGCAAGCTCGATCTGCTGGGCAATCTGGTGGGACAGGTCGACACGCTCGTGATCGGGGGCGGGATGGCCAACACGTTTCTCGCAGCACAAGGGCTGAGCGTGGGCAAATCGCTTTGCGAGCACGACATGGCCCCCACGGCACGCGAGATCATGGCAAAGGCCGCTGCCTCCGGCTGCGAGATCATCCTGCCCGCCGATATTGTCGTGGCACGCGAATTTGCCGAAGGGGCCGCGCATGAGGTACTGGCGGTGCATCTGTGCCCGCCCGATGCCATGATCCTTGATGCCGGGCCGCAATCGGTGGCGCGTATCGCCAAGGCGCTGGACGCAGCCTGCACGCTGATCTGGAACGGGCCGCTTGGTGCATTTGAGATCACACCGTTCAACGCCGCCACCAATGCTGCTGCGCGCCACGCCGCCAGCCTGAGCCGGGCGGGCAAGCTGATTTCCGTCGCCGGCGGAGGTGATACGGTCGCGGCGCTCAATCAGGCGGGTGCCGCAGAGGATTTCACCTATATTTCCACTGCGGGCGGCGCGTTTCTGGAATGGATGGAGGGCAAGGACCTGCCCGGTGTGGCCGCTCTAAAGGCCTGACCTCACCCCGTTAGCGCCACCAGAATTGCAACTCGCCCCAGCCTCGCCTAAACGCTATCTGCCATACGCTACTTACATCTTCCGGAGGCGCCACATGCCCAACAAAGCCCAAGCTGAACAGATCCGCGCCGGAAACGGTTTTGTTGCGGCGCTCGATCAATCAGGGGGCTCCACACCCAAGGCGCTAAAGCTCTACGGTGTGGAGGAAAGCGAATACCGCTCCGACGCGGAGATGTTCGACATGATCCACGCGATGCGCGCCCGCATCGCGCAAGCGCCCGAGTTCACCGGTGACAAGGTGTTGGGGGCCATCCTTTTCGAAATGACCATGGAGCGCCAGATCGGCGGCATGCCTTCGGCGAAGTATCTCTGGGAAGAGCGCGGCGTTGTGCCCTTTCTCAAGGTCGACAAAGGGCTGGAGGACGAGGCGGACGGCGTGCAACTAATGAAGCCCATGCCGGACCTTGATGCGCTTTGCGCGCGGGCCGTGGCGGCGGGTATTTTCGGCACCAAGATGCGCTCGGTTATCAACGCTGCCTCGGCCAGCGGGATCGAGGCCATCGTAGCACAGCAATTCGATGTGGGTCGGCAAATCCTCAGCCATGGATTGATCCCGATTATCGAGCCTGAAGTGACGATCAGCATCACAGACAAGGCTGAGACCGAGCAGATGCTTCTGGAGGCGCTCACACGGCATCTCGGCACCCTGCCCGCAGGGACCGAAGTGATGCTCAAGCTGACCCTGCCCGAGACAGCCAACCACTACAAATCCCTCGTGGATCATCCAGCCGTTATGCGTGTCGTAGCGCTCTCCGGTGGCTATTCCCGCGAAGAGGCGAACAACCGTCTGTCCAGCAACACAGGCATCATCGCCAGCTTCAGTCGCGCGCTGACCGAGGGGCTCTCGGCCCGACAGAGCGACACGGATTTCAACACGACCATCGGTGAGACGATTGACGCGATCCGGGCAGCGTCGGTCGCGGGCTAGGGTCTACCCCAGCCGCGCGAGGATTTTGTCGGTGTCCACACCCTGAATGGCCCCGGCCGTGCGGCCCCTCTCGCCCGCGAGGCGCGTGGCGATATAGGCCTCAGAGACGGCAGGCGGCGCGTGCCGAATAAGCACAGAGGCCGTCAGAAGCGTGGCAAGGCTATCCACATACCAACGCGCGCCGCCTTCGTCCGGCAGATGCGGAAATCGCTCCATATGCGCGCGCAGCGCCGCGTCATAACGGCGATATTGTCCGGTCACGCGGCCCAGCTCATCGCTCAACGCAGCCCCCGCTGCAGGCACGTCGCGCAGGCTCATCACCGCATCAAGAGCGATCACACTGCCCGCCCCGTCCCAAAGCCCGGTCGCAGGCGCGCTGCGATAGAGCATCGGCAGGCCCGTCTCCTCGACATAGCCGCTGCCACCCAGCGCCTCCATCGCCTCAGCCACCAGAGGCGGGCAGAGCTTGTTGCCCAGATATTTCGCCAGCGCCCCACCCAACCGGGTCATTGCGCGGTCCTCCTCTGAGGTGCCATCAAAAGCCCGCGCCACATGCAGCCCAAGAGCCAGCGTGCCCTCCCAATCCAGCGCCAGATCGGCAAGGACCGACCGCATCGTCGGGAGGTCAATCTGCCGCGTCTCTCCGATGCTGCGGTGGCGGGCCCAATGCGTGGCCTTGGAGAGTGCTGCGCGCATCAACCCTGCGGGCATGAGCGCGCCGTCCAGCCGCATGTGCCGCTGCATCGGCTCAAGCCGCTTGAGCCCCTCGCCCTCAGGCCCCAGGGCCACGGCATGCGCATCCGCAAACTCGATCTCCGCAAGCCCTGCGGCGCGCGCACCAGCCGTGTCCTTCAGGCGTTGGACATGCACCGCATTGCGCACGCCTTGTGTCCAGCGCGGCACCACAAGGGCGGTGAGCCCACCGGGTGCCATGGCCAGCGTGATGAGCCCATCAGACATCGGCGCTGTGCAAAACCACTTATGTCCACGCAGACGGTAGACGTCGCCATCGCGCAGTGCACGGGTGCTGACCCGATCAAGATCCGAGCCACCCTGCTTTTCCGCGATCGCCATGCCCATCGTAGCCGCCGCCTTGCGCGCCAAGGGCCGGACTGCCGGATCATAAAGCCGCGCGGTAAGCTTCGGGGCCCAATCCTCCAACAAGGCCGGGGCCGCGCGGAGGGCGGGCATGGCGGCATAGGTCATCGACAGGGGTGCGCACACGCCCGGCCCCACTTGCGCGGTCAGATACACCATCGCGGCGTGGGTGGAATGACCACCTTTTACACCCTCCCACGGCAGCGCTGCATAGCCCGCGCCAAGGCCCACCTGCATCAAGCTGTGATAGCCGGGATGATAGCGCAGCTCGTCCAGCCGCCGCCCACCCGCGTCAAAGAGCACCGCCTCGGGCGGCACACGCTCGGATGCACGGCCCGCGTTGCGCATTTCGGTGCAGCCAATCTTGCGACCATAAACGCTCAGGTGATCGCCATCGGCGGCAAAAGCATGATCGCGCAGCCCCGGATCACCCTCCCAAAGGTCCAGATCGGCGCGCGGCATCGGTTGATTGGTGACTTCATGCGTGTCCGTTTCCGGATGTGGACGGGATTCGAACATACGAGAACTCTCCTTTACCTTGCATCAAATAGCGGAGCTTGCGCCCTGATTGCAATCACTCGGCACGATGCACTGTGAGGGATTCCCTTGCGCGTGTTTTTGTGCCAAATAGACAAGAAGGCCCATCAGAGGCCGATACCAAAGACCCGAGCAGATACCAGCGAGACAGGCCGTATATCATGACACGCCGCAGCAAACCCGCCTTTGGGGGCATCTTGTATTTCTCCACCATCTTCATGGTGGGCGGATATTTCACCTTTGCCGCTGTGCAGGGTGATTACGGCTTGTTCAGCCGAGCGGAGGTGGATGCCCAAAGCGCCGCGCTGCAAAGTCAACTGGACCAGATCAACGCGCAGGTGGCACGGATGGAAAACCTGACCAAACGGCTCTCAGATACCTATCTGGACCTCGATCTGCTGGACGCGCAAGCACGCAGCATCCTCGGTCTGATGCGCAGCGATGAGATCATCATCCGCTGATAGCGAGCCGCTGAGCCATCGGCCACGCATCTGAGCTTTGACGGCTTATAACATATCTGCACCAACACAGGGACATCGCGCCGCAGCGCAGCATTTGCGCCGTAATATCAATCGTTTGCACCCTGAATAGTTTAGTATTAAACTATTCCTTGAACTGATGCCTAACGAGGGGACTCCGCACCGATGGCTGCGCGCAAAACCACAAGCAAATCAAACGCTTCTGCCGAAGAACTGAAAGCGTTTTACCATGACATGCTGCTGATCCGGCGATTCGAGGAAAAGGCGGGGCAGCTTTACGGCATGGGCCTCATCGGTGGTTTCTGCCACCTCTATATCGGTCAGGAAGCGGTCGTCGTGGGCCTTGAGGCCACCGCCAAGGAGGGCGACAAACGCATCACCACCTACCGGGATCACGGCCACATGCTGGCCTGCGGGATGGACCCCAACGGCGTGATGGCAGAGCTGACGGGCCGCGAGGGCGGGTATAGCCGCGGCAAGGGCGGCTCGATGCATATGTTCTCCACCGACAAACATTTCTACGGCGGGCACGGGATCGTAGGCGCAAACGTGCCTCTGGGCGCGGGCCTCGCGTTTTCCGACAAATACAAAGGCAATGACAACGTCACCTTCACCTATTTCGGCGATGGCGCGGCCAATCAGGGCCAGGTCTACGAGACATTCAACATGGCTGCCCTTTGGGAGTTGCCGGTGATCTTTGTCATCGAGAACAACCAATACGCGATGGGCACCTCCCAGCAGCGTTCCACCTCCAGTCCCGACATCTATCACCGGGGCGAGGCATTCGGCATCCCCGGCGAGATGGTCGATGGGATGGACGTTCTGGCGGTGCGCGATGCGGGCCAAAAGGCGGTCGACCACTGCCGCGCGGGCAAAGGCCCGTATATCCTCGAGATCAAGACCTATCGCTACCGCGGCCACTCCATGTCGGACCCGGCAAAATACCGGACCCGCGAGGAGGTTCAGAAAATGCGCGACGAGAAGGATGCGATCGAGCATGTGCGCGACCTTCTGCTGACTGGCAAGCACGCGACCGAGGAAGACCTGAAAGCGATCGACAAAGAGATCAAGAAGGTCGTGAACGCCTCCGCCGAGTTTGCCAAGGAAAGCCCCGAGCCCGATCCAAAAGAGCTTTGGACCGATATCTACACCGACATCGCGCCGCAGAACGCCTGAGGAGACGCATATTATGGCTACAAAAATACTCATGCCCGCCCTCAGCCCCACGATGGAAGAAGGCACGCTGGCCAAGTGGCTCGTCAAGGAGGGCGATACCGTCGCCTCTGGCGATATCATGGCCGAGATTGAAACCGACAAGGCCACGATGGAATTCGAGGCTGTGGACGAAGGTGTGATCGGCAAAATCCTGATTGCCGAGGGGACCGAAGGCGTCAAGGTGAATACCGCCATTGCCATCCTGCTGGAAGATGGTGAAAGCGCCGATGATATCAGTGCGGCACCCGCCGAAAAGGCCGCGCCCGCAGCCGCAGAGGCGCCCGCGCCAACAGCACCTGCCAAAGCGACAGCACCCGCCGCGCCCCAGCCGGACCTCAGCCCCGATTGGCCCGAGGGCACCGAGACAAAGAAACAAACCGTCCGCGAAGCGCTCAACGCCGCCATGGCCGAGGAAATGCGCCGTAGCGAAGATGTGTTCATCATGGGCGAGGAGGTGGCCGAATACCAAGGCGCCTATAAGATTACCCAGAACCTGCTGGAGGAATTCGGCAAGAAACGGGTTATCGACACACCCATCACCGAGCATGGTTTTGCCGGGATCGGTGTCGGCGCAGCCCTTGGCGGTCTGCGCCCCATTATTGAATTCATGACATGGAATTTTGCCATGCAGGCGATTGACCAGATCATCAACTCGGCGGCCAAGACGCTCTATATGTCTGGTGGTCAGATGGGCTGTCCCATCGTTTTCCGTGGTCCCAACGGTGCGGCGGCCCGCGTGGGCGCGCAGCACTCTCAGGATTATGCGGCATGGTATGCTCAAATTCCGGGCCTCAAGGTTGTGCAGCCCTATTCGGCATCCGACGCCAAGGGCCTGCTGAAATCCGCGATCCGTGATCCGAACCCGGTGATCTTCCTGGAGAACGAAATCCTCTACGGGCGCAGTTTCGACGTGCCGGTCATGGATGATTTCACCGTTCCTTTCGGCAAAGCCCGCGTCTGGCGCGAGGGCACGGATGTGACAATCGTGAGCTTCGGCATCGGCATGACCTATGCGCTTGAAGCGGCGGAAAAGCTCGCCGAGGACGGGATTGACGCCGAGGTGATCGACCTGCGCACCCTGCGCCCGATTGATTATGACACGGTCATAGCGAGTGTGATGAAAACGAACCGCTGTGTGACGGTCGAAGAGGGCTGGCCCGTGGCCTCCATCGGCAACCATATCTCAGCCACGCTGATGCAGCGCGCGTTTGATTACCTCGACGCACCAGTGATCAATTGCACCGGCAAGGACGTGCCGATGCCCTATGCTGCAAACCTCGAAAAACTGGCCCTGACCTCGACCGCGGAAGTTGTCGATGCGGTGCGCCAGGTCACTTATCGCTGAGGAGCCTGAGATATGCCCACAGAAATTCTCATGCCCGCACTGTCGCCCACGATGGAAGAAGGCACGCTGGCCAAATGGCTGGTGAAGGAAGGCGATACGGTCAATTCCGGCGATCTTCTGGCCGAGATTGAAACCGACAAGGCCACGATGGAATTCGAGGCTGTGGACGAAGGTGTGATCGGCAAGATCCTGATTGCCGGGGGCACCGAAGGCGTCAAGGTGAATACCGCCATCGCCGTTCTGCTGGAAGATGGCGAGAGTGCCGATGATATTGGCGATGCAGCACCCGCCGAAAAGGCCGCGCCTGCGGCCGCAGAGCCCCCCCCCGAGACCGCCTCTCAGGCCACCACTCAGGCCGCAGAAACGCCTGCCCCCGCGGCCCCGGTCAAGGACGGCACCCGCCTTTTTGCCTCGCCCCTCGCGCGGCGCATTGCAGCACAGAAGGTTCTCGATCTGGCGCAGGTCACCGGCTCAGGCCCGCATGGCCGTATCGTGAAGGCTGATGTCGAGGCGGCCCGCCCGACTGCGGCCCCCTCCAACGCACCGACCGAGGCCCCGGCCAAAGCTACCCAAGCCGCGCCAGCCATGGCCGCAGGTCCGTCGTCCAGCGCGGTCGCCGCGATGTATGAAGGACGCGAGTATGAGGAAATCACCCTCAACGGAATGCGCAAAACGATTGCCGCGCGTCTGACCGAGGCCAAGCAAACCGTGCCGCATTTCTACCTGCGCCGCGATATCAAGCTCGACGCACTTCTCAAATTCCGCAGCCAGCTTAACAAGCAGCTTGAGCCGCGCGGCGTGAAGCTCAGCGTCAACGATTTCATCATCAAGGCCTGCGCTTTGGCGCTTCAGGCTGTGCCCACGGCCAATGCGGTCTGGGCGGGTGACAAGGTGTTGCAACTCAAACCATCGGACGTGGCCGTGGCCGTGGCAATCGAGGGTGGGCTGTTCACGCCTGTGCTGAAAGACGCCGAGATGAAATCCCTCTCCGCCCTCTCGGCCGAGATGAAAGACCTCGCAGGACGCGCGCGCGACCGCAAGCTCGCCCCGCACGAATATCAGGGCGGCAGCTTCGCCATCTCCAACCTCGGCATGTTTGTCATCGACAATTTTGACGCGGTGATCAATCCGCCGCATGGCGCGATCCTCGCCGTAGGCGCAGGTGTCAAAAAGCCAATTGTCGGCGACGATGGAGAACTGGCCGTGGCAACGGTCATGTCGGTCACACTCAGCGTCGACCACAGGGTGATTGACGGCGCGCTGGGTGCAGAGCTTCTCAAACATATCGTTGACGGGCTTGAGAACCCGATGGTCATGCTCGCCTGATCCAATCCACCAATGCCCTAGATCAAAAGCCCCGCCCTTTCACAGGCGGGGCTTTTTCTGTTCAAAGTGACCGAAGGTAAGGATTTCCCTACTTGGCCCCAATCCGTCCTACGCGCAGGATAGATGCATAGAATTTACGATTTTCAGCACTGCGTGTTTTTTCAAAGAAACCTTTTTAATTGATGTCTTGAAAGGCAAACCCATGGTCCTGCCCGACTATATATTCCAAGATGCCACATTGCTGTGCCGCGCCATCGGCCTCGTTGGATTCATGGTCTACGTCATCGATTTTTTCTGCCTGTGCACCGGACGGCTCAGCAGCGCCACACCGCTTTATTTTCTGATGACAT
>JBASXE010000037.1:0-2060 GCA_049276875.1 Roseovarius sp. | reverse complement strand
AGCATCATTTACATAGGTTTGAGTAGCCAATGCACTGGTGTCAGCAATTCCATGAACATTGGTGGTATCGATATCGTGTGTAGTTAATTCTGATTGTGTAGCATAGTCTTGAGTAAAGTCAATTCCTATAATTATCCATGCTGTTCCGTTCCACCTATAGCCATCATAAACGTCGTTTACGCTTGGTGATGATGGAAATATTGTTGCCATG
The DNA here is from genome assembly GCA_049276875.1 of Roseovarius sp. Taxonomy (GTDB): domain Bacteria; phylum Pseudomonadota; class Alphaproteobacteria; order Rhodobacterales; family Rhodobacteraceae; genus Roseovarius. The sequence goes on along the minus strand of JBASXE010000037.1, from coordinate 1,849 downwards.
ACTTGATTATATCATTTACCCAAAATTATTAGGAAGAATGAGTTTCTTTTCTACTACCCGATCTTGCTGGGGTGTAGGAGAAGACTTAGCCTTAGGATAAGGAATATTGTTTTGTACAAGAAATTGTTCTAGTCTTTCATTTGCCATCCACCCACCAAATTCCTGCCAAATAGCCCAATTCTTTGTTACTACATAATATTCAGCATATGGCATGTATGCACCATATACCCCAATGGGTCCAGACATTTCTGTAATGACTTCCCACAAGTCTACATCTTCAAATCTTATTGGACGGTTGCCATTCCAAGGATAAGGTTCAGGAGCATATTGCCAAATACGATCATAGTTCATCCAGTTTTCATCAAAATATTCCCCGTCTTTTTTTAGGTGTAATATTTGCTCTGTTGCTTTCCATCTAGGCATGGAGACATTATAGCAAAACAAAAAGAAGGCAGCCAATTAAGACTGCCCCCTCAATGTTATGTGTTAGCCAATAATGACTGCACGGAATTCGTTTAGAGCAGGGGCAACATTGAATGAAACAGTTACATTGTTTGTATCTGTTCTTACTACATCTGCCTCAACGGTGTCAAAAGTTGTTTTGTCATATATATTTACAACAACATCTATTGTTCCCAAATTGTGAGTAATTTGAAAAGATGTGGCAGAGTTGTCTCCAACATCTGCGGAAACCTTTTTGGTAAATGAATCAGTTACCAATTTAGTTTCTAATGTAGAAATATCAACTGCAAGACCATTTGTCTTATCCAAGTAACTGGTTGCAGCAAGAGTGGTATCAATTGTTAGGGAATTTGATCCATCAACATAATCAACAGATATTGAGTTAGTTCCTGAAATTAACCCTCCAACAACATCCTCAACTTCTTCTTGGAAGTCTGTAATGTCTCCTACAGAAATGTCGTCTCCAGCAAGAACTATTTCATAGTATGTAATACCATCTCTTGTGGCTTCCCAAGTATTTAGTGTTTCGTTCCACCTAAGGACAACGTTTTCATCTACCGTTCCTCTTTCTACTTCTATTCCAGCATTTTCTGTTGGAGAGGAGCCATCATAGTTAGAGTTGAGGGTGATGATGTTATCAGCAATATTCACTGTTTCTGTGTTTACAGTTGTAGTTGTTCCGTTAACGGTAAGGTCTCCAGTAACAACAAGGTCATTGCTGACAGTAAGGTCGTTTCCAATAATTACATCATTTGGAAGACCAACAGTTACTGCTGCTCCCTCTCCAGTACCAGAAACCTCAATTTCGTTTGCTGTTCCAGAAACAGTAGCAACGTAATCTCCTGTTGTATGAGTTCCAAGTGTTACAGAATCGTTACCTTGAGCAACGGTTATTGTAATGTCTCCAGATCCATCAAAGTTAGCGTTACCGCTTATTGGACCGCTGATGGCAATATTTCTGGCGGTTGCCAAGGCACTAGCAGTGTCTGCATTACCAGTCAAATCACCAGTTACATCAACATGAATGTTTGTTGGTAGTCCAACTGTGGCAACGCCGTCTACAACAGAAACTTCAATTTCATTAGTAGTTCCTTCAACATTTGTAATTGCACCTACTGCTACCCACTGAGTTCCATCATAAACCTTGAGAATATCTAGATCAGTGTTGTAATAAATTCTTCCTTCAAAAAGACCTGTGGTTGGTTCGTTTGCTGTGGTGAGTTTTTCAAAGGAAGCATTAAGGATTTGATTCCCATTCATATCTAAATGGGTTAAAAATCTTCTAGCCATATAAACTCATCTCCTTTCTAAGATAAGTAAGCCGCTCCAACAAAGGGTTTATTAAAATTTGCTCTTATAGTACTTTCATCTATGTACTCTATAGAAC
>JBASXE010000036.1:0-2627 GCA_049276875.1 Roseovarius sp. | reverse complement strand
CGCGAATACCGCCGCCGTGGGTATAGCGTTTGTACCATTTGAGCGGCGTGTTGGAGGCCTGCGCCCATCCCCGCGCATATTGCGAGTCGGCCTGCGGGCCGCCGACAATATCGAGGTCATTGACCATGACGTCGGCGTCGATGGGAATGCCGTTGAAAAAATGGCTGCGGCTCATGATACCAAGCTCACCGCCGTCCATTGCGGCCCCATTGTCCGATGTCAGCAAAACCAGCGTATTGTCCCATCGCCCAACCTTCTTCAGATGCGCGATAAGTTTCCCAAGCATGGCGTCCGTGTGTTCGATGAAGGCGGCATAGGCCTCCTGAAAGCGCGCGGCGATCTTTTGCTCGTTGGGCGTCAGATCCGACCATGGCTGCACATCAGGGTTTGAGGGCGGCAGATTTGTGCCCTTGGGGATAATGCCAAGTTCCAGTTGCCGTTCGTAGCGTTCCTTGCGCAGCGTGTCCCATCCCGCATCGTAGCGCCCGCGCACCCGCTCCATATAATCGCGCGGCGCATGATGTGGCGCGTGCGGTGCGCCGAGCGGCAGATAGAGCAGCAACGGGTTTTCGGCCCGATGGGCCAGGTGATCGGACACGAAGCCACAGGTTTTCTCGATCAGATCGGCGGTGAGGTGATAGCCCTCTTCGGGGCTTTTGGGCGGTTCGATGTAGTGATTGTCCTGAACCAGCTCGGGGTAGTAGTGGTTCGCCGCGCCGCCAAGAAAACCATAGAAGCGGTTGAACCCGCGCCCCAGCGGCCAATGGTCGTAGGGGCCCGATGGACCCTGATGATCCTGCGGCAGCAGGTGCCATTTGCCGCCGGCAAAGGTGTTCCATCCGGCCTGCACCAAGACTTCAGAAAACAAGGCCGCCCGCTTGCTGACTCGCTCCATGCCGCTGGGCCAGTCATACCGCGCGCCCGTCAACATCCGCATACCGGCGGCATGATGATTGCGCCCAGACAGCAGGCAAGACCGCGACGGCGCGCACAGCGTCGTGGTGTGAAAATTGTTGTGGCGGTGGCCAGAGGCGGCAAGCGCGTCGATATTCGGTGTCCGGATTTCCGAGCCGAAGCACCCCAAATCGGAGAACCCCAGATCGTCGAACATGACGACCAGAATATCTGGCCCCGTCGGCGCAGGGGAAGCATGCCGGTTGGCCTGCGACTCGCGATAGGTAATGCCAATTTTCTGATTGGTTGAACCGGACATGACGGCGCTCCCTGTCTTGTTGAGTTTATGCGGGCGCGCAGGGTGTCGATGTTTTTATCAACAGCTACAGATGATTTCGTGCGCTTTTTCGCAGATTTTGCTTCGATCTTGACGGATTGGCAATCGATTGATTACGGTTCTTCGAACAACTTTTCAGGGAGTGTACGAATGATTCAATCATTGTTCAACAGCGGACCAACACCGTTTCGGCGTGTGTTGGGATTGGGCCTATCGGTCGGTCTGGCGTTGCAGGCGCTTCCAGCGCAGGCCGACGGCCACGGCATCCTCGATATCGGTACGTGGGACGATGTCGTCGCACAAGCCGACGGCGGGACTGTCAATTTCTACATGTGGGGCGGCAGCGACCGGCTGAACGGCTGGGTCGACGAGTATCTCGGCGATGCCCTCATGGAAAACTACAACGTCACACTCAACCGTGTGCCGATTGCCGATACCGCCGAAGTGGTCAACCTGCTTCTGGCCGAGCGTCAGGCAGGCGTCATGGAAGACGGTACCGTCGACCTGATCTGGATCAACGGTGATAACTACCGCACATTGCGGCAGGCGGATTTGCTGTTGGGGCCATGGGCCGAAGACATCCCAAATGCCGTGCATATTGACTGGGCGGATCCGTCTATCGCCAACGATTTTGGCGAGCCAGTCGAAGGCCACGAGTCGCCTTGGGGATCCGCGCAGTTCGTCTTTGAATATAACTCCAACGCCGTCACCGAGCCGCCGCTGACGATTGAAGCGCTGGGTCAATACATCGCCGAAAACCCGGGCACTTTCACCTACCCCGCTCCGCCGGATTTTCATGGCCTGAGCTTTGTAAAGCATGTGCTGCACTGGGCCGCCGAGGACCCCAGCGTGCTGCAAGAGCCGTTCGATCAAGCCGCGTTTGACGAGATCGCGCCGCGCGTGTGGGAATTCCTGAACGAGATCGAGCCTAACCTCTGGCGCGAGGGCACCACATACCCACCGTCCATCGCGGCGCTTCAGGACCTTCTGGCCAATTCCGAGGTGAATTTTTCAATGCGCCTCGACCCAAGCAACGCGGCGCGTCTGATTGCCGAGGGAAGCTACCCGCCGTCGATCCGGACCTTTGTCCTGGAGACAGGCACGCTGGCCAACAAGAACTACGTGGCCATTCCGGCCAATGCGCCCAATGCGGCTGCGGCACTTCTGGCGGCCAACCACATCATCAGCCCCGAATTCCAGCTGATCATGGCCGACCCCGAGCGTTGGGGCTGGAACATCCCGTCCGCTGTCGGCACTTGGAGCGATGAACAGCGCGCGCAACTGGCGGGCTATGACCGGGGCGAGGCAACGCTGTCGTTCGAGGAGCTTGGCGCACACACGCTGCCAGAGCCGCACGCGTCGTGGATATCGCATCTGGAAGAAGGCTGGATGGAGC
>JBASXE010000035.1:0-2072 GCA_049276875.1 Roseovarius sp. | reverse complement strand
GGGTCGTGGCCAACTCCATACTACGGGGAGGATACCGAATGGATCGTCGTTCTTTTCTGAGAACGTCCGCACTTGGCGGCACCGCCGCCGCTGCCACCACGCTGGCCGCACCGGCCTATGCGCAGGGCAACCGCACGCTGACCATGGTCACCTCGGTGCCCGATGGTTTTGCAGTGTTCGATGAAGCAGCAGTTCTTTTTGGCGATATGGTTACGTCCATGTCGGGCGGTCAGTTGATCATCGATAAAAAGCCCGCCGGTTCTCTGGTGGGTGGTTTCGAGGTGTTCGATGCAGTGTCATCCGGTCAGGCCGACATGTATCATTCTGCCGATTATTACTTCCTGAATCAGCATCCGGGATTTGCATATTTCACCGGCGTGCCCTTCGGCTGCACCGGGCCAGAAACGATGGCTTGGTATTACCATCAGGGCGGTATGGAACTGCACCATCAGCTTGGTGAGCTGTTCAACATGCGTAGCTACCTTTGCGGCAACACCGCGATGCAGCCAGGCGGTTGGTTCACCCGCGAAGTGACGAAGCCAGAGGACTTCCAGGGGCTTCGTTTCCGTATGCCCGGTCAGGGCGGTCAGGTCCTTAGCCAGATGGGCGCGTCGGTCCAGAACATCCCGGGAGGCGAGATTTACCAGGCACTGGCATCCGGCGCGATCGAAGGAACTGACTGGATCGGCCCATATGCCGACGAGCGCGCTGGTTTCCAGGAAGTTGCGCCCTACTACTACACCTCTGGTTTCCATGAGCCCGGAACCGCGCTGACCATGGCGACGAACCTTGATGTCTGGAACTCGCTAACTCCGGCGCAGCAGCGCATTATCGAGGTGGCCTGCGAAGCTACCCATGCGAACAATGCGGCGATGTCGTGGGCCAAAAATGGCGGCGCGCTTGCGCGTCTTGTCGCCGGCGGTACCCAAGTCCGGGAATTCACGGATGAGATTTGGGATGCGTTCTTCGAGGCCGCACAGGTCGTTCGAAACAGCAATATGAGCGATCCGATCTATGCAGAGATCGACGCCAGCTACTTCGCCGGCATGAACTCCACCGCTGCTTGGTGGGACATCGGGGATGGCGAATTTATCCGCCAGCGTAACCGCGTGAACGCGGGCTGATCCAGCCAAGAACAATCGCATCCTGCCCGGCACCGATCGTGCCGGGCAGGATGTCCCTATTTTCCGTGATCCGAGAACTGACGCGCCCCAAAGCGGGCGAGCGTGCCGGGGGACCACCGCATGATCGAATTCATCTTGTGGGCGCTGCAAAATATCGCATTGGCGCCTTACAATCTGTTTCTTGCCGTCACCAATCCGGGCAGTTGGCTGAATTGGGCCGATCCCCAATCGGTGATGCGCTTCATCTATTACGGTGCCTCGGTCGAGCTTTTCTTTGTCGCTATCACCACATTCATCTTGATTACCGCGCTGGGCATGTTCTGGAGCCGCGAGATCTTGTGGCGGGGTGTGCGCATCCTTGAAGGTGTCGCCAACACGGTCGGGCGTACTGCCGCTTGGGCTGCGTTATTGATGGTGTTGGTGCAGGTCATGATCGTGTTCTTACAGCGGATTTTCCGGGTAGCGGAAATCCAGATGGGACCATTTGGAATTGTGTATGTGCAAGACCTAAGCTGGTGGGCCGAAAGTCTGAAATTCCACAACGCCTTGGTCGTCTGCCTTTGTGTGTCCTACACCTTCGTGCAGGGCGGTCATGTGCGCGTTGACCTGGTTTATTCAGCGGTGAAATTCCGCACCAAGAAGTTGATCGATATGTTCGGCTGCCTGTTCTTCATGCTGCCGCTAGCGACTATCACTTATCTTTACGCCTGGTTCTTCATGTGGCGTCACCTGATGACGCCTGCGGTCACATCGACCAGCGATCTCGACCGGATGACGGCGCAGGCGCGGATATTTAAGTGGAACGTGGAGACCACTGGCTTTAGCCCGAATGGCTTTAACGCATATTTCCTGTTCAAGGTTCTGATTGTGCTGTTCTGCGTCTTGGTGTTCTTGCAGGCGGTCGCATTCTTCTGGCGGTCGTATCTGGAATGGCGCGAGGGCGAAGAC
>JBASXE010000034.1:0-1673 GCA_049276875.1 Roseovarius sp. | reverse complement strand
CTTCAGGGCCGCCCGGCTTGCGGCGGCGGAACAAGTCGAAGATTGCCATCTGATCAGAGACCTTTGGCCGTTGTTATGCGGACGTGCCGGACCATGCGGCGGCCCTCGGCAGAAGCGATCTCGCGGTCGAGAGCCTCGATGGCGCGGTCGATCTCGGCGACGCTGCGATAGTCGACCGTTTTGCCATCGTAGCTGACCCGGGCCACGCCCGAGGCGCGCTGCGCGGCCAGCACCTCTCGCCGTGCGCGCAGTTCGGTGATTGTGGCCATAAGACCTCCACTGCGCCATTGACATATACGCCATTGGCGCACATATGAAGTCATGGCCATTATTACAGTTGCCGAAACGCCAGAATTCCAACGCCGCGCCCGCGCCATCATGAGCGATGATGAGCGCATGGCCCTGATCGATTTCATTGCCCGCAATCCATCAGCCGGCGTATCGGTTGGCGGCGGCGTTCGAAAACTACGCTTCGCCCGCGATGGCGGTGGCAAAAGCGGCGGGTATCGGGTCATACATTTTTACTGCGGCGAGGATGACATCCCCATCTTCTTGATCACTGTCTTCGCGAAGAACGAAAAAGCCAACCTAACCAAAACCGAGACGGAAACAGTCAAATCCCTCGGCAAACTGCTGGCCGATAGCTACAGGAGCGCAAGATGACCGACGCATTCAAAAGCATCGAACAGGGCCTCAAGGAAGCCATTGCCCATGCGCGCGGGGAAACCTTGGTACCGATCCACGAGATCGAGATACCGGAAGCGGACGTGCAGGCCATTCGCGCGCGCACGGGTCTTTCGCAGGCCGAGTTTGCCAAGAGCATCGGCGTGAAGAAGTCCACGCTCCTGAACTGGGAACAGCACCGGCGTTCGCCGGAGGGCCCGGCGCGCGTTTTGCTGGCGCTGATCGACAGAGATCCCAGCATTGTTCAGCGCACGCTCGCAAACTGAACCCTACCCCATATAGCTCGACCGAACCATCCGGCGGCGCGCCGTGGGCTGCGGCGCAGATGTCGCCAGCGGCTTGGGGCTCGTCTCATCCCCACCGGCGCGCGCCAGCTGCGCTAGTGATGCGCGCCACGCGCTAACCGCGCAGGCACACCTATTCGGCCAGCCAGCGCAGATGCGCCTCGACGCCGCCGTTGCGCGCGCCATCTAGATCCCCGTCCTGCGGGGTGATCGCGCCCGCCATGCGCAGTGCGGCCCCCACCACATCCGCCACAATTCGAGCTTGCCCAGGCGCAAGGTTGCAGGGATCAAGCTGAAAATACCCCAGTTCAACTTCGTGGTTGCGCACGACGATCGCGGGGTCGAGCGTGCCGAGATACCGCGCGATCGCAGCCGCTGTCGAGCCGGTGCGCGCGCTGTCTACCTCGATCTGCATCCGGTCCAGGGGATTGCCGGTCGGGTCGGGTACGATGCGTGGTGTGATCCCGTCGATGCCGGAAAATGCTTTTGCCCAAAGGGTTAGCGCCTCGGCCTCAGTTGCCTTGACTGCCGCGTGATCGCGCCGCATCCAGGCTTCGATCGCGGCGATCGCCCCAGCAATGCTTTCCTTACCGATCTTCATGCCCCGTCCGATGCCGATGTTCTGAAGATAGGCCGCGCGCACTGCGTCACGCCGCCCAGCGATGATGCCCGCCGTCGGCCCGCCAAGAAACTTGTGCGCCGAAT
>JBASXE010000033.1:0-7309 GCA_049276875.1 Roseovarius sp. | reverse complement strand
GCTCCATCGCACCAACACTATACATCGGCTTGGCCTGCACGAAGTTCGCAAGCCCGGTGAACAGGCCGCTTTCTTCTTCATCCACGGTCACGATGTCAGCAGCTATGATCGCGAGAACCCGGCCTGTTTGGCCGTGGATGGATGCTTGTTGCGAAACAACGATGTCGTCGCTCTCTGCCTGACCCTCTGTCTGAACTTCAGAAAATTCGCCCGTCATGCCAGCTCCACGAGGATTAGCGCGGTTTGAATGGCAATGACCGTCAGTACCGACAGAAGGACGGCGAAAGCCCCCAGATCACGGATCTGTTGGCCCGAGCGGACGTTCCGTCTTCCCACCAGAATACAGATCATAGAGACGCAGGCGCCGGACAGAAGCATCTTCGCAAGGATCCAGCCCCATTTGACTGGCTGAAGATCGTTGTTGAAGATATCCTCGACAACAAAGGCCATGACGACTTCGGGGTGCATTTGGGTCGTTAGCGATATCGAAAGTCCCAGCGTGTAGAGAGAGACGACGATCGCGAACAGGTAGAGAAACGCACTGGAAAACGATATTGCCGCCAGAAGTCCGATGCTGCGGTACCGACGGATCGGGACCTGAATTTGCGCCAAGGCCAGGGTAGAGCCGTTCAACTGCTTCTGCAGGAGATCTGTCGTCGCCAGCGAGCCACTTCGAGCTGCGATTAAGATTCCGACTATCAGAGGGATCGTGAACCGGTAAAAACCATCTCCCAGTCCGGCCGCGATCCTTTCGATTGTCGCGTCGAGAAGCAACGCGGAGAACGGATATCGCACAACCGAAACATATCCTAGGGTAAACGCGATCAACGCACAGGCAGTCGCGATGTAAAGCAACGTCGCGGGCGACAGGAAATGGCTCCACAGATCACGCAGAAAGAACTCCCAGAACCAGTTTGTGCGAGCAGTCGCACGAAGCGAAACCGGTTTCGAAACAGAGGCCGGGGCCACAGTTTCCCGTGCGAGGCGTTCTAGTTCCCCGTCAATGCTTCCTTCTCGCTTCGGCACTTCGCTCAGACGGCCATTTGCAAGGAAGTAGAACGTGGCTGCCTGATCAACGAAAAGCTTCGGATGATGCGTAGTCACGATCACATGGATACCGTTGGCGCAAAGGCTTGCGATCAAATCCGACAAATCTTGGCTGCGTCGGGGATCTAGGCCTGCATTTGGCTCGTCCATGACACAGATGCGAGCGCCGCTGAGAAGGCTTCTCACGATCGCAACACGCTGGCGCTGTCCGCCCGACAGGGCATTTGGCATAGCATCACCATCGATGCCGTCGAGAAGTCGTTGCATCACCTCTGGATCAATCTTGGGCTCAGTCGCATGGGTGGCCATGACGATGTCGAGGTTTTCCTGAGCCGACAATTCATCATACAGGGCGGCATTCTGCTGCACCAAGCTACAGATCGGGGTCGGCATGTCGGACAGATCGAAGACACGGCCATCGTCCATCACGACCCTGCCATTTACCTGCAAACCCAACTCACGTCCCACTCCCCCGATCGCCATCAGAAGCGAGGTCTTCCCACCTCCGCTCGGTCCTACGATGACCGAACATTGACCGGGTTCGCACTCGATGTGGCCTGCCTTGACGATCGTGTCACCGTCCCGAACGACCGCGATGTTCTCGAGAGTTATCATCCCAGCAGGCCCTCTCCGATCTCGTAGATCGAGCTGGCCGGGAACCAGCCTCTGGCGCGATCGCGGTCCATGATGATCAGTAGACCGTCGCTGCGTGTCCTATCGGGGAGCAATTCATTCCGGAGCATTCCAAGGATCACGGGATGCGTCGTCCCCCCAAGGGAAACAAGTTCCACACTTTTTTCCAGCAGGGTTCGAAATGCCGCCGTAACTTGTGCGGCGACCTTGTCGCCGGTAGCAACGTCGGTAGAGCCAAGGGCTTTGATCAGGTTCTGGATGTATCGATCGATTAAGGTCTTTGTGGCAGTGTTGATCTCGTCGTCAAGCATCAACTCGGTAACGATATCACCCCAAATGCTGAGAACGCGGGGGTCAAACAACAGATTGTCGATCGCCTCGGTCAGCGGAGCGATCGAGAAGCGCCCCTGAAAGAAATCCATACCATAATTCTCGGACGCATCATCTATGATCACTTTTGTCGCTTCTAGAATGCGGGACGTGAGAATGGATTTCAGTTCCGAGATGATCGCCGGGTTGATTTCCCGCCTGGCGTAGTCAGCAAGAGCCGTCTGCGATTTCAGAAAGTTTTCGTCTTCCAATGAAGCATTCAAGGCATCGGACAGAAGGGATCGAAATTCATCTGTTTCCATCGCGTATCCCGGCCTGTCCGATGCGCCGAGGATTGCCATTGAGACGGCTCGCGAAAACTCCATTCCAATGAAATTGAGTTCTCTGGTGTCCATCATACCAAGAAACTGGCGCGCAGTTGGTACTGCAAGAACCAACACGCAGTCACAAGAATTCTGCGGCTCGAGGTAGAGAATCTGCGTTCCGGTCCGGGTCGAACGCACGCGTCCAATCCTGATGTATCGGTCGTCCGTTAGGATGTATAGGTTGGGGTCAAGCGACTGTGCATCAATAGCGGGGAGATCGACAGTCTTCATGTCGAACAGAGAAAACCCCGGCCAAAGATGGACCGCGAGCCAAATCACCACCGCCAGGACGGAGGTGGAGACCAATCTCTCCATCTTTCGTGCATAGCGCTGTATCAAAACGAAAGCCTCGCTCCGCTGTCTTCGCGCCGCCTGAGTTCAATCACGACAAGCAATACAAGGAAAATCCAGAAGTTTAGCCAGTGCACAATCCATAGCAGCAGTAGCGTCACGAAAACTGCTGCTGCGCAGTAATACAGGACCAGCAAGCCATGAACTGCTATTCCCCGCATGGCGGCGACAGAACGCCAGCCAAGTATTGCGACCACCATGTTGAACAAGGTTGTGGCCCCGACGAAAGCCCACAAAGTTGGCATCAGACGCAATGACTGTAAGCCTGACGAGCTGTCAGCGATCAATTGTATGTTGCCAACGATCATCTCGTACGCGCGCGGATAATGCCAAAGCCCATTGACTTTCCATATCTCTGCAAGGGTTATGCGATTTATGATGCCAGCGCTCGCCATCAGCGTCAGGCCGATGGCAATCCCTGAACTGGCTGCAAGCACATAGCAGAACTTGATGGAGAACATCGGTCGGTCCTGCAACCAGCCCATCGCAGCAAAAACACCCTTTCGCACAACAAAGGGCAGGGCGACGCAGACCAGAAGGTTCTCCAACACGATACTCGCATAGGCCATATGCGTTTAATCCGTTACAGTTCCCCGCGGTTTACTTTTGAGCTTATCAACTTCTAGCAGGGAGGAAATCTGCGCCTCGACCTTTGCCATCCGTTGTTCCAAATTTGCTCCCCACTCTAACGCTCTGGCAGCATCCCTGGCCGACTGCTCATTTCGGGTTTCTTCCCGATGTTGAACACGTACCGGATCGAAGTCGAGAGACAGACCCGGCAGCGGAAGAATCTTAATATTCGCACCTTTGAGATCAATCTCACCAGAGTACTTCCCCGCCAGAACCAGGCTGCGCAGAACCACTGCCTCGAGGTAACCTGAATTGTTCGTCTCGTCGTCGACGTAGGCGTCTATCTTGCGACTGATCTCTTCGCGTTCTTCCACTGAAAGATCTCTTTCGTGCTCAAAGTAGAGTGAGAAACTCGGCAAAAGTGAAACGCCAACTTCAAAATCCACCATTGCAAAACCGGTTTCGTAGACTAGATCCAGGAACTTAGGGAAGTCATGGCCCTGCATGTTTCCCAAAAAAGCACGACCAGCTCTGCTCGGATAATCCGGTAGGTTCACGACCACCTGAACGGCGCTATTGTATGTTTCCACGGCACCATACATCAGGGCGTTCGAAGTTTCTACGGATCCTTCCATTATCCAAAACAGGCCTTCGGTCAAGAACTCTGTCGTCGGCTCAACTGCCTTTCGATTGGCGTATTCAAGCCCCGTCTGAACATGTACGGTAAATGCCTGCAATGGCATGCTCATAGTTTCTGTTTTTGTGGGGCCTGGCGCAACTCCGACACCTGCAACAGCGTCTTCGGCCTGTGCAGTTGAAACGAGAAATTGGGCGGCCAAGACAAGGGCGAAGGCAGTCTTCAAGGATTTCATTGGGTCTCTCCTGTGGCAGCAAGCAACAGCTTGTCTTTTGGATTTTTCGACGACAGATCTCCGATGACACGTGCAATGAATGCTTGGCGACGTGCAACCAAGCTGATGTCCCGATCAGCTTTTGCGTAGACCGTGTCGATCGAATTCAAGATTTCAGGTTTTTGGCCTGTGGATGTGGATCTCAATATTCCTGCAAGTTGGGTGTCTGCCGTCGCGAACGGCAACGGCTTACCTTGAAGCGCACCTAGAAAGCTAAAGGCTTCGCCGCTATGCTCTCCGCTCAGCGCAGATGCCGAGAGGATTGATATTGCGAACGCTATGGCAAGGCCGAGGTCTCTTGCGCGGCTCATTGTTTCCAAGGCCCCGCGATCTGAGCGACGGATGAGGGTGGTTCAAAGGTGACCGACATCAGCGCCCCACATCATCAGAGTCGATCTGACCACTGAGGCGCGCCCGAATGGCCGAAAACGATAATCCGACGGCCAGAGTGCTTGCGATAACCACAAGAGTGATGACTTCAAGAACCTCTGTGCTGCTAAGCTGGATCACGCCAAGGTCGATGAGCATGACACTGAAAAGAAAGAAGAAAAGGGCCGTTATGGTGATTCCGACCAGCTTCATCGAACGCCATGTGCTTCGAGCAATAAAGATAAAAAGCCCAAGAAGAGCGACACCGACGGCGGCGACCACGGTCTTATTCGAGCCAGGCGAAACCGCCCAGTGGAGGAACGACATACCTGATGGATTATAGGTTGCGAACACGATAAAAACCGTAAGTAACCATCTTTGCAAAACATTGACCGGCCCGAACATCGCTACTTGTCCTTGGTCTCGAAAAGGTTGGCGAAGGATGACTTCGGAATCGAAACACTCCCAGTAAAAGGGTAGCTGAGTTGCGCCGCCAGAACCATGAGCATCACGAGCGATCCCGACACGATCGTCGACAAGCCCATGTGGATCACAATACTTGGTCCTCGCACGAACCAACCCGTCACCATTGACAGAACCAAACCGACGATAAGCATCTGGAAAATAGCGGAGGCAACCACATCATCTGGGTTCGCAGAGAGACGGACTGCCCGAAGTTCGTTTATTTCGTCGACGAAGGAGAAAATCCGCGATGTGTCATAACCATCCATACCTGTAAAAACTTCTCGCAAGTCGTGGTCAAGTTGCACGACCCCACCAGCAATCAAATCCGCGGTATTGCCCACCTCAAGTCGTGGCCATTCTTCTGCCAGAACTGTGTCGACATAGGTGTCCACAGCTTGGACAAAGAGGGCATGATTACCCGGGATGAACTCCCCTTCCGCCATAAGGCGTTCCAGTATGGATGCCTCAAGCAGCACTGCTTTTCTTGTTTCGTTGAAATGGTCGAAACCGAAGAAGATCATGAAACCGAGAACAACGGCGTATATCTCTGCCGCTACCCCCGCCTTGGTCGTTCCGACTGTACTCGCCGTTCCAATGAAGGCGCCAAACAGGCCGCGGAAGACAAGCGCGCCAATACCTGAAATGATGGCAACCGGCGCCACAATAATCAAGAATGCTTCGTCAACATTCAGCGACGCGATCCAGTTCACGTATGAGGATGGCTGCACGTTTGGCTCTCCATATTCGGTCAGAATAACCGGGCCTTCTCACAAAGTTTACACATCGGCTAGAAAAGCATCGTGGCTGCTAGCACAATATATGTGCTGCTTGATATAACTAATTTAAGATCTTTTGCACAACAAAGTTTTGCTCTTATGTAAACTACACAACTCACACGATGCGTGTGCCGCTAGATCAGCAGTCGATGGGGGCCGAGCAATTCTCTTACTTCCTTGTGTAATCGTCATTTTTGCTTGCGGTCAGATCCTTCATTTTGTTTACCATTCTAGGTATTATTTGTAACAATTATCTAACAACTTCAGGAAGAAACGGGGGCCTTGATTTTGTGCCTACCGCACACGGTGAGCAGCAGATGTCTCAAAAAGCTAGTATGTTTTTTATATGCGGCAAGCCCAAAAGCGCCGAGAACCAGTCCACGCCACACCGGCTCAGGTCAGTTCGCCGGGGCCCGGTGCGTGTCGTGGCAGGCTTTGCAGGTGCCTCCGATTTGACCCATCACAGGTCCCAGCGCCTCGGCCGCCGCCGCCGACCGCGGCCTGCATGGCTTTCGCGGCGGCGCCGAAATCACCCCATTTGGCAAGAAAGTCGTCGTTCTGTTCCCAGATGGTCGGCTGCGCCCGGGTGCCATCGATCGCCATGTTGTCGGTTCCGGCCGGCCACATCGGCCCTTGCTGGATCATCGAAACCGCGACCAGCGTATCCGCTGCCGCCTGAGCCGCGACTGCGTCATAATCCATCTTGCCCTGCGCCATCCCGCCCAGAATGCCGAGGTTGATCGCCATGATGCGGAACTGGCCCTGACGCGCTTTCAGCTGAGCCGTGAAGTCGTCCTGCGCCAGTGCTGCGGTGGCGCACCCCAGTGCGGTGAAGGCGATTGCAAAACCGAGACTTTTCTTCATGACTTCGTGCTCCCTGAAATTTGTATGACCTGCGCCGACATTCCCCGAGTGGCGTGCCGTCTGATGTCAGCCGACATTCCCCAAGTGGCATTCCTTCTGACGCGAAGATCGCCTGAATCCGACCACCGGACAAGTGTTTTTCGCCCTGTGCGGCGTCTGAGGCCGCACAGGCTGCTGAAACAGCGCGTATCAGACCGCAAAGCAGCCGTGTTCTTGCTCGGCGGCGCAGTTTTTCAGCGCAGCGGATAGACCTGTCCTGCCACTTTCGTTCGGGTTGAGCGTGGATCGCGGTCATGTGCATGACGGTGGCGCTCGAAGGCGGCGGATGGCGGCGAGGATGGCGCGCGCGCTTGCGAGGTAGGCATCGGCAGGCTGACTCGCCACGGTGTCGAGGAGGGTTTCCACGGCGGCCTCGACGTGGCGCTGCGGGGTTGATGGGTCATGTCATCAACCTTTCAGGCGGGCCTTTTGGGCACCGGCTACAGGTGGGTGGGGAACCTGGGGAACCTTTTCCCACACATTTCATCCGGAATTCCGACTGCGGAACCTGTGGAACCTACATAAAAAAGAATATCTCATTTTTATCAGATACTTAGGTGTTTGCATGGAATGCGTAAGAAAAGGTTCC
>JBASXE010000032.1:0-2087 GCA_049276875.1 Roseovarius sp. | reverse complement strand
AACAGAGCCTTCCCACACCGAACCATCGCGAGAGTGGATCCGGACCAGCCCAGCTGCCTCGGCCGCATCACCTTCAGCGGAACCTATGGTTATTTCCACGAGCCTGGCCAGCCGAATGACTTCCGGTCGTTCACAAAAATCCACGGGGTAGGAAGCAATGGTGATCTCGCCATCAATGAATTGGGCGGCCAAACTCCAAGGGAGCGAAAATTTAGCGTCGTATGCAGTACGTGGCGAATTTTTCATTTCGCGAGGTTCACAAACCACCTCCGCACTGTCGGGGTGAACAACCGCTTCAATGCGGACTATTTCCTCCACAGGGACTGTTGACCCTCGGGCCGCGTCAAGTGTCACGTGCATGAGTTGGCAGGCGGGAATGGGCTTGATTGAGATCCGTGAGGTTTCCCAGGTTTCCCCAAGGCCCGCTACCACGAAACCGGGATCGGCCGATCGAGCAGACAGGGCTGCATATAGGCCGCGTTTTCCTTCAAGAACGGAATTGGGTCCGTGCCCACCCGCTGCAGCTAGTTCTGCAGCAATAACTCCGTTCATGGAGGCGAGCCCCGGGTGCAATGTCTTGGTGTCAGAACCTGTGTCCAAAAATTCCAAAAGACCGCCACTAGTTGATCCGGCGATGCCCAATGCATGGGATGCCGTCGTTTCGCTGGCATTGCACAACCGGCTAGTAACTAAAGCGGCGGCTAACGCTCCGCTCACCGAAGTTGCATGTAGACCTCGGGCATGAAAACCATGTGGTGATGCCGCTGCCACCCGACAGACAGTTTCAAAACCTACGACCGAAGCTGCCAGAACTTGTGATCCTGATGACTGCCGGCTCTGACCGACCGCGAACGCCGCGGGCAGGGTAACCGCCGTCGCGTGGACCAGACCCTGGTAGTGGGTATCGTCAAAATCTAATGCGTGAACAAGTACGCCGTTCGCTAAAGCCGCACCAGGAACGGCGAGTCGCTCTTGGCCACCAATCATGCGCACACCCGGATGGGACGTAAGTGTGCGTGCAACGGTACATGCGGCGGTTGCGGCATGTAGCCGGTGCGCGGCAATCGCCAGACCCACACCGTCGAGGAGGTGGCGTGCGGCCGAATGTTGCACCGCGATTGGAATTTCCGCGCAAGTTAGGATCATGGCCCAGCGGGACAGTCGCTCACTGACAGATTCCGTCAATTTTTCAGAAACGGTCGCACTCATAGAGCGCTCACGGCATCGGGGTGAGTGTGCGCCGACTCCGCATCTTCCTCCGCACCAAAAGCATGCAGCTGACTCAACTGGGAGATGCGATCCGGCGAATAATTAAGTATCTCGCCCAAGACGTATCCAAAATCTTCATTGAGCATTGAGGCCCTGCGGTATTCGGGGAGCACATCGCCAAAGTTTACAGGCGAGGCAAGTTGCTGTACGCGACCGAATCTGGGGTGGTCGGTCTCAACGATTAGTCCTCGAGCAATCGTGTGCGGATCTTTGAGCGCCTGTTCAACATTAAGGATCGGACCAACGGGAACCCCTGCCTCAGTGAGGATTGATATCCAATAATCACTGGATTGAGTGATGAAAGTGTCTTCCAGAATCCTGAGAAGTTCGACGGAGTTCTGGCGTCGATCGGCAAATGTCAGGAATCGATCATCTTCGGCTAATTCTGGACGGCCAAGTGCAACGGCTAGTCTTTCCCAAAATTTTTCTTTCGCACATGCAACTACGATCCAGCCATCGGCCACCTTGAAATTTTGAAATGGCACGAGCGAAGGGTGAGCCGAGTTAGCCATTCTTTGCGGCACAAAATCTCCATTGAGACTCCATGTTGCTACATAGTTCAACAAAGTCACCGCAGTATCAAAAAGTGAAACATCGGAGTCACCGCCCACCCCGTCACGGCGCGCAGCATGCAAACCAGCAAGCAGACTAATTGCCGCAACAAAACCACCTGAGTAATCCACCATGGAGAGGCCGGATTTTGTGGGCGGTCCTTCGGGATCTCCCGTGACACTCATCCAGCCTGCCAACCCCTGCAAAATATAGTCATAGCCTGGCTGGGTAGCTCGCGGTCCAGTCATGCCAAAACCACTCAGGCT
>JBASXE010000031.1:0-1857 GCA_049276875.1 Roseovarius sp. | reverse complement strand
CCGCTGGTATTCCCAGCCGCAGGAATTTTTTTGACAGGAAAGGCTTCCTTGAGCTGATCGTACGTATAGGTCAGACCGACGTGGTATTGTTCAATCCGCGTCATGAACGGTTCGCTTCGTATGCCGTTCTTAACCTTTTGGTGCAGAAAACCAGGCAGTCTCATGACACGTGGTAGATCACAACAGGCGTGATCACCGTCAAATTTGGCGGCCAGCGCGCGTTGCATCGGTGTGAACGCGTCAAGAGGCAAGTCTAAGGAGGAGTAATACGCGTGCCAGCGCCCAGGAGAGCTCTCCACCAAAATCGATGGTTCGATAAAATAATTGAGTACCGGCTCCACTGGCGCACCATCAAGATCAGCAACGCATGCTCTAACTTTCAGGATGTCGCTTTTTTTTCGCCCCTTGAGGTTGGTTTTGTTCACAGTGACAAAAACACCAGCTCCTTTTTCACTATACTGGACTAGATGTTCGAAGTGCTGTTCCAGTGTTCCGTGTCGAACACTTGTGAGGCTCGCGTCTTTGCGATCTTGGTTGTCATCGAAAGTCTGAAAGGTAACTAACCCGTCAGGGGCGAGCGCATCGATAAACTTTTTTGCCTCGGCAAATGATATTTGCTGCTCCATTTTCATTGCTGTGCCTCCTTGAAATTCTCCAACCAATTTATGACTTCCGCGGTTTTATAGAGCGGAACGCGCCCAGATCCTGGGATCGACTTTGGAAAGCCTCTCAGGTCTTCCCACTGACGGATCGTTCCTTTGGTCACGTGCAGCTCCTCTGCGAGCTGACCGCGGGTGACATACGTAAAATTTGAAAAATGCATCTGAGCATCCTCCTTTTGTGCCTCAGCTGGTGAGGCAAAGAGTGGATGCACACAGATTGTTGGGGTTTGGCTTGCGTGCGTTTTTTTGCCAACTGCGCCATGTGACGAAGTACAGTCAGTGATTACCCCTCTGACATCACTATGCTAACATATTTATCTATTATGTCGAAGGGGTTACCGAGCAATAAGTTTGGATAAAGTGCGTTAAGTAAGGATTTCAACGGGTTAAATTTCGAGGGGCAACAAGCAGCTTGTGGGCGTGTTGTGAGAGCCAAACAACCCGGCAACAAGGTCCGAGGTCCGCGGAGCGGTGCACAAGGTGCCAAATGGCAGCCCGTGATTCGCCCCCTACCAAACCAGCGTCAAATCTTCTCGGTCTGTGAAGGCGCTATCCTTTGAAATAAGCGGGACGCCCAGCGCCAGTGCCGTTGCAACAATCAGGCGATCAAACGGATCACGGTGCGCCCAATCCATGGTGCTTGCACTTATGCAAATCTCTGGCGTGAGGGTGGCGATTGACCCACCTTGCTCTTTTAGAATACTTGGTAAGTCTTGGACGCGTTCCTGCATTGCAGGCCATCGGCCCGTCCTGACCTTTTGGCCGATCTCAAAAAAGCTGATGGGCGAGACATACACTGTGTCCGCTCCTTTGATTGCGGTACGCGCACCGTCTGACAGCAGGGTGTCGTCAGCAAAAGACCAGACCCATGCGTGTGTATCTAGCAAGACTGAGCTCATGCGCCTTCCCAGGCGTCTAGATCATCATCAGACAGAGGTGCAAGGAAGTCAGGTGTGGCCCCAAGTTCCTTCTTCAAGATACCAAGCTTGAAGCCTTCATCTGGAATTGGAACCAATCGCACAACAGGCTTTGTTCCCCGGGCAATGATAACTTCGTCTCCGGCTAGGGCCGCTTCAATTAGCTTGGAGAGATTTGTTTTTGCGCTGTGGATGTTGAACTGTGTCATACCGCACCTCCTTAGCTAAGGTAGCCAATGCCGTCGTAGCGAGTCAATGAAGAAAAACCGAGGTCCAAG
>JBASXE010000030.1:0-3309 GCA_049276875.1 Roseovarius sp. | reverse complement strand
AAATAGATACGTTGAAGCATGCTACGTATGTCATTCTAGACTCTGGCTGTACACGCTCTATGGGAAGTCGAGCCAGGGTAATGGCATTCGTCAAGGCATGCCGTCAAAGCGGCTTCAAGGGCAGTTTTCAGTTCGTGCCATGCTGCACCAAATTCAGCTTTGCGAACTCACAGGCATCGAGATGCTTTGAGAGGTTGATCATACACTATCCAACCAGCCCTCCGTGCAGAACCGAAGTTGACATTCTTGAGGAAGGCACTGTGCCCATTCTCATTTCCTTGCAGCAAATGAGGAATCTTTATATGTCTTTTCGGCACACTCCTGATTGTGATTACATTACATGTGCCGCATTTGGGCTTAAGGATTACCCCATTCCAATTAGCACGAGCAATCATCTTCTGCTGAATTTGGCTGATCTAAAGACACCGCCTGAGCGGATTGAGTGCCAGTTCCTGTCAAGGGACATTGGTCTAATTCGGTCAGCAGAGGAAGTCACGCCTTCATCAGCCATGTTGGCAGATGCCCTGGTGCATATGAAAAATGGTCAAGATCAGTCTGACGTCTTGGCGTCAAAAGGACCAGTTTCCTTTGAGAAAGACGAGCTTGACTGCACAGGTGAGGAGTTGCATCCAGCTCTTGCTGGAACCGATGAAATGTGGGAAGATGATCCGTACGGCTTTCCTCAGGGAACTTCTACTTCTTCCTCGAATGCTGCTCCTCCAGCACCGCCGCCAGAGAGCACTTCGTCCGAACTCGGACCTAATCCAGGCGATAAGCGCCCTCTTGTGCTGGGCGAGCCTGTTGATTTGCCGCAGGATGGAAGTGGTGCTCCAAAGATTACTCGGCGTCTCCGTCGCAAGACAGAAGATCCAGTTCACGTCGAGGCCTTAAGGAAAATACATGATAAGTTGAGAAACGAAAACGAGTTGTACAAATTGCATCTTAAACATTATCATATGAAACTTGACCAGTTCAAGAAACGAACTTCGTTGTTAAAATTGCCACCAGATATTTACGAGCTCTACGAGAAGGTAGTCAAAAAGTGTGAAACGTGTAGCAAATTAGTTGATGGACCACCTAGGGCCAAGGTCTCTGGTATGAGATCAGAGGTGTTTGGCGAATTGTTGTTTATAGATCACGCATCAGTTAAATACGCACCTGCGTCCACGGATGAAGTGCGAACAGAAGTCCATTTCCTTATAATTCTTGATGGTTGTACAAATTTCATATATTCCATTCCAGTTGATTCAACAAACGATCCAGAGGCACAAGAAGGCTTACGTGAATACATGCACAATTTCCAGGTTAAACCTAAGAAAATTGTTGCCGATTCGGCTTTCCAAACACCCTCCTGGGAAAAATTCTACACCACACACGACATAATTCCCATAAATATCGGTCCTTTTACCCCGTGGCCAAACCGAGCCGAAGCCTCAGTACGAGTCTTTAAAAGACATGTGTTTCAACTTTTCCAGGATTTTGAACGAGATCCAGTTAGAAAGGCTGCGAATTGCCGCACAGTTTTGAGAGAGGCATGTTGGGCTCGAAATGTTTCCTGCACCTATGGTGGAAAAACACCAATCGAATTGGCTTTTGGCCGGCGTCCTCCAGACGTTGTAACATTGGAAAATTCAACACCTGGCCAGTTAACAACACAAGTGTTGTCGGCGGACGACGCCATAAACCGAATCAGGAAACTGGCCCTGTCAAGCTATTTAAGAGCTAGACAAGCTGACGATCTCCGACAGGATATAGCTTCTTCTCTCAAATTCCATGGTGGTCCGTTCAACCCTGATGACAAGGTTTGGTACTACCAAATCGACAAGAGCAAAATCAAAGGAGGTCAAAAGAAAGGCTCGTGGATCAAGGCCACTGTGGTGAACTCCCTGCACGGGGGTTCAATGGTCGTAATCGACCTGGGCACTAGAATAATTAAGGTCAATCAGTCGCTTTTGCGAAAAGATATTGACCCTCATTCACATATAGAAGTGCCTGTTTCGGGGGTGCCAGATGATCAAGGCGTCTCTGCGCCAGAAACCGCTGAACTGACAAGTGATGGAACTACTTCCTACTCTCATGCCCATTGGCAGTGTGTAATGGCAGGCAAAATTGATTTGTTGGAACTCTTTGCAGGGTCTGCGAGAGTAAGTCAGTGTGCCGCCTTAGCGGGCTTAAGAGTGGGTTCTCCAGTGGACTTGCGTACTGGTTTCGACCTTAATTCTCGGTCTGGTCAGCAGCGCGCCATGCAGATGATTCTTGAACAAAAACCTGAAGTAATTCATATGGCCCCCTTATGTTCTGCATGGTCCCTTTGGGCCAATATGAGATCAGAACAAGATAGAATGGAGGACCGAAAACGGGTCATGCCAATGGTGCGTTTTTGTGCACAAGTCGCCATGCATCAAATCAAACATGGACGAAAATTTATTATTGAAAATCCGAGGGATTCCTCCTTGTGGTACGTCCACTGTTTCCAAGATCTACTCCGTATGAGCGGAGTCACGTATGGCAATCTTGAATTCTGCGCATTTGGCATGAGAGATCCAGAGACAAATGGCTATTACAACAAGCCTACGAGCTTAATGCATAATTTTCCAGCCAATGTCCTGGACCCACTTTGGAAAACATGTCCTAACAAAAACACCAGTAAAACACAGCACAAACATGAAATGGTGGAAGGATCCAAGAAGTGTAAATTCTCACAGGTGTATCCATACAAATTCTGCACGACATTAGCAGATCTTATACGCCTTTTTCTAGGTAAAAAGTCCAGAGATGGGGACACACTTCTTGTAAATGACATTTTAGCAGCATCTCTTAGTGATTCAGATCTGTTTTCAGTCAAAAATCATCTAGAGGACTCCCTCTATGAGGAGTTTAATGCTGAATCATATATTGTCACTCAGCCAGGTGAGACGCACGACGTCCTCATTTCTGCGTCACTGACGCCAATGCCAGTAAAAGATTATAGTATTCATCAGTTCATGGTATTGGTAAATAAATTGTCAAAACAGGCTGAGATCCTTCTACATACAGCTGATTGTACGCCATTGAATAACAAGCTGTATGATCTAGCAGGCAGGCTTCGGCAGAAATATCTGCCACTCCTGTGGTTTAGTAAGTGTTCAGTTCTACGTGGTACACTCGGCGCCACAGCGCCTGTAGGTAAAGTAGGAGAAGAAAGTTATCTTTTCTTATGGCGCAAGAACTCCCCACCCAAGTGGATTTATTGCTTGCGAGTCCAGCAGCATTCGGAAGTGCTGGCTCGTTTTGATCCCTCCCGTTGGTCTTGCGTCCATTTTTGGAAGG
>JBASXE010000029.1:0-36331 GCA_049276875.1 Roseovarius sp. | reverse complement strand
GCTGGGCCGGCCTGAGAAGAAAATGATGATCGCGCGGGAGAAAGGCTATCACGGCTCAACCTATCTCGCGGCGTCGGTGACCGGCAAGGAACGCGACAAGACCAGCTTTGATGTGGCTCATGATCTGGTGCGCTTTTTGCCAGACGTGAACCCCTACATCCGTCCCGCGGGCATGTCCGTGCAGGAGTGGTGTGATGCCAAAGTGGGTGATCTGGAGCGGATGATCGAAGAGCTGGGACCGGAAAATGTAGGCGGTTTCATCGCCGAGCCGATTCTGTGTTCTGGTGGCGTGATCATCCCGCCCGAGGGCTACCACCGCCGAACGCTGGAGATTTGCCGCAAGCATGACATCCTTTATATCTCGGATGAGGTCGTCACGGGCTTTGGCCGCCTGGGTCATTGGTTCGCCTCCGAAGAGGTGTTTGGAATCGTGCCGGACATGATCACTTGCGCCAAGGGGCTTACCTCGGGCTATCAGGCACTGGGAGCATGCATCATCTCGGACCGGATCATGGAGCGGATCACCGGGCCGGATGAGAATGTGATGTTCTCCAATGGCTACACTTACTCGGCCCATCCGGTGTCCTGCGCGGCCGCGCTCAAGAATATGGAAATCTTTGAGGATGAAGGCATCCTTGAGCATGTCCGTGAGATCACCCCCTATTTCCAAGAGTGGCTTCAGAAGCTCAAGCGATTCTCAATCGTGGGTGATGTGCGCGGTATGGGTCTTTTGGGGTGCATCGAAGGCAAGCTGGAGGACGCATCGGGCCTCGCAGCGGATAAAAAGCTGGGTGCGCTTCTGGACGCGGCCTGCGAGCGTCGCGGCCTTCTGGTGCGGCCTTTGATCAACATGGCGGTTTTTTCGCCGCCGCTGATCATCACCCGCGCGCAGATCGACGAGATGTTCGATATTCTCGAACAGGCGCTTGAGGAAGTGACGCAAGCAATGGGGGCCTGACCCTCAGGGCTTGCGTCCGCGCAGATGGTGCGGGCAATGCTCGCCCGTCTCCAGCACATGCAGCATGGCACGCCATGTGATCACGTTATCGTTGAGAAAATCCTCGCCGACGCGGGCAATAAAATCCGCGCGGCGGCTGTTCTCAAGTTCGTCCAGTTCCGCGCGGGCCTTGGCCGCATACCAAGCGTTGCGATTCACCGTGCGGACATCTGTGAAGCCTGCATCGCGCAGGGCGGCCTCGTAGCGCACAGGACTCGCCATCCCGAAATCCAGCCCCTCGGCTTTGAGATATGCGGTCATTTCCGCCGACGGCGTCTCGTCATGCGAGATCAACCAGTCTGACGCGGCGAACCAACCGCCGGGTTTCAGCACGCGAAATGCGTCGCGGGCAAGCGCTTCTTTGTCGGGGATGTGGATGATCGCGTCTTTGGAAAATACGAAGTCGAACGAGGCGGCCTCAAAGGGCAGAGGGCCGGGTGCGACCTTGCGAATGGTCACGCTATCCTCAAAACCCGCATCAGAGATGCGCGCGCTGGCCTCGGCGCACACGCCCGTCTCCACGTCGATGCCCGTCACATGGCCCGCGCCAAAATAGCGCACCAGAGCAAGCGTCACGCCGCCCGAGCCACAGCCGATGTCGAGGACGGACATCCCGCTGAGGTCCAGCCCTTCCAGAACGCGCGACACCTCTTCGGGGCCGCCGGGCGAGAGGTATCCCTCGCCCCAAAGCTCTTGCAAAAGACCCGTCATCTGGGCGTCGTAATGGTTGGTATCCGCGCTCATGGCATTTTCCTTATTCTGCGGCCCCCAGCAATTCGCCATTCCGTTTGGCCATTGCTCCGGGCGATGGTTCATCTTCGCGCAGGACCGGGAAGTGTTCGCGCAGGATCTCGTGATAACTGTGCACACCATATTCCAGATCTGACAGGATGATCCTGTCATAGCCCGAGGAGAAAGCCGCCTCCCATGTCCATTCTATCAACTGTTCGTCTTCTTTGCTGGTGATTCTGTCGATCCGCATGCTCAGATACCGGGCCAAGCGCATCCGACGGTCCTCATCGCCACGTTTGTAGCTCGCGCTGCGTTGGATCGTCTCGCCCACGGCCTGCGGAAACTCATGATAGAATATCACCTGATCCGGGTAGAAACCGAAGACAAGGTTGGGAAAGACCCCGACATAGAACCACGCCTTGGCGTGCTCCTCGTCCAGCTTTTCAGGTGGCTGCAGAATCTTGAGATAGTTGCGCACGCTCCAATGCCGCCCACCGCCCTCGCGGAACCCGCCGTAAGAGCGCGATGTGCCACCTTCAAATGCTTCATCATAATAATTGGGGCCATAGAGGTCATGCAGGCCCGGATGCGCGAGAGGAACGTGATACCCTTCGTTGTCCACGTCGCGCACGCATTTCCAATTGGCCGTCATCGGGGTCGCGTCGAACCCATCACCCGATGGCTGCAGCTTTTCGAGATCGTATTGCGCCACCTCGGCGTCAAATTTGGCGAGGATTTCGTGCATCTTGGGCTGTGGCCCTGGCAGGAAGCGCACGAAGATGAAGCCTTGCCAACTGTCCATCTCAATGGGTTTGAGCCCGTGGGTCACCGGGTCAAGCTCGGGTAGGGTGCCGGGCTGGGCCGCACCGCGCAGCGTGCCGTCAAGGTTGTAAGCCCAGCCGTGGAAAGGGCAGATGATGGCCGATTTGCATGTTCCACTTTCCTCGGCCACAACGCGCGATCCGCGATGCCTGCAAAGGTTGTGAAAGGCGCGCACGGTCCCTTCGCGGTCGCGGATCACCAGAGCCCGCTCGCCCACTGTGTCGAGGGTCATGAAATCGCCCGCACCGGGAATATCGCTCTCGTGGCAGACAAGCTGCCAGTGGCGCCGGAAAAGCTGTTCCTTCTCCAGCTCAAGCAATTCCTCGCTGAAAAAGCTCCAGGCCGGCAGGCCGCGACGATCCCAATCATTGGGCGTGGGGGTGGGGGCGTTTTGTGTCATTGCGAAATCCGATCTGCCTGCGATGTTCTAGGGTACTGTAATTTATTTAAGCGCTCAAATAATAATTAGCAATCCTTTTCGTCGAACGGCGCGCTGCTGGCGCAGAGGTGAACGTCTGATTTGCACCGCCTCCCCAGGGTGGGTGGCCCACCGGCCCGATGGACGCAGCGCACGGGGCGTTAACCAGTCCCAAGGCACAGAACCCACAGTTTATGTCTTCGTGAGCCAATTTTCCTTCATGAAAGCCAAAACGCATGACCAAAAAACGCGATACATCCCCTCCTGCCAACAGCAAGCGCCGTGACCAGCCGCGGACCCTGTCCGCGCTGGTGCTGGACGATAGCCAGTTTGACCGAAAAAACATCCGGCGTCTGTGCCGCAAGGCCGATCTGCCCCTGAGGGTGGAGGAAATCTCGTCCATCTGCGAACTTGATACGGCGCTGGCGCGGACGGAATACGACCTCATTATGATCGATTACAGCTTGCCGGAAGGGGATGGGCTTGAGGCCGTGGCGCGCGTGCGGGCGCATGAGCGGCAGGCCCGTTGCGCGACGATCATGTTCACGCAATTCGACCAGACCGAGCTTGCCGTCTCCGCCATGCAGGCTGGGTGCGATGATTACATCGCCAAGGATGCGTTGAACCCCGATCGGATGCGGGCCAGCGTTCTGATGGCTCTTGCGGGGCGCGCTACGATTCGCGCGGATTTGGCGCAAAGCCTTGCTGAGCAAAGCATCACCGAGGATCAGTTCTATCCGCGTATCAAGCGTGCGCTGCAGCGCGACGTGATCGGTCTCATCCGTGATCTGCATGATTTGCGCGCCCAAATGCGTGAGCCGAGCTTTTGCCCGGTGGGCAAGATGAAGGCGATCGAACATCAATGCATCGCCCTTTGGCGCCGCTTGGCCGCGCCCGAAATGATCACGGCGGGCGGCGCTGCGCTGTTGCCGCCGCGCCTCGGGTCTGGCCCGGATCAACCCGCGTAGGCCGGCACGGCGCATCCGGGCGACAGGCTGGTGCGTGCCGCGCGGATGCGCCCCTTGGCGCCCTTCAGGAGATGAACCACGGTTGCCCGCCCGAAACAGCCGTTTCGCGCCTTGCAAAACCCCGCACCCGCGCCTAGGTTCTGCGCAATTCAGCGGGGCCTCCCCGCCTGGCACGAAGGAGCATCCTCATGGACGGCGGCGGCGCACTTGCGCAATTTATCCCACTGATTTTGATCTTTGCGATCATGTATTTCCTCCTCATCCGCCCCCAGCAGAAGAAGCTGAAGGCGCATCAGGCCATGGTGCAGGCCCTGCGCCGCGGGGACCAAGTCGTGACCCAAGGCGGGGTGATCGGCAAAGTGTCCAAGGTCAAGGAGGATGACGAGATCGAGCTTGAAATCGCAACCGGCGTGAAAGTCCGCGTGATCAAGACAACGATCGCGCAGGTTTTGTCCAAGACCGAGCCTGCCGAAAGCTGATCCCGGCCAAATCTCTGACATAAAGGCGGCGACATGCTCCAGATCGATCTGTGGAAACGTTTTTGTATCTGGGGTCTTGTCGCTCTTGGTCTGCTTTTGGCAATGCCCAACGGGTTTTACGGGCAGGTGGAGCGGCACAATGATGCCGCCGCCGCCATCGAGGCGGGTCAGCCCGCAGCGCCGCTGGCAGAGGATTTGGCGGGCTGGCCTTCTTTCCTGCCGTCAAGCCTGGTCAACCTTGGTCTGGATCTGCGCGGTGGTGCGCATCTTCTGGCCGAGGTGAAGGTCGAGCAGGTCTATCAGGCCCGTGTCGAGGGGATGTGGCCGCAAGTGCGCGATATTCTGCGCGATGCGCGCAGTGAGATTGGCACCATCCGCCTTCAACCCATGGAGGGTGCCGAGCTTCGCGTGCGCCTCAACGAGCGCTCCGATCAGGTGGGTGAGGCTGCGCGCCTTGTCCAATCCATCGCTCAGCCCGTGACCAGCCTCACCGGAACCATCGCCAATGATATCGAGGTCGAGACCGAAGGCGATAGCATCGTCATCCGCCTCAGCGAGGCCGAAAAACGCGCGACCGACGAGCGCACCGTGCGCCAGTCGCTCGAAATCATCCGCCGCCGCATCGACGAGGTCGGCACACGCGAACCCACCATTCAGCGCCAAGGCTCCGACCGTATCCTGATCCAAGTGCCGGGCATCGGCAGCGCGGCTGAATTGAAGGCCATCATTGGCACCACGGCGCAGCTCACGTTCCAACCCGTCGTAGGCCGCACAGGCAACGCCAATGAGCGCCCCGGACCGGGCAACGAGGTCCTGCCCTCGCTGGATGAGCCGGGCGCGTTCTACATTCTTGAGACAGCGCCCGTTGTGTCCGGCGAGGATCTCGTCGACGCCCAACCCGATTTTGACCAAAACGGCCGGCCCGCCGTCTCTTTCCGGTTCAATCCGGTCGGTGCCCGCGCCTTTGGAGATTACACGGCACAGAATATCGGAAATCCGTTCGCGATCGTTCTGGATGATGAGGTGATCAGCGCACCTGTTATTCAAAGCCATATCGCGGGTGGTTCAGGCATTATCACGGGCAACTTCTCGGTTGAGGAAAGCACAAACCTCGCCGTTCTCTTGCGCGCGGGGGCCCTGCCGGCGGAGCTTGTGTTTCTGGAGGAACGCACTGTCGGGCCCGAGCTTGGTGCGGACAGTATCGCGGCAGGCGAGCTTGCCTGTATCGTGGCATTCATTTTCGTGCTGGTCTTCATGTTCCTCAGCTACGGCCTCTTCGGGATTTTTGCCAACATTGCGCTTATCATCAACGTGGGGCTCATTTTCGGCCTCCTGAGCCTCATAGGCGCGACGCTGACCCTGCCGGGGATCGCGGGGATCGTGCTGACCATCGGGATGGCGGTGGACGCGAATGTGCTGGTGTTCGAGCGTATCCGCGAGGAATCCAAGACCGCCAAAGGCCCTGCACGCGCGATTGAGCTTGGCTATGAAAAAGCGCTGAGCGCGATCACCGATGCGAACATCACCACGTTCATCACCGCTGTGATCCTCTTCGCCATGGGGTCTGGCCCGGTGCGCGGCTTTGCGATCACGCTTGGGCTGGGTATCATTACCTCCGTCTTCACAGCTATCTTTGTGACCCGGCTGATCGTCGTCATCTGGTATGAGCGCAAGCGGCCCAAGACCCTGCTTCAGGGTCGCGCCTTGCGCCTTGTGCCGCGCGAGACCAGCTTTGATTTTTTCAGCCGCTGGCGCATGTGGCTGGGTGTGGCGGGCGTTCTGATCACAGTGGCTTTCGGCTCATTTATCATCCAGGGTCTCAATTTCGGGATTGATTTCAAGGGCGGGACGACGCTCAGAACCCAAAGCGAGCAGCCTGTCGATATCGGCCAATACCGCGACAGTATCGCGCCGCTAGAGCTTGGGGATGTGTCCATCACCGAGGTGTTCGACCCCAGCTTTGGAGATGATAAAAACGTGGCCATGATCCGCATTCAGGCGCAGGAGGGGGAGGAATCCGTCTCGCCGGAAGTGATCCAGATGGTCGAGGACGCGATGGCGGTGGCGGTGCCGGATATCCAGTTCACCTCTGTTGAGAGCGTGGGGCCGAAGGTCTCGGGCGAATTGATAACCGCGGCGGCGATTGCCGTGGTCCTCGCGATTGGGGCGGTGCTGATCTATATCTGGATGCGGTTTGAATGGCAGTTCGCGCTGGGCGCGGTGGTCGCCCTCGTCCACGATGTTGTGCTCACCATCGGGGTCTTCTCTGAGCTGCAGATTCAGTTCGATCTGGCCATTATCGCGGCGCTTCTGACCATCGTGGGGTATTCGCTCAATGATACGGTGGTCGTCTTTGATCGCGTGCGCGAGAACCTGCGAAAATACAAGAAACGACCCTTGGCCGAAGTTCTCAATGTCTCGATCAACGAGACGCTAAGTCGAACCGTGATGACATCCGTGACCACACTTCTGGCGCTGCTTGCACTCTTCGTGCTGGGCGGCGATGTGATCCGAGGCTTTGTCTTTGCGATGATCTGGGGCGTGATTGTGGGAACCTATAGCTCAGTCTTCGTGGCCTCCACGATCCTTTTGTGGCTCGGCGTGACGCGCGATTGGTCCAAGCCGGATGCCAATAACGGGAACCAGTTTGCCAACGTAGATGCCTGATGCCCTGATCGCCGCATTGGCGACGCCGGGCTTCGGATGGCTGGTGCTGACAATTTCGGTAGCGGGCATTGTGCGCGGGTTCACGGGCTTCGGCACGGCTCTGATTTTCGTCCCCGTGGCGGGGCTGTTCCTGCCTGCGGCCCATGTGATCGCAACCATCACCATGACAGGCATTGCCAGCACAGCGGCTCTTTTGCCGCGCGCATGGCGCCATGCCAGCCACCGTGAAGTGGGGTTGATGGTGCTCTGTGCGCTGCCCACCGTGCCGCTTGGTTTGATGGTGATGGAAAGCGTCGATGGGGTCACCGTTCGTTGGATCGTGGCAGGAATCGCGGGGGTGACGCTTCTCGCGCTTATTTCCGGCTGGCGGTACAGCGGCACAGTCACGCGGCCCGGCCTTGCGGCCATAGGTGCGGCCGCGGGACTGGCGGGGGGTATGACGGGCCTTACGGGGCCGGTGGTAATCCTCTTTTATCTGGCAGGGCAGGCGGCGGCGCAGACGGTGCGGGCCAACACGATCCTCTTTCTTGCGGGGCTGGATGTGGTCGTCGTGGCCAACCTTCTTTTGCGCGGATTTGCGGGATTTGACGTGATCTGGCTGGCCCTTGCCCTGGCCGTGCCCTATTTTATCACCAGTCTGATTGGTCAGGCCCTCTTCGATCCGGCGCGCGAAACCCTCTACCGGCGCGGGGCGCTGGGCGTCATCGCGCTTGCGGTGCTGAGCGGTCTGCCGGTCTGGAGCTAAGGAGCGCAGCAATGCAACTCAACGAGATCACCTTTACCGAAGCCACCCCGATCGACGGCTATGGTCCCGGCTTTTTCCGCATAAAGGGGCAGGTTATCGAGGGTGCGGCCTGTGTGACCGCCGAAGGCGCAGCCCCGTGGGGCGGGCTGGAAGATACGGGCGCCCTCTTGGCGCTACGCGGTGAGGTGGATGTGATCTTTATCGGCACAGGCGCTGAAATTGCCCATATCCCCGTCGCCTTGCGTGTGGCCCTCGAAGACGCCGGGATGGGGGTCGAGATCATGAGCTCCCCCGCCGCCTGCCGCACCTACAACGTGCTTTTGTCCGAGGGACGGCGCGTCGCGGCGGCGATCCTTCCGGTCTGAACAGGCAAAGCCTTTCGCGCCGCAGCGCTTTGGGATAGAGCAGGGCAAATGACGCTTACCGTTCAGGATATCAGCGTGGCGCGCGGCGGCATCGCAGTGCTTGAAGGGGTCAGCTTTACGCTGACCCCCGGCCACGCCCTTGTGCTGCGCGGGCCCAATGGTGCGGGCAAGACGACCCTTTTGCGGGCAATCGCGGGGCTGCAATCAACCTTGCGCGGCGACATTAGCGCCCCCGAGGGCGGCTTGGTCTATGCAGGCCACGCAGACGGGATCAAACCGACGCTCACCGTGGTCGAAAACCTCGCCTTCTGGGCACAAATTTTTGGGACCACCCATATCGACACAGCCATTGCCGCCTATGAGCTGACCGCGCTCGCGGACCGTGCGGCAGGTGCGCTCTCGGCTGGGCAAAAACGCCGCTTGGGCCTTGCGCGCCTGTTGGTCACGGGGCGGCCTCTCTGGGTGCTGGACGAACCGACCGTGTCGCTGGATACCCACGCGACGGGGCTTTTTGCCGCTGCAATCCGCGCGCATCTCGCGCAGGGTGGTGCCGCCCTCATGGCCACGCATATCGACCTCGGGCTGGATGAGGCTGAGATCCTTGATATCAGCCCCTTCCGAGCCTCTGCCGCCGTGCTCGACAGTTTTGACGAGGCATTCTTGTGATCGCGCTCCTCACTCGCGATCTGCGACTTGCCTTGCGCGCGGGCGGCGGCTTTGGTCTTGGCCTTGCGTTCTTTCTGATTGTTGTGGTCATGGTGCCGTTCGCTGTTGGCCCACGCGCTGACCTTTTGTCCTCCATCGCGGCGGGCGTGCTCTGGATCGGCGCGCTTCTGGCGTGCCTTTTGTCGCTCGACCGGATCTTCGCGCTCGATTGGGAGGACGGCTCTCTCGACCTTCTTGCCACGTCGCCGATCCCGCTCGAAGGGCTCGTCTCCATCAAGGCGCTCGCCCATTGGCTGACCACGGGCCTGCCCTTGGTAGCCGCAGCCCCCGTGCTGGCAGTCATGCTCAACCTGCCGCCGCAAGGGTTCATGCCGCTTATCATATCATTGCTCCTCGGCACGCCCGCGCTCAGCGTGATCGGCACGTTCGGCGCGGCGCTCACGGTGGGCATAAAACGTGGGGGATTGCTGCTCAGCCTTCTGGTTTTGCCGCTTTACGTCCCTACATTGATTTTTGGGGCTGAGGCGGCGCGGCGTGGCGCGGATGGGCTCGACATCACAACGCCGCTCGCCTTCCTCGCGGGGATCACCTGCGGCACCATAGCCCTCTTGCCCTTCGCGTCCGCGGCGGTATTACGGATCAACCTGCGCTGAGTGCGCACCACACCGGGAGACACCATGGCCTCGCTCTGGGAATATGCGAACCCCAAGAAGTTCATCGCGACCTCGGATCGCGTTCTGCCCTATCTGGGCGGGCTGGCCTTGGTCTGTCTCGTGGTCGGCCTCTCTTGGGGCTTTTGGTTCACGCCCGAGGACTTCCGCCAAGGCCATAGCGTCAAGATCATCTTTCTGCACGTGCCCTCGGCCTTCATGGCGATCAATGTGTGGATCATGATGCTCGTGGCCTCGCTCATATGGATCGTGCGGCGGCATCACGTGAGCGCGCTTGCCGCGCGCGCGGCAGCCCCGGTGGGGGCGGTGATGACGGTAATCGCACTCGCCACGGGCGCTATTTGGGGGCAGCCGATCTGGGGCACATGGTGGGTCTGGGACCCGCGCCTCACGTCCTTCCTGATTCTATTTCTTTTCTATCTCGGATACATGGCCCTTTGGGCGGCCATCGAGGATGACGATACCGCAGCCGACCTCACCGCCGTGCTTTGTCTTGTCGGCTCGGTCTTTGCCTTGCTCAGCCGCTACGCCGTGATCTTCTGGAACCAAGGCCTGCATCAAGGCGCGTCGCTCAGCCTGGATAAGGAGGAGAACGTGGCGGATGTGTTTTATTTCCCGCTTCTCGTGTGTATTGCGGGCTTTGTTTTGCTCTTTCTCACGCTGGTGCTTTTGCGCACACAAACCGAAATCCGGGCCCGCCGTATGCGCGCCCTGCAAGCGCGGGAGCGTCTGGGATGATACCGGAGCTTGGTAAATACGCGGTCGAGGTGCTCTCGTCCTATGCGGTGTCGCTGGCCATGATCATCGCGTTGGTCTGGATCTCGATGGCGCGCGCGCGTCGGGTGCGGGCCGAACTCAGCGCGCTGGAAAAACGGGTGCGCGGTAATGGCTAAAATCTCTCCACTGATGGTGGCTCCGCCGCTGATCTTTGCGGGGCTCGCGGCGCTTTTTTTCTTTGGCATGAAATATGGCGATCCCAACGGGCTGCCATCGGTCTTCATCGGTGAACCCGCACCGCCCGTGCCTTCCGAGCCTCTTGCAGGCCGCGCGCTTCTCACCGATGACATGCTGCGCTCGGGCGAGGTGACGGTGGTGAATTTCTGGGCCAGCTGGTGCCCGCCCTGCCGGGCCGAGCATCCCTATCTTTTGCAGATGCAGGCCGAAGGTATCCGCGTGGCGGGCATCAATTTCAACGACACGGCGGCGCAGGCGAACCGCTATCTCGATGGTTCCAAGGACCCGTTCATTGGCATTGGCTACGACCCATCGGGCCGCGCCTCGATCAATTGGGGGGTGACGGCCCCGCCGGAGACATTCATCGTGGATGGCGACGGCACGGTGCTTTACAAATTCACAGGCCCGCTTGTGGGCAGCGATCTGGAACAACGCTTCCTGCCTGAGTTGAACAAGGCGCTGGGCCGCGAGTAGATTTCCAACCTGCGCCGCTTGTTTATCCACAGTTACACGATGCCGGCGATCACATCATAAACTGCAATGCGCTTCGGCCACGGACCCTGTTGCGGGGCACACCGCCGGTGCCTCGCTGCCGGAATGGGCGCCGAAAACGGCCAGAAGGGTCAGGATCGCTGCCTGAACGGTGATGAGAATCGTGCGCATTGCTCTGCCTCTTTTTTCGTCCTCAAAAGCGCAGATTGCAGGCTGTGGGAAGGGGGATGTTTCGCGCGTCTTCCCCCTCGGCGTGCGGATCGGCGGAAATACGTCCAGCGCGCAGTGACGCGGGCAAAATTTTGCTCAAACCAGGTGAGCTGTGCCCCCTAGATGATAGTTGGGCAACGACAAAGCGCCCGCAGAGTGATCTGCGGGCGCCTTATCGGATTAACCGGTTCAGGCCGGGGTCAAGCGGCCTTGGCAAGGTTGCGCAGCACGTAATGCAGCACGCCACCATGTTCGATGTATTCAATCTCAATCGCCGTATCAATCCGACATTTGAGAGTGATCTCGCGCGTGGTGCCATCCGCCATGGTGATGGTGCAAGGGACTTCCTCAAGCGGTTTGATCGTGTCGAGCCCTTGGATCGAGACGCTCTCCTCGCCGGTCAAACCCAGCGTCTTGCGCGTGTCACCACCCGTAAACTCGAACGGGATGACACCCATCCCCACCAGATTGCTCCTGTGGATGCGTTCAAAACTCTCCGCGACGACGGCCTTCACACCGAGCAAGGCTGTGCCCTTGGCAGCCCAATCACGGCTGGAGCCTGCGCCATACTGCTCACCGCCAAAGACAACCAGCGGCGTGCCCTTGGCTTCATAGGCCATGGCCGCGTCAAAGATCGCCATCTCGGAGCCATCAGGGCCTTTTGTATAGCCGCCCTCGACCCCGTCCAGCATCTCGTTGCGGATGCGGATATTGGCAAACGTGCCGCGCATCATCACTTCGTGGTTGCCCCGGCGCGAGCCATAGGAGTTGAACTCCCGCACCGGCACCTGCCGCTCCAGAAGGTATTGCCCGGCGGGCGTGGTGTCCTTGAACGAACCTGCAGGTGAGATGTGGTCGGTCGTGACCATATCGCCCAGAAGGGCCAGAACGCGCGCATCCTTGATATTGCTGATCGTGCCCGGCTCGGCGGCCATCCCCTGAAAATAGGGCGGATTTTGAACATAGGTCGATTGCGGGGGCCAGTCATAGGTCTCGCCCTCGGATGTCTCGACGGCCTGCCACTTCTCATCGCCGGTAAAGACCGAGGCGTATTTTTCGACAAATGCAGCACGTGTCACTGTGGCCTCAACGAGTTCGGCAATCTCGGCCTGTGTGGGCCAGATGTCCTTGAGGTAGACATCCTTGCCGTCGGGCGTTTGTGCGATGGGATCATTGGCCAGATCAATGTCCATCGTCCCGGCCAGCGCATAGGCCACAACGAGCGGCGGCGAGGCGAGATAGTTGGCCCGCACATCAGGGCTGATCCGCCCCTCAAAGTTGCGGTTCCCCGACAGGACCGATGTGGCCACCAGATCGCCCTCGGCAATCGCGGCCGATAGCTCCTTTTGCAGCGGACCCGAGTTGCCGATGCAAGTGGTGCAGCCATAGCCGACCAGGTTAAATCCAATCTTATCAAGGTCCTCCTGAAGGCCAGCGGCCTCCAGATAATGCGACACGACCTGCGATCCGGGCGCAAGCGATGTCTTGACCCACGGTTTGCGATCAAGCCCCAAAGCCGCCGCCTTGCGCGCCACGAGGCCCGCGCCGATCATCACATAAGGGTTCGACGTGTTGGTGCAGGACGTGATCGAGGCGATCACCACATCGCCGGATTTGAGCGTGTAATCCTCGCCTTCAACCGCCACTTCCTTGTTCATGGGCCGCTTGAACGTCTCTTTCATCTCGCGGGTGAACGCCGTCTTGGCATCGGTGAGTGCCACGTAATCCTGCGGGCGCTTTGGCCCGGAAATCGCGGGCACGATGGTGCCCATATCCAGATGCAGAGTGTCGGTGTAGATGGGCGCGTAATCATCGCCGCGCCAGAAACCATTTTCCTTGGCATAGGCCTCGACCAGTTGCACACGCGCCTCGTCGCGGCCCGTGTTGCGCAGATAGCGCAGCGTCTCGCCATCAATCGGGAAGAAGCCACAGGTCGCGCCATATTCCGGCGCCATGTTCGCAATCGTGGCCCGGTCCGCCAGAGGCAGGCTGTCCAGACCTGCGCCGTAGAATTCCACGAACTTGCCGACCACGCCGCGTTCGCGCAAAAGCTCGACCACCTTGAGCACCAGATCCGTTCCGGTCGTGCCCTCCATCATCTTTCCGGTCAGCTCAAAACCGACAACCTCCGGGATCAGCATGGAAATCGGCTGGCCAAGCATGGCCGCCTCCGCCTCAATGCCGCCCACGCCCCATCCCAAGACTGCCGCGCCGTTGACCATGGTGGTGTGGCTGTCGGTGCCCACAAGCGTGTCAGGGTATGCCACCTCGGCCCCGTTCTGGTCCATATCGGTCCAGACGGTTTGGGCGAGGTATTCAAGGTTTACCTGATGGCAGATGCCAGTACCGGGGGGCACGACGCGGAAATTGTTGAACGCGCCCTGGCCCCATTTGAGGAACTGGTAGCGCTCCATATTGCGTTCATATTCGCGGTCCACGTTCATCTGAAATGCGCGTGGGTTGCCAAACTCGTCGATCATTACCGAATGGTCGATCACCAGATCGACGGGGTTGAGCGGGTTGATTTGCTCGGCCTTGCCACCCAGCGCCACGATCCCGTCACGCATTGCGGCAAGGTCCACGACCGCTGGCACACCTGTGAAATCCTGCATAAGGACGCGGGCCGGGCGATAGGCGATCTCGCGCGGGTTCTTGCCGCCCGCGGTGGCCCATGCGGCAAACGCGCTGATGTCGTCCACGGTTACGGTTTTGCCATCCTCAAAGCGTAGCATGTTCTCCAGCACGACTTTCAAAGCGGCGGGCAGGCGGGAGAAGTCTCCGAGCCCGGCCTCGGTCGCGGCGTTGATGGAATAATAGGCAAGGCTTTGATCCCCGACTGTCAGGGTCTTGCGGGTTTTGGCGGTGTCATGTCCGACGGTAATAGGCACTGGGGCATCCTTTCGGCTGGTGCAAGCGGGGCTTTTACATGCTTCTCGCGCATTTGAAATACGCGTTCAAGAGCACGGCTGTAGTTTTTGTATACTATTGCACACAATTTATCAATTCTTACAGAAACTCACCGTTCAATGACGATTCCTTGATTGGTCTTTGCACCGGAAGCTGCCTAAATGGATCGGCATACACGCGCCAACCGACCGAAAGGTTTCCCATGCGTTTTTTGATGTCGCTGATTCTCGCTCCCCTTTTGCTCCTGTCGCCCATAACGGCGCAGGCGCAAACAGCTGAACAGCGGCCTGTGCTGGTTGAGCTTTTCACCTCTCAGGGCTGTTCCTCCTGCCCTCCGGCGGATGCGCTTTTGCACGAACTGGCCAAGCGGGATGATGTAATCGCGCTGGCGCTGCATGTGGATTATTGGGACTATATCGGCTGGAAAGATGTTTTCGCCAAACCCGCTTATTCCAAGCGCCAGACGGCCTATGCCCATGCAGGTGACCGTCGCACGCGCTACACGCCACAGATGATCGTGAACGGGACCGACCATGTGGTTGGCAACCGGGTCAAGGATGTGACATCTCTGGTGGACCGACATGCGCGCGTGACGCCCAAAGTGGCTTTGGATCTCACGCGCACGGGCGGGCAGGTAACCATCGACGCGCGCGCCCTTGCCCCGCTCAACGGGCCAATGGTGGTGCAGATTGTGCGCTACTCCCCTGAAAATTCGGTAAAAATTACGGGTGGCGAAAATGCGGGTCGCACGATCAACTATGCCAATGTGGTGACGGACCTCACCGAAATTGGCACATGGGATGGTCGCGCGCCGCTGCGCCTGAAGGCGCGGGTGGGTGAGAGCAGCCCCGTCGCGGTAATCATTCAGCACGTGGGCCATGGCGCGGTTGAAGCGGTGGCGAGCCTACGCTGATTTATCCGCAATTTGGGCTGCACGCCGGGCGCCACGCTCGGCCATATGGCCTGTTCCGTCTTTCCAACGGCGATGAATCCAGAACCATTGTTCGGGATGCGAGCGGACCTGCGCCTCCAACCTGTCATTGAATTCCTGCGTCATGGTGATGGCGTCCGAGGGCTCAATCGGGGCTTCCACGATCACCTCGAAGCTGAGGCCATCCGGCTGACGAATCCCCCAGACAGGCACCAACGGCGCGTCAAACTTGAGCGCGAGTTCTGCCGTGACAAGCGAGGTCAGCGCGGGTTGGCCGAAAAATTGTAGTGGCACCCCGTCATGGGCGTTGAGATCATTGAGAATCGCCAAAACCCCGCCGCCACGCAAATGTTTAACCATCTGAACCATCCCGCGCTTTCCTTGTGCGAACATCGGCTGGCTCAGCGCATTCATCGCATCGGCATAGTGGCGGTTGAAAAAACGGTTCTTCAGCGGGCGGTAAAACCCGCCCATCTCGAACCCATGATCAATCATCGCGACTCGTGCCGCATTGAAGCTGCCGAAATGTCCCGTCACGAACATCACTGGACGCCCCTCGGCGCGCGCGGCGCGGATCGCCTCAAGCCCGGGGCCGGAGACGGGCGAGTGGCGCGCGCGCGCGGTAAACGCACGCGTGGAATACATCTCGATGATGTTGCGCCCGGCATTGTCCGGCACCGCCCGTATCAGGCGGCGCATCTCCGCCTCGGGC
Organism: Roseovarius sp.; assembly: GCA_049276875.1. GTDB lineage: Bacteria > Pseudomonadota > Alphaproteobacteria > Rhodobacterales > Rhodobacteraceae > Roseovarius. Next base: position 20,595 of record JBASXE010000029.1, on the reverse strand, counting down.
ATGTCAGGCATCACCAGAGCAAGGTTTTCGCGCACCCGTCTGGCATACCCCGCGACGGGTGCCACCAACCGCGCGGTCAGCCATCCCAGAGTCGGGATACGCCAGCTGTAGGGCAAGACTTGCGCCAGACCAATCAGCCCGCGGAGCACAAGGTTCACGCAATACTCGCCGATCCGTTGGGGCAGGGGGTCTTTGGCGGGGCTCATTTGAGTGACACTCACGGGCGGGTTACGAAGGGTGGCAAAGGCCCAGACATAGGCGTCCCGGCGCGGGCAGGCAAGCTTAGCCGCCGGGCGCGCGCGGCAGGCCCGCCCCGATCATCGCGTCGCGGGTGACAAGTTTGGCGAGTTCGCTCTCATCCATGTCACTTGTGCCTTCAGGCCGCGCAGGCAGTACGATGTAGCGCATGTCGGCGGTGCTGTCGTGGACGCGTAACTGAGTGGACTCGGGCAGGTCCAGCCCAAATTCACGCAGGACCGAGCGGGGTTCCTTCACTGCGCGCGATCGGTAGGCGCGCGTTTTGTACCAATCGGGTGGCAGGCCCAGAAGGTTGCGTGGATAGCATGAGCAAAGCGTGCAGACGACCAGGTTATGGGTCTCGGCGGTGTTCTCTACGGCGATCAGGTTCAGCGGCCCGATGTCGAACCCCATCTCGCGGCTGGCCGCCCCCGCATCCTCCAAAAGGCGCGCCTTGAATGCGGGGTCGCTCCATGCACGGGCCACCACAGCGGCTCCATTTGCCGGGCTGCGCCCATCCATCACCTCGATCTGTGTGGCAATCTCAGCAGGGGTCAGCACGCCTTTCTCGATCAGCAATTCGCGCACCGCGATCTCCATCGTCTGGAAATAACTCAGCGGCGTGTCGTTATCCGTGCGAAACGGGTGACCCGACGGACTCAGATGGTCATGAGGGTGATCATGGGGCATTGGGCAGCCTTTCGAGCCAGTGTTCGTATATCTCGGCCTCAACCACATCCTGCGGTGTTTCTGCCGCCGCACCCCAGAGTTCGGCCATGGTAAAGCGCACACGGTAGAGGTTCTTGTGCGATGCGGGCAGGGCATAAGCGAGCTGTTCGGGGTTTTTGAAGGCACCAAGGCTGCGCTCAATCTCGCCGGTCTTACCGCGCAGATACGCGGGCGCGCGCACATGGCCGGGCGGCATCATGGCCTTCACGCGCACGCGCTCACCCATCTTGCAGATTCGCCTCGCCATAGCTTGGCCCGCGCGCCTGGACTGCGTCCATTCGGGTGCCAAGCTCCTCTATGGAATAGACCCCGGCCTCAATCAGGTTTTGGTTGATTGCCGCGATCCATCGCTCATAATATGTATATTTTTCAAACGCTTCTGGACCCATATCTTCCAGCGCACGGCGTAGGCCGTCGACGGTAAAATGTCCCTTGGCACCGCAGAGGACCATTAGCGCATCCACGCGTTTTTCCCACAGGGCAAAGTCATGGTCGTCCTTGCGCACCTCCCCTGCGGGAAGGCCCCCCATATCGTGCCAGCGGCGTCCGTCCATCTCATCCATAGCGCCGAGCCTAGGAGCGGCGTGCGTGCCTGTCCACCGCTATTGGGCGGTTTCCGGGTTCTCTTCGTCGTCTTCCTTCTGCACGAAGGCGATCTCGCCCGCCGCCGCCAATTGCCGGATGCCATTAACGATCTGCGTCATGGCTTCCTCACCATCTTTCTGCCGGACGCGGCCCATCTCCGTGATCTCTTCACGCAGGGCTTCGGCCATGCGGCTGGACATATTTTCAAGAATAAACTCCGCCACATGGGCCAGATCGCCGGCTTGCGCTGCGGCAAGTGCCGTGACCAGAACCGCCTGATCCACCTCACGGATCGCCTTGGGCACATCCGTGGGCTTCAGCCGTTCGGGAACATGAACGAAAGTGAAAATCGCCTTGCGCACCCGCACGGCAAAGTCCTGATCCTCCTCGTCCAGCCCGCTTAGGACGGCATCGCGCAGGGCCGATGTGGAGGAGTTGAGGATCGCGCCGATCCGCTCCACCGGCCCGTCGTCAAAGGCCATTTCGGGTCGATCACCCAACTGCGCCGCCAGCGAGAGCCCAATCCGGTCCACGGCATCCGGCGTCACATTGCCCGTCTGGCCAACGGCGAGAGTGATGCGCCGTGCCTTGTCCCCGGGCATCCGACTGAGCAGATCGGCAGCGCGTGTCACGTCCAGTTTGGAGAGCATGACAGCGGCCACTTCGGTGCTTTCCGCCGAGATAATCGGCACCAGATCATCCAGATCGGCCGCGCGCACCTGATCCCACGGGTCGCCAAACTGCCGCACGCCCGCTTCGCGGCGCAGCCTTGCAGCGGTTTGTGGGCTGATCCGGCCATCAAGCGCGCTGAGCGCGCCCGCCATGCCATGCGGAAAAGTGAGTCCCATCGCCTCCAACTCGGTCGCAAATTCCGCGACGACCGAGATCAGCGTTTCGCGGTCCACATAGCGCATACTGCCCATTTGCGTGGTCAACGTGCCCTGCAAATCATCCGGCAACTCGGCAATTGGCACATCCACGCCTTCGTTGAGCAAAAACCGTACGATAATGGCCGCTTTTTGCTTGCGCGTCAGGCGCGACGTGGTGGCAGGCTGCGCAGATGGCGGGGCGATGCGGGCAAGGGGGGATGATTGGGCCATTCAGTCCTCGGTAAGGCTTTCGCTCAAGCTAGCCGATGAGTGGTGAACAAATCTCTAAGTGGCCCCGGCCAATCGTCATGCGTTGGCAGAAAACGGGCCGGAAAAATCTCCCGGCCCGCCGCGTCTCAGTAGCTGTAGGTCGAGCCGGTCGACAGAGCGCGCGCCAGCGCCTCTTCGGGCCATGTGCCGGTATCACCGGAAGCGCGGATCGCTTCCAGCTGCACCCGTGCTGCGGCCAGATCGCCTTGTTCCACAAGAGCTTGGCCCATATAGGAGCGCGCAAGCGAGTTGTTCGGGTTGGCGTCCAGTGCCTTTGCGTAATAGGCCATCCCACTTGGGACATCTCCGAGCTTGCGTTCGGTAAAGCCCCAATAGGTCAGAACGCGGTCGTCGGTTTGATCCGGCATCGCGGCCAATACCTTTTGGGCGTTCTGGTATTGACCTGCATAGGCCAACTCACGCACTGCCTCGTAAAGCGTATCTGCGTCCAGAGCGCCGCTTTGCGGGTTTACGCAAGCGCCTTTACCTGCATCCCAAACCTGCCCGTTCGAACATGTTGTTGTCGTCTCTGTTGGGGTGGGTGGGCTGCTGCTGCCACCCCCTGCCGCAAAGGCAAGCCCGGGGGCCAAACATACCGCAAACATCAGGGGTCTCATCATCGTGCAAACCTTTCGTTCATCCATTTTGATGAACGATAAGGTGACGCGAAAGATGCGTTCGGCCAGTCACAATTTCGCGCGCTGGCCGAACATAGGGCGTTAGCTGCTTGCGACGGGCACGCAGGTCCCTGTGGCAGAATCAAACGTGCTGCCTGTTGCACAGGACATAGCCTGCTCGCTTTTGCCGTAGTTGCAGGTTTTGGCCACTGCGATACCCGGCACCATGGCAAGGGCGAAGGCGGCGGTCAGGATCTTGGTCTTCATGATCGTCACTCCTTTTGGCTGTTTAGGAGTCACAATATATCCTGAAATCGCCCCACGGCAAAATTATCTGAAGCTTGATCGGCGCGAATGATGCGATTTAGCTCTCATCGCCGAAAACGCGGGCAAAAATCGTGTCCACATGCTTGGTGTGATAGCCCAGATCGAACTTCTCCTCGATCTGCTCGGCGCCCAGCGCTGCCACCACGTCTGGGTCATTCAATAGCTCCTGCTTGAAATCGCAGCGATGCTCCCAGACCTTGAGCGCGTTGCGCTGCACGTAAGTATAGGCGTCTTCGCGGCTGACGCCCGCTTGGGTTAGCGCCAAAAGCACCCTTTGGCTCATCACGAGGCCGGGAAACTTGTTCATGTTCTCCAGCATGTTCTCGGGGAAGATCAGCATCTTGTCGATCACACCGGTCAGCCGTGCCAGTGCAAAATCAAGCGTGATCGTGGCGTCCGGACCGATCATCCGCTCGACCGAGGAGTGCGAGATATCGCGCTCGTGCCAGAGCGCCACATTCTCCATGGCGGGAATCACGGCGGAGCGGACCATCCGCGCGAGCCCGGTGAGGTTCTCTGTCAGCACGGGGTTCTTCTTGTGCGGCATCGCGGATGAGCCTTTTTGGCCCATGGAGAAGAATTCCGCACCCTCCAACACTTCGGTGCGCTGCATATGGCGGATCTCGATCGACACGTTCTCGATGCTGGACGCGACGACGCCCAGCGTGGCGAAAAATGCCGCATGACGGTCGCGCGGGATGACCTGCGTGCTGATCGGTTCCGGCACAAGGCCCAGCTTGTCGCAGACGTGCTCTTCAACCGCCGGGTCTATATTGGCGAATGTGCCCACCGCGCCGGAAATAGCACCAGTTGAAATCTCGGTGCGCGCATCGCGCATCCGGGAAAGGTTGCGATCCATCTCGGCGTAAAAGCGTGCGAAGGTGAGGCCCATCGTGGTCGGCTCTGCGTGGATGCCGTGGCTGCGCCCGATGCGGACGGTGTCCTTATGCTCAATCGCGCGGCGCTTGAGGGCGACCAGAAGCCCCTCCAGATCGGCGATGAGAAGATCGGCGGCGCGGGTCAGTTGCACGTTGAAGCAGGTGTCGAGCACGTCCGAGCTGGTCATGCCCTGATGGACGAACCGCGCCTCGTCCGAGCCCACATGCTCGGCCAGATGCGTGAGGAAAGCGATCACGTCATGTTTGGTGACGGCCTCAATCTCGTCAATGCGGGACACGTCGAATTCCACGTCCCTCGCCTTCCACACGGCTTCGGCATTCTCGCGCGGGATCACGCCCAGATCGGCCATAGCATCGCAAGCATGGGCCTCGATCTCAAACCAGATGCGGAATTTCGTCTCCGGCGACCAGATGGCGACCATTTCGGGGCGGGAATAGCGAGGAATCATATGTGCTGGGCCTTTGCTGTATGAGCGTTGGGCGCGGTTTATGCCTTTGAGGCGCGCGCAGCAAGGCGGGCGGTCTTATCTGAGGCGTTTGGCCCCGTGATGCGCGAGGTTTTTTGGATATTTGGGCCAAGAAAAAGCCAGACGGGCGCATTTCAGCCCATTTGGGTCACGATATGCGCGCTCGCCTCAAGCGTGCGGTGAACGGGGCATTTATCGGCAATCTGCAGCAGCCGGGCACGCTGGGCTTCGTCCAGATCACCGTCAAGAAAGACCGTGCGGATGAACGTATCGGCCTTGCCCGGCCGCCCGCAATCGGCGTCCTGAGCATGAACCTTGTCATGGCTGACCTCCACGCGGATATGGGTGAGCGGCCAGTCCTTGCGCCGCGCATACATTCGGATGGTCATTGAGGTGCATGCACCAAGGCCCGCGGCTAGAAAGCCGTAGGGCGACATGCCTTTGTCAGTGCCGCCGTAGGCCAGAGGCTCATCGGCCAGCGCGTGGTGGCGGGGGCCAGCGTTCACGTCTTGTAAGAAACCATCGGGGCTTGCCTCGCTGACCCGCACGATGCCTTCGGGCGCGCCGGGTGGCGGCGCGGGGTGTGTGAGCGTGAGGTAGCGCGCGGCCCATGTGGCGATTACTTCGGCGGCGTATTCGGCGTCCTTTGCTTGGGTAATCAGATGGTCAGCCCCGTCCAGCGTGACAAAGCTCTTGGGGTGTTTGGCGGCGCCAAATATTTGGCTGGCGTTTTCGATGCCGACCGTTTCATCGCGGGGCGCATGCAGCACCAGAAGGGCGCGGCCCAGATGGGCGATGTCATCCGCCAAGACGGCGGCGCTCACATCCTCGACGAAACTTTGCCCGATGCGGATGGGGCGGCCGCCGAGCTGAACCTCGGCGCTGCCATGCGTCGCAATTTCATCCAACGCGCCGCCAAAATTATGCGTGACGTGACCGGGATCAAAGGGCGCGCCGATCGTGGCCACGGCCTGCACGCTGTCTATCCGCCGTGCGGCACGCAGCACGGCGGCGCCGCCCAATGAGTGGCCGATGAGTAGCGCAGGGGCCATGCCGCGTGCCTTGAGTGCCGCCGCCGCGCGTGTGATATCCTCGACGTTGGAGCTGAAGGTGGTGTTGGCGAACTCTCCGCCCGAATGGCCCAGCCCGGTGAAATCGAACCGAAGCACGGCGATGCCCGCCCCCGCCAGCCGCGCCGAAATACGCCGCGCCGCAGGGATATCCTTGGAGCAGGTGAAGCAATGCGCAAAAAGCGCCGTCGCTATATGCGCGCCATCGGGCATGTCCAGCCGCGCGGACAGCTCGGATCCGTCATGGCCGGTAAATGTAAGGCGCTCTGTGGCCATTTTGGCCCCCTTTCGCTCATGTTCCTTGCAAAGGATATGGGGCCGCACGCGCCCATACCAGCCATGTGTCAGCCGCGTCACGCGATGGTGAGAGGGCGATGCAGTTTGAAAGATACACAATCCTGAAGGGGGGAGCTCAGCCGCCCATCAATACTGGATCAAAGGGATATTTGGTGAGGTTCTCGAACCCATCTTCCGTGATCAACACCTGATCTTCGAGCTTGATGGAGAAATCGCTGCCGACCTCACCGACCAACGCCTCGATGCAAAGCACCATGCCCGCCTCCAGCGGATGATCAAACGCGCCGTCCACGGCCTGGTCCGGATAGGCCACGAGCGGCCACTCATCACAGAGCCCCACACCATGCATCAGGCAGCCGTATTTCTGCTCCTGGAACTTGGCGTCCAACACATGGGTTCCGGCGGTAAGCTCGGGGATCATTACGCCGGGTTTGAGCATCTGCATGTTGGTCATGATGTGCTCATGCGCATGCTGCATTGCGTAGACCATATCGGGGCGGGGTTTGGCGTCGCCGACCCACCATGTGCGGCTGATATCGGTGCAGATGCCATAGCTGCCCACCAGATCGGTATCGCAGCCCACAATCTCGTTGTTTTGCACGATGCGGGGGCCACATTCCTGAAACCACGGGTTGGTGCGTGGTCCGCTGGCCAAGAGGCGGGTCTCGATCCATTCGCCCCCGCGCCGGATGTTCTCGGCATGCAGAACGGCCCAGATATCATCCTCGGAGACACCCCCGCCGGGCACGTTTTCGCGCATGTAGGCCTCCATGAGGCCCAGCGATGTTTCGCATGCATGGGACGCGCAGCGCATGGCCAAAATCTCATCCGGACCTTTGACGGAGCGGGCCTTCTCGGTCACCTCTTCGCCTTCCATGATCTCGAGTCCCTGCGCCTCAAGTGCGCGTGCGCCCGGCAGCATGATCTTGTCCACGGCCAGGCGCAAATTCCCGCCACAACGCTCACGGATGACCTCGGCCACCTCGGCGGCAAAGGTCGAGGCGCTCTGGCGTGTCTTATCCCCGCAAGAGAAATAGAAGATCGAAGCGCCCGTGCGCTGCTCCCTCACCAATGGGTTGAATTCACTCAGGAAGGGCGAGTTCTTGTAATCCCAGATGATCATATGCCCGTCAGCGGTCAGCAAAACCGCGCGGAACGGATTGTGAGTGTTCCAAAGCTGCATGTTCGTGCTGTCGGTCGCGTAGCGGATGTTGAGCGGGTCAAAGAGCAAGATCCCGGCATAGTCCCGGTCCACCACATGCTGCGTCAGCCGCTCCCAGCGAAAGCGTCGCATCGCCTGAACATCGGGGAGTTGGAGTCCAGCCTCTTGCCATTCCCGAAAGGCGAGCTGCGTCGGGCCGATCTCAACCCGATTATTGTCGTTGGGGGTGCTATCTCCCAGCAGGGCGCCGCTCGTTGGACCGATCTTGCGCGTGTCGCGGTAATGCTGGTTCATGGGCGGGGATTCCTTATGCCATCCCTCCGATGCTGGAAGACAACAATGGGGCGCGCGCGCCAATTTGCGACATTTTGTCGGGTTTAGGTGAGGGCGTGGATCCCGCCTGCATGCCGCATTCCAGACGCCGCACCGATCTGACACAAAAAAAGGGCGCCCCAAGAGGCGCCCTTCATGGTCGGTCAGCCTGCGATCAGCAGCTGTAATACATCGCAAACTCCACCGGGTGGGGTGTGTGCTCGTATTTTTCGATCTCTTCCATCTTGAGGGCGATATAGCCTTCGATCTGGTCCTTGGTAAATACGTCACCGGCCAGAAGATAGTCGTGATCCGCCATCAGCTCCTCCATTGCCTCGCGGAGCGATCCGCAAACGGTGGGGATACCGGCCAGCTCTTCGGCAGGCAGATCATAGAGGTTCTTGTCCATCGCCTCGCCGGGATCGATCTTGTTCTTGATGCCGTCAAGACCGGCCATCAGCAGCGCTGAGAAGCACAGGTATGGGTTCGAGGCGGGGTCCGGGAAACGGGCCTCGACGCGCTTTGCCTTGGGGCTTTCGGTCCACGGAATACGCACACAGCCCGAGCGGTTGCGGGCCGAGTAGGCGCGCAGAACGGGGGCCTCAAAGCCTGGCACCAGACGCTTGTAGCTGTTGGTCGACGGGTTGGTGAACGCGTTGAGCGACTTGGCATGCTTCAGGATGCCGCCAATATAGTAGAGAGCTTCTTGGCTCAGATCGGCGTATTTGTCGCCGGCGAACAAAGGCTTGCCATCTTTCCAGATGGACATGTTCACATGCATCCCCGTGCCGTTGTCGCCCGCGATGGGCTTGGGCATGAACGTGGCCGTCTTGCCATAGGCGGCGGCGACGTTGTGGATGATGTATTTGAACTTCTGAAGCTCATCGGCCTGTTTGGTCAGGCTATCAAAGATCAGACCCAATTCATGCTGGCAGGACGCAACCTCGTGGTGGTGCTTGTCCACTTTCATGCCGATGCGCTTCATCGTGCTGAGCATCTCGCTGCGGATGTCTTGGCCGTCGTCGATCGGATTGACGGGGAAATAGCCGCCCTTCACGCCAGGACGGTGGCCCATATTGCCCATCTCGTAATCCGTGTCGCTGTTCCAGGACGCATCCTGCGCATCGACCTCATAGGAGACCTTGTTGATCGACGTCGAGAATTTCACATCGTCAAAGATGAAAAACTCTGCCTCGGGGCCCATATAGGCCGCATCGCCAATGCCGGAGGATTTGAGATACGCCTCGGCCTTCTCAGCGGTTCCGCGTGGGTCGCGCTCATAGGCCTCGCCCGTGTCAGGCTCCACGACCGAACAATGCAGACAGATTGTCTTTTCTGCATAAAACGGGTCGATATAGCCGCTGTTGGTGTCTGGCATAAGCTTCATGTCGGAGGCTTCGATGGATTTCCAACCCGAGATCGAAGAGCCGTCAAACATGAAACCTTCGTCGAGGAAATCCTCGTCGACCTGGTCGGCCATGACCGTCACGTGCTGCAGTTTGCCGCGCGGGTCGGTGAAGCGGATGTCCACGTATTCAACGTCTTCATCCTTGATGGTCTTGAGCAGTTCCTTGGCGCTCATGTCGTATCCCCTTGGTTTAGTGGTAAATTGTAGGTTGAGAGTCTAGTGCGCCCCTAAAGGGCGTCCGAGCCGGATTCGCCGGTGCGGATGCGAATAGCCTGTTCTACCGGGCTGACGAAAATCTTGCCGTCGCCGATCTTGTCGGTCTTGGCGGCCTCGGTGATCGCCGCAATCGCTGCGTCCACCTGATCATCGTCCAGAACCACGTCGATCTTCACCTTTGGCAGGAAATCGACGACATATTCAGCGCCACGATAAAGCTCCGTGTGCCCTTTTTGGCGGCCAAATCCCTTGACCTCCAAAACGCTCAGCCCCTGAATGCCCGCTTCTTGCAAAGCCTCTTTCACTTCGTCCAGTTTGAACGGCTTGATGATCGCCTCGATCTTCTTCATGGCTGGCCTCCCTTGGCATGCCCTTCGACGGGGTTGGTCAGACCATTTCTCAGAAGGGCGCTCAATCGGATAGGGTCGTATTGCGGTCGGGTTTTTGCCCGTCAGGCTTAAAGTGATTAAATAATAGGCATCTAGCCTGAAAAGTGTGCGAAATAGAATCGCAGTGCTGGAGTAGCAATGAAAAACCCCATCATCCCCGCCGAAATGCGCGCGCTTGAGCAGGCCGCTATCGCCTCGGGCACCGTCACGGGGCTGACGTTGATGGAGCGCGCGGGGTGGGCTGCTGCGGACATCATGCGGACGGCCTGCCCGGACATGGCGAGCGGTGCGCATAAAGCAGTGGTGCTTTGCGGGCCAGGAAATAACGGCGGGGATGGTTTCGTGATCGCCCGTGCGCTGGCTGAATATGGTTGGGCAGTGGATGTCTTCGCCTTGGGCCCATGCGAAAGATTACCGCCTGACGCGCGCACAAATTACGACAGGTGGGCGGCTGGGCATCCCGTGCGCCCGATCTCTGACGCGGCAGGCGTGCTGGATACGCCCACGCCGACGCCCCAGCTTATAGTTGACGCGCTCTTTGGCATCGGCCTGTCCCGCCCGCCCGAAGGGCTGGACGATCTCATGATCGCGACAACTCAAGCGGTGCAACGCTTCAAGCAAACCGGCAAAGGCCCCCGAGTGGTGGCTATCGATCTGCCCTCCAGTCTCAACGCCGACACCGGCCAGCTCATGTTTACGCCCAAGCGTCACGCCTTTACGGCCAACCTCACCATCACCTTCCATGCGCCCAAAACCGGCCATCTCACTGGCCAAGGCCCCGAGGCCTGTGGCAGGCTCGTCACCGCCGATATTGGCCTGTGACGGTGCGGTTGCTCCTGTGGCTGCCGCTGTGCTCTTTCTTGGCCCAAATATCCCCTTGGGAGACATAGATGTATTCAGAGCCGCGCCGTGTTCGCGCCACACCCGCAATGAGAGCCCTTCTGCGCAAGCCTGTTGAGGCCCACAAATATACCCATGGCCATGCCCTCGTGCTTTCGGGGGGGGCCGGGGCGCACGGGGGCCGCACGGCTCAGCGCGCGGGCGGCGCTCAGGGTGGGGGCAGGGCTCGTGACGCTCGGCGTGCCGCCCTCGGCCCAGATGGAAGTGGCGATGCAGATCACCGCGATCATGCTGCGCCGGGTTGCTGATGCGGATGGGTTGGCCGCGCTTTTGGAGGATCCGCGCATTACGGCGCTGTGCATGGGTCCGGGCATGGGGGTGGAGCGGAGTGCTGCGCTGTTGCCCGTGGCGCTTGCCAGAGGGCTGCCCCTGGTGCTCGATGCGGATGCGTTGACCGCGCTGGCGGGCGATGAGGACCTGCGGGCGGGGCTTCATGCGCAATGCGTCCTGACCCCACATGAGGGGGAGTTCGCGCGTCTTGCACCCGACCTCGCAAACGGCCTCCGTGATGAGCCGAAAAGCGTCCCCTCGCGCGTCAAGATCGTGCGGGTGGCTGCCAAACACTTGGGCTGCACAGTGCTGTTGAAAGGGCCGCAAACGCTGGTTGCGCGCCCGGATGGTGCGTGCAGCTTGCATGAGGCCCACGCACCTTGGCTGGCCACCGCAGGGTCAGGCGATGTTCTGGCGGGCTTTATCGCGGGGTTGTTGGCGCGTGGTTTGGACACGCTGAGCGCTGCCGAAACCGCCACATACCTACATGCAGAGGCTGCGCGCAGCTTTGGTCCCGGATTGATAGCCGAGGATATTCCGGACGCGCTGCCAGAGGTGCTTGACCGTATGGGGGTCTAAGCCGCCGCGATCTGTTGCACGCCGGCACCGAGCTCCAATCCGTCGACATACACCACGTGTGGCGCCTCGAATTGCAACTCGTAGAGCACCATCGTCACCAACCCCTCGGAGGTGATGAACTCCCCATCGACAAGGCTCGCCGCGGGGGCAAGTGCCTCGCGCAGGCCAAAGAGCGCCTTGGCGCGCCAGTCGCGGACCAATATCTGCTGCGCCTCAGGCAAAACCACATCGCGGTCAGGCCGCGTGTCACCCAGAGATCCGGCTAGGATGCGCACAGCACGCGTGCGCAACACATGCCGGTGCACACCCCGTAGAATGGCCGTGCCGGTATCGCGCGTGATAACGCGGTCTCCGGTGCCCAGATGCTCAACCGGCATCTCGCCGTCCAATGTCAAAACGATGCTGCCGGAGAGGACTCCAGTAGGCGAAAGAGGGCCTTCAAGGGTGCTTTGCCCGTGATCGCGCCCGGCCATATCTGGCTTCATGGCGCTATGTCCGTTTATTGTTATCTGCTCGTTATTGGCCGCATCATACCCCAACAAACGGTAAATGTCGTGCGTTTTTTCCAAAACGCCTCTGTGCAGCGTCGATTTTCCCCTCGCATCCGCACGGACGCTTTGCTAGGACACAAGGCAAGATGCGGCGTGACCCTGCGCGCATCCATTGCGGGTGTGGCGGAATTGGTAGACGCACCAGATTTAGGTTCTGGCGCCTTTGGCGTGGGGGTTCGAGTCCCTTCACCCGCACCACAGTCACTTCGCTCCCCGACCCGGTGGATTGAGCAAGGACGTTTGGTGGCCTGCGGCCTTCCTCCGAAACATTTCGCCGAATGTCTCAGCGACCTGTGCGCATTGGGCCCATGCCACCGCGTGTGCGGGGCCAAGACTCTGCTTGCGCCCGCACCCACGCCCCCATAGAAGACCCTTGATTTTGACCGCCGCGGACGCCTCCGGGGCCCGAATGCAATGGATAAGGACGAACAATGCAGGTCACCGAGACACTGAACGAAGGCCTTAAGCGCGCCTATACAATGATCCTCACAGCCCAAGAGCTGGACGCGAAGGTCATGGAAAAGCTTAAGGAAGCGCAACCCGAAGTCGAATTGAAAGGCTTCCGCAAGGGCAAAGTCCCTCTGGCGCTGATGAAGAAAAACTTTGGCCAGCGCGTGATGGGCGAAGCGATGCAAGAGGCCGTGGATGGCGCAATGAGCGCGCATTTCGAGGCCTCCGGCGAGCGTCCGGCGGGCGAGCCCGCAATCAAGATGACCAATGAAGATTGGAAAGAGGGCGACGACGTCGAGGTCGAGATGTCCTATGAGGCTATGCCCACGATCCCGGATCTGGACCTCAAAAAGCTCAAAGTGGAGCGCCTGAAGGTTGTGCCAGACGATGCCTCCGTGGACGAGGCGCTGGGCAACCTGGCCGAGACAGCGCAGGACTTTGAAGACCGCAAGAAGGGTTCCAAAGCCAAGGACGGTGATCAGGTCACGATGGATTTCCTCGGCAAGGTCGACGGCGAAGCGTTCGATGGTGGTGCGGCGGAAGACTATCCGCTTGTGCTGGGTTCCAACAGCTTCATCCCCGGTTTTGAAGAGCAGCTTGTCGGCGTGAAAGCTGGCGATGAAAAAGATGTCACAGTCAATTTCCCCGATGAGTATCAAGCTGAGCACTTGGCGGGCAAAGAGGCGGTTTTCTCGTGCACGATCAAAGCAGTGAAGGCCCCAAAAGCGGCTGAGATCAACGATGAGTTGGCGACCAAATTCGGCGCCGAGGATCTCGACGCGCTCAAGGGCAACATCCGCGAGCGTCTTGTGCATGAGTATTCCGGTGCGGCACGCGCCGTGATGAAGCGCAGCTTGCTGGACCAGTTGGACAAGATGGTGGATTTCGACCTGCCGCCTTCCATGCTGGACGCCGAAGCCGGCCAGATCGCTCACCACCTGTGGCATGACGATAACCCCGAGGTCCAAGGCCATGATCACCCCGAGATCGTGCCCACGGATGAGCACATCAAGCTGGCCACGCGCCGCGTGCGTCTGGGGCTTCTTCTGGCCGAGTTGGGTCAGCGCGCCGAAGTACAGGTGACCGATGCCGAGATGACGCAAACCATCATGGAACAGGCCCGCCAGTACCCCGGCCAGGAGCGTCAGTTCTTTGAATTCGTGCAGAAAGATCAGCGTATGCAACAACAGATGCGCGCGCCGATCTTTGAAGAGAAAGTGATCGACTATGTGGTCGAGCTTGCCACTGTGACGGAAAAAGAAGTCTCAAAGGACGAGCTGCAAAAAGCCATCGAAGCGCTCGAAGACGAGAGCTGAGACCCACCGATCAGATGATATGAGAACGGGGGCCGCTGCGCCCCCGTTTTTTGTGTCTGCAAGGGCGCATCCGCTCAGCGGCAGTGCCGCGCCACTTCGCGCTCACGCAATCCGGTTTCAACCAACAGGCAGCGATCGCGTGCCTCATAGTAATAGCCGCGCGCATACCACATCACGGCCTCGTCCATATCCCCGTCCGACACCATCCAAGCCCCGCGCAAATATTTCACCGCATAGTTGAGGTTCGTCTCGGCGTCTAAAAGATCGTGATCACGGCCCTGAAACCCCATGCCGCGCGCCGTGGCGGGCAGAATCTGCATCATGCCAAAATATGGCCCGTTGCGCGCGGCAGGGCGGTAATCGCTCTCGCGCTGGATGACCTTGTGAACGAGGGGCCGGGGCACGTCGTGCCGGTCTGCCGCCTCATTTATCAAAAGCCGTAACTCTGGAGTTTCATTGGGATAAAGCGCCAAGGATTGTGGCGCGCTTGCAGGCGGTGGAGCGGATCCACTGCACGCGGCAAGAACAAGGAAAAAGGCGGGCAGGATAATCCGACGCATAATGCGGGCCTTTGGTCTGTTGATCTGCCCGAGACAAAGCCTGCGATTGCGCCGTTGGGCAAGTGGCACGGGTCGCTTTGCGCGCTTTTCCGCCTTTGGTTCAGTCGCGCACGCCGGAAAACCGCTCCTGCCAGTCTGCGCGCTCCTCGTCCGTGATCTTGGCAAAGAGCACCTCGGGCACCTCGAAAACATGCCCGGAGGGCAGGGCGCTGAGGGCCGCCGGCACGTCACTGGGCCAGCTGTCATCCTCTGTCTTCATCGACGCGAGCATCGAGGCCGCCGCATCCGGGATGAAGGGTTTGGAGAGCACCGCATAAACGCGGATGAGGTTCAGTGCCAGGCGGATTTGGGCGGCCGCGCGATCCGGGTCTTCCTTGAATACGGACCAGGGGGCGACCGATTGCAGATATTCGTTCCCGGCGGTCCAGATCGCGCGCAATTCATTGGCCGATTTACGCACCTCCATCGCCTCCATATACCCCTCGTAGGCGCGGATGCGGGTGGTGAGCGTTTCGATCAGCGCCTCTTCCTCTGGGCCAAAGCTGCCCTCCGCCGGCACGGCTTCGCCGAATTTGGAGCGACAGAACTTGGTCACACGGCTTACGAAATTGCCAAGGATGTCGGCCAGATCCTTGTTCACATCCGTCTGAAAGGTCTCCCATGTAAACTCCGCATCCGACGTCTCCGGTGCATGGCTGAGCAGCCACCAGCGCCAATAGTCGGCGCCCAGAATCTCCAGCGCCTGATCCATGAACACGCCGCGCCCCTGAGAGGTGCTGAACTGCCCGCCATCATAATTGAGGTAGTTGAACGACTTGATGTAATCGACGAGCTTCCACGGCTCACCGGACCCAAGGATCGTCGCCGGAAAGCTAAGTGTATGAAAGGGCACGTTATCCTTGCCCATGAATTGGGTGTAGCGCACATCGTCGGCGCCCTTGTCAGTGCGCCACCAGCGCTCCCAATCGGTGCCTTTGCCCGCCTCGACCCACTCACCCGCGCAGGCGATGTATTCAATGGGCGCATCGAACCAAACGTAAAATACCTTGCCCTCCATGCCCGGCCAGTCTTCGGTGCAGCGCTTCACCGGGATGCCCCAATCAAGGTCGCGCGTGATGCCGCGATCCTGAAGCCCGTCGCCATCGTTGAGCCATTTGCGCGCAATCGACGTGGTGAGGATCGGCCAATCGCCCTTGCTGGCGATCCAGTCATTGAGCTGCCCGCGCATCCCCGATTGCATCAGGTAAAGATGCTTCGTCTCGCGCACTTCCAGATCGGTGGAACCGGAGATGGCGCTGCGCGGCTCGATCAGGTCCGTGGGGTCAAGCTGCTTGGTGCAGTTCTCGCACTGATCTCCGCGAGCCTTGTCATAGCCGCAATTGGGGCAGGTGCCCTCGATGTAGCGGTCAGGCAGAAAGCGGCCATCGGCGTTGGAATAGACCTGTTTCTCGCTCACTTCGCGGATCAGACCCTGTTCGGCCAGACGCCCTGCGAAATGTTGGGTCAGCGCGTGGTTCTGCGCGCTGGAGGAGCGACCGAAGTGATCAAAGCTGAGCCGGAATCCGTCTGCGATCTTGGCCTGAACCCTGTGCATCTCGGCGCAGTATTCCGCCACGGGTTTGCCCGCCTTGGCGGCGGCCAGTTCGGCAGGCGTGCCATGCTCATCGGTGGCACACAAAAACAGCACTTCATGGCCGCGCTGGCGCAGATAGCGCGCATAGAGATCCGCCGGAAGCTGGCTGCCCACCAGATTGCCCAAGTGCTTGATCCCATTGATATAGGGGATTGCCGAGGTGATGAGATGACGTGCCATGCGCGTGGCCCTTCCTGCTGCGTTTCGCCCCGTTTAGCGCAAGCGGCGCAAGGGGGCCAGAGGGGGCTTAACGCTTGTCGCGGATCGCCCCCGTCAGGCGGCCGATGGTGAAGGAGGTGCGGGGCGCCCATATGTAGCGGGTTTTTTTGTCCAAGGTGGGGCGGACCAGCATCCTGCCAAAGCCAAAGAGGATCAGCGCCGCATGGCCCACGGCAATCATCAAGAATATCGCGCCTGGCCCATAGGTATCGATCAACGTCGAGGCCAGCAGCGGTGCCGCGATCGCCCCCAACGCGTAGAAAAACATGAGTGCTGCGGCCAGTTCGACCCGCTCGTGGTTTTCGGCAAAATCATTGGCGTGGGCGGCGGCAACGGAGTAGATCGGAAAGGAGGTCAGCCCGAAGAAAAATGCCGACCACATGACGCCCGTGGTCCCCAAGCCCGGCAGCGCGGCGGTCGCAACGCAGCAGATAATCGCGGCAACAGACAGTGCGATCATCACATGGCGTCGATCAAACTTATCAGCCAACCAGCCCACCGGGAGCTGCGCCAAAGCCCCTCCCAAAACGAAGGCAGCGAGGAAATAGGCGATCTGCTCTACTGCCAGCCCAACCTGCTGACCGTAGATTGGGCCGACCATCCGAAAGGTTGCAGTCGATATGGCGGCCACAACCACCGCGGCCGCCGCCATTGGCGAGCAGATGATCGCAAGGCTGGGCCTCAGGCGCGGCGCAGCAGGGGTTTCGGGCTGGGTCACCCGCGTAAGGGTGAGTGGTAGGAGTGAGGCGCAGCAAAAGAGCGCGAGTAGGTTGTAGGAGACATAAGAGGCAGGTTCCAAAACTGAGATCAGCATTTGCGCCACAAGCGACGCGCCCATATCCGCCACACGGTAGACCCCCATCGTGCGCCCGCGCGTCTCATTCGTGACCTTGGCCTGAAGCCATGCCTCGATCACTGTGTAACAGCCCGCCACGCAAATTCCCGAGGCAATCCGCATCAGCGCCCAGGCATAAGGATCAACGAACATCATATGCGACATCAGCCCGATCGTGCCCGCCGCCGTGAAGGCCGCGAAGGCGCGGCTATGTCCGACCGAGCCCATAAGGCGCGGCGCCCACCAACACCCTATGAAGAAGCCCAGGAAATGCGCAGAGCCCAGAAGGCCGATCTGCTCAGTGCTGAAATTCAGCGCCAGCCCGCTCAGCGCATCGAGCGGACCCACCCCACCCGATGACAGCTGCATCAAAATGACCGACAAAAAGAGGGCCGCAAAGGAAATGGCGGTGCGCATAGGGTCAAACTTGCACGCCCTACATTTGCTGCCTTTGGCATATTCGACCAATACGTGTCGTTTTTACCCTCGCATCGCTATTTCTCTATGCGTGCCACGATGTTCAGATCGATCTGGTCCCCGACAAAGCCGGGAAAGCCACCTGCGCCAAAAGCCGCCCTGCTGATCGCGCCGGTCAGCTGCACTGTCAGCTTGTCGAGCTCATCCACATCCGTGCCCCGCTGTCGATAAAGCCCCGCTTTGAGCCGCACAGGCCGGGTGATTCCGCGAATGGTCAGATCGCCCTCCACCATCGCTTGGCTCAAATCGCCGGTGATGCGGGTTGAGCGAAAGATGATCTCCGGATAACGGGCCGTATCCAGAACCTTCGGCCCCTTCATGGTTTGCGTCACGAATATGACACCCGCCTTGGCCGCAGTCGCATCAAGGATCACTTCGACCTCGCTGCGCGCTACATCGCGTAGGTCGATCAACATTTTTGAGGTCTTTACGGGCATTGTGCTGCCCGTTGCGATCCCCTGAAGGTTAAAGCCAAACGCAACCTGGCTGCGCGCCATGTCGAGGCGATAATCCTCCGATGCGGCTATGCTTGCGCCGCCCCAACTTATCAGAGCCAAAAGTGCTAAAAATCTGCGCATGGCCAATACCCTTTTCAAACTCCGCTACCGTGAAAATAGGGTGATCCGCACAGATTTTCTGCGCCCATAGCATCATATTCGCATGGTGCTGCTTTTTCTTGGTTTAAATATCCATTGCCGCCACTCGATCAGGTGCCTGCCATGAGGCGGGCGGCATGGCCTGCGCCGCGCACCCGCCCGAGCCCCGAAATGGGGCGAGGCAACCGGCGCGCCGTCAGGTGCTCATCTGACTCCGGGCAAAAACCTCATGGGACAGCGTGTCCAAATGCTCTAGGATCCCACCGAACACCTCACTCAAAAGGCTTTCGCATGCAGATGAACCCCCTTGGCCGTACCGGATTGATGGTCAGCGAGCTTTGCCTCGGCTCCATGACATGGGGCACGCAAAACACCGAAAGCGAAGGCCATGCACAGATCGACCGCGCGCTGAGCGCTGGTATCAACTTCATTGACGTGGCCGAGATGTATCCAGTGAACCCGCTCAGCGCCGAAACACAAGGGCGCACGGAAGAGATCATCGGCACATGGTTTGCGCGCACGGGGCGGCGTGAGGACGTGATCTTGGCCACAAAACATTCTGGCAAAGGCTACAAACACGTGCGCAGCGGCGCGCCCATCACGGCGCAGTCCATCCCCGATGCGATCGAGGGCTCGCTGAAGCGCCTGCAAACGGATCACATCGATCTCTACCAATTCCACTGGCCTAACCGCGGCAGCTACATGTTCCGTCAGAACTGGCGTTTTGATCCGTCGAGCCAGGACCGCGAAGACACCCGCGCGCACATGGAGGAGACGCTCGACGCGCTGGCGGCAGAGGTGAAACGCGGCACGATCCGGCATTTTGGCCTCTCCAATGAGAGCGCTTGGGGCACGTCCGAATGGCTACGCATCGCGGAAGGCAGGGGGGGGCCGCGTGTGGCCTCGATCCAGAATGAATACTCGCTTCTCTGCCGCCTCTACGACACCGATCTGGCGGAGTTGAGCGTGAATGAGGATGTGGGGCTTTTGTCTTTCTCGCCGCTCGCGGCGGGCCTCTTGACCGGTAAATACCAAAACGGCGCTGTGCCCGAAGGCTCGCGCATGGCGATCAACGGCGATCTGGGTGGGCGCAAGACCGAGCGCGCCTTTGCTGCGACGCAGGCCTATCTGGATCTGGCCGCAGAGCATGGGATCGACCCTGTGCACATGGCGCTGGCGTGGTGTCGCACGCGGCCGTTCATGGCCTCGGCCATCTTTGGCGCCACCACGATGGACCAGTTGGACCGCGCACTTGGCTCAGTGGCCGTCACGCTGGACGATGATCTCTTGCGCGCGATTGATCACACGCACAAGGCCCACCCCATGCCCTATTGAGGGATCAGAACTGAAACCCGGTGAAGACGCCAAACCGACCCTGACTGCGCGATCCGCGTTGCTGCACCAGCGACGAATCCCCCACATCGCCTGACAGAACATCATAGCCCGCAATGGCCGTGATCGCGGCAGTCTGGCTGACGGGGATCGTCAGTGCCGCACTCAAGCCGTAGGAGTTGATCCCGCCGCCTGCATTGTAAACGGCAAGACCAGAGGCCGCCGATTGCGCAGCGTTCACGTCGAAAAATGCCTCATTGTAATCAGAGCTTGCGAAGCTGATCGTCGGCCCCACCGAGAAGAACGCAGGCGGCCGAAGCCGTTGATCGTGGTTTTGTAATCAAACCGCGCCGAGCCGATCATCCCGTCATGACCGCCTCCAAGCCCGTTGCGCACCTCAAGATAGGCCTCGAACTGGTTCGCGCTATACTCGACAAATCCGCCAAGCTCGACCGTGCCATCCACATCGCCGAGGCCCACAAGGTCATTGGTGCCGCCGCCCGAGACGCGGAACAGACTGTCACCGTCCTGATCGCGGCCGAAATCATACCGCAGGATCGGACCCGCGCGCAGCGTGCCCGTGCGGACGAGGTTGAAACCAATCCCCTCATTGACCGACGCGAAGAAGATGTCGCCGTAGCCCACCCGCACACTGGGTAGGGCGCTGATCTGATAGTCATCATCGCCATAATATTTCGGCGCAGCCAGAAGGCCGAAATCAAGTCTCACGTTCCAGCTTGGATCACTGCGCGTCTGCTCGGGGAAAGTCTGCGCCCATCCGGCGCTGGTAAGGCCGAGCGTGGCGGCGGTGAGGACGGTCAGGGTGGTTGCTCTGGTCATGGTATCTGCCTCATTGTTTTTTGATTTCTTATACGTCAATTTTTGGCAATTGGATGTAGGGTACCTCTATAAATTGCGCGGATCTTTGCGCTGCGGTATGATTGAGCATTGAACCGGCACAGGGAATGCATCGATGGCGCAGATGGGGTTTTTCGATCTTTCGGACCGTTATGCGAGCTTGGA
>JBASXE010000028.1:0-1854 GCA_049276875.1 Roseovarius sp. | reverse complement strand
GCGTCAACGCGATCGACCTCTATACCTCGGAAACCGCAGGCAGCTCGGCGAACGATATCGCGCTGACCTTCCAGCAATCGGCCAAGGGCGCAGCGGAAATCAACGTCATCAAGACACCATCTGATGGCTTTTGGTCAAATATCTGGATGCAGAAGCCGATGACCATGTCAGGTTGGCAGGCTCGGCCAACGGTTGATGCCTTCCTGACCATCGCGCACATGAACGGCGGTAGCTGGAACGAAACCATGTGGGGGTCGGATGAATTCGACGCAATGATCCTTGCTGCCCGTGCCGAATTGGACGAGGCCAAACGCGCCCAAATGTATTGCGACATGCAGCACATGATGAACGACGATGGCGGTTTCGTGAACGCGGTATTCCAAAACCAGCTCGAGGCCACAGCCAAGAATGTGATGGGATGGACACCGCATTCCGTCGGCGGTCTCGGTGGTTTCGGCCAGACACTGCGTAACGTCTGGCTCGCCTGACGCACTTTCTCCCTGTCAGTGGCATCAGTCGACTGACCATTGGCCGCCGGTCCATCCGGATCGGCGGCCTTTCATTTCCCTTCCACTCAACAACCGGGGCAGTCATGTTCTCGATCACACCGTCTACGCGTCTGCGCCCTTCGCCATTCTTCGAGGCCACTCTGGCTGAGGGTGTCTGCGCGATGACGACATATAACCAGATGCTTATGCCCACCTCCTATGGCAACCCAGAAGAGGAGTATTGGCGGATTATCCAAGGTGTCTCGATGTGGGATGTAGCCGTGGAACGTCAGGTGCAGCTGAAGGGCCGGGATGCCGGAAGACTGGCGCAAACCCTCGCGCCGCGTGATCTGTCAAAATGCAAGATCGGTCAGGGCAAGTATGTGCCGCTCTGTAACCATAATGGAGTGTTGATCAACGACCCGATCCTGATGAAGCTGGAGGAAGAGCGCTATTGGCTATCGATCGCCGACGGCAATATTTGGCTCTGGGCACAGGCTGTTGCGCGCGAGCGCGGGTTGGATGTGGAGGTGAGCGAACCCGACGTTTCCCCTCTCGCCGTGCAGGGTCCCAAGGCCGAGACAGTTGTGGCGTCGATTTTCGGCGACTGGGTGCGGGAACTGAAATACTTTTGGTTTCGCGAGTCGGAAATCGACGGAATTCCCGTGGCAGTGGCCCGGTCCGGCTGGTCCAAGCAGGGCGGGTTCGAAATCTACTTGATGGATGGAACCAAGGGAACCGCGCTCTGGAACATCGTCAAGGAAGCCGGACAGCCGCATGGGATCGGTCCAGGGAATCCGAACTGGTGCGAACGGGTCGAAAGCGGCCTGCTGGCTTTTGGCGGTGATACCGACGATCAGACAAACCCATTCGAGGTTAGGATGGGAAAATATGTCGATCTGCATGTTCCCGACGATACCATCGGGATCCAGGCCTTGCGCCGCATCGCGGCCGAGGGTCCAAAGCGACATCAGCTGGGTGTCGTCCTGGACAATTCGGAACCGGTCAAAGCGGAGTTCACATGGAATGACATCGACATGGACGGTGCGCGCATTGGCGACATGACCACCTGTGTCTGGTCGTACCGCATGAAGAAAAACATCGGATTCGCCCTTGTGGCGACCTCGGCAAAACCCGGTGACCGGGTCGTCGTGAGGCGCGCGGCGGGACCCGTCGAAGGCACCCTATGCGAATTGCCATTTCTTTGAGGGCGGCATGACTGTCATCACCGAACCCGCGCGCCAGACGCGGGTCATTCACAATACGGACGTCCTTGTAGTCGGATCCGGCCCCGGGGGGCTTGCCGCAGCTCTGGCTGCGGCGCGGGCCGGGGTCGAGGTCTGCTTGGTCGAGAGGTTCGGATGCT
>JBASXE010000027.1:0-1877 GCA_049276875.1 Roseovarius sp. | reverse complement strand
GCCTGGTGGTCTGGCGCGTGAACGCGGTGCTCGTTTATGACTGGAATTGGCCGCGCGTTTTCGGCTTTGTCGCGCGGTTTGATGAAGAGACGGGCCAATGGGTGGCCAACCTTCTGCTTAAGGGCCTCTTTACCACGATAAGGCTGGCCTTCTGGGGCACCGTCCTTGCCGCGCTGATCGGGCTGGTGATGGGCTGGTGGCGCACCTGTGATTCACTGGCGCTGCGCATCATCAGCCGCACCTATGTTGAGCTGATCCGCAACATTCCGCCGCTCGTCTTTATCTTCATCTTCTATTTCTTCATCGCGAGCCAGATCTTCCCCGCGATCGGGCTTGATATGATCAACACCAAAAGCCCCTGGGTTGATAACACCGCCTTTCGCATTGCCTTTGGCGACCCGGCGCTTTTTACCAATTTTCTCTCGGGGCTCATCTGCCTTGCGCTCTTCGAGGCGGCCTATATCACCGAGATCGTGCGCGCGGGCATCCAGTCGGTGCCCAAGGGCCAGTGGGAGGCCGGGCGCGCCATCGGGCTTTCCCGCACCAGCCTGCTGCGTGACATCATCTTTCCCCAGGCGCTGCGCAAGATATTGCCGCCGCTTGCCGGCCAGTTCATCACGCTGATCAAGGACAGCGCCATCATCTCGCTCATTTCGGTGCAAGAGCTTACCTTTTTGGCCACCGAAGTGGCCGCCAGCACGACGAAGGTGTTTGAAACCTGGATTCTCGTGGGGGCGATGTATTTTGCGCTTTGTTACCTCTTTGCCTTCATCTTTGCCCGGCTCGAACGACTCGCGGGCCGATCTGCGCGCCAGGAGACATGATGACTGAAACGCCGCTTGTCGAAATTACCGGCCTCTGCAAATGGTTCGGAGAGTTTTCCGCGCTGTGGGATATCAACCTTTCCGTCATGCGCGGCGAAAAGGTGGTGATTTGCGGGCCATCGGGCTCGGGCAAATCAACGCTCATCCGCTGCATCAACCAGCTTGAAGAGCATCAGAAGGGCAGTATTCGCGTGGATGGGCAAGAGGTGCGCCCGGGCATGAAGGGCATTGAGAAGATCCGCCGCGAGGTGGGCATGGTCTTTCAAAGCTTCAACCTTTTTGCCCATATGAGCGTGCTCGATAACCTGACGCTGGGGCCGGTGCGCAACCGTGGCATGGCACCGGCCAAGGCGCGCGATCTGGCCATGAGCTACCTTGAAAAGGTGCGTATAGCTGAACAGGCGGCCAAATACCCCGCGCAGCTTTCAGGCGGGCAGCAACAGCGCGTGGCCATTGCCCGCGCGCTCTGCATGCAGCCCAAGCTCATGCTGTTCGATGAGCCCACCTCGGCGCTTGACCCCGAAATGATCGCGGGCGTGCTTGAGGTGATGGAGGGGCTCGCGCGCGATGGCATGACGATGATCGTTGTCACCCATGAAATGGGCTTTGCCCGCCGCGTGGCCGACCGGGTGGTGTTCATGGACAAGGGCGAGATTGTTGAAACCGCGCCGCCCGAGGCGTTTTTCGGCGCCCCCCGCACCGAGCGCGCAGCCGAATTTCTGAGCCAGCTGCTGGCGCATTGAGAGCGGGCCCGGGGCAGGCGACACCCGGCTGATCGGCCCGGAAGCAAAGGCTCCCGCGCGGTGGCGGGGCGTGTCATGCGAGCGCATGGCCTGCGTTTGCGGCCCCTTGTCAGGCAACGAAATGGCGTGACCTGTCCCAAGGCTGCCCTTGCGGTGATCTGTGGCGTGTCGCTCGCGATCGGTTCAACAGCCTGCTGCCGTCAAGACGAAGCAGCATGATATCGCTCAAGAGGAGAGCGTGCGATTCGAACTGAACTGATGCGGTGGATGCCCCCACCCGCCGGCATCGTTTACCATGACGGTTCTATAT
>JBASXE010000026.1:0-16136 GCA_049276875.1 Roseovarius sp. | reverse complement strand
CGCCCCGCGTTGGACCCTCGTGCAGGGTCTTGTGGCTCCAGCGCAGTTCTTGGTATTCGTGATTTCGCTCGCACTCGTGATCCGGTATCTTTGGACGGGGGAGGGGTATCAGGCGGCGACGATCTCGATCATCGTCAAGACGGGCTTTCTCTACGTTATTATGATTACCGGCGCGATCTGGGAAAAGGTCGTCTTCGGGTGCTATCTTTTTGCACCATCCTTTTTTTGGGAGGATGTGTTTTCATTCGTCGTGATAGCGCTCCATACCGCTTATATTCTTGCACTTTTTGATCAATCCATGACGACGACCGGGCTCATGACAATCGCCCTTTTGGCCTATGCAGCTTATGTCGTGAATGCCGCTCAATTCGTCTGGAAATTGCGCCGCGCACGGCTTGATGCCGAGGCGCGTGGCCTTGGCTCCGAGGTGGCGGCATGAAGGATCAAGCCCCCGCCACCAGCGGATGCCGCACAGCCCCCGTTTTGAAGGAGCGCGGTCAGCGCGAAGTCTTCTGCGGCCTCACTGGAATCATCTGGCTGCACCGCAAGATGCAGGACGCGTTTTTCCTCGTCGTGGGAAGCCGCACCTGCGCACATCTGCTGCAATCGGCAGCGGGCGTGATGATCTTCGCCGAGCCCCGATTCGCCACGGCGATTCTCGAAGAGGGAGACCTTGCGGGCCTCAAAGACGCGCATGACGAGATTGACCGCGAAGTGGGCCGTCTTCTGGCCCGCCGCCCCGACATTCGCCAGCTGTTCCTCGTGGGGTCTTGCCCCTCGGAGGTAATCAAGCTTGATCTGGGCCGCGCCGCAGAGCGTTTGACGCAAACCCACGCGCCGCATGTGCGTGTTCTGAACTATTCCGGCTCGGGCATCGAGACGACGTTTACCCAAGGCGAGGATGCGTGCCTGGCCTCCATGGTGCCGGTTCTGCCCAACACGGATGCGCGCGAATTGCTCGTGGTTGGCGCGCTGCCTGATGTGGTGGAGGATCAAATGCTGAGCCTTCTGGCGGACATGGGCATTGGCCCTGTGCGTTGCCTGCCTGCGCGCACCCGCGCTGATGAGATTGGCGTAGGGCCGAATTCGGTCTTTGCGCTGGTGCAGCCTTTCCTTGGTGATACCCATGCCGAGCTGGAGCGCCGTGGCGCGCGCCATCTGGCCGCGCCTTTCCCTTTTGGCGAGCAGGGCACAACGGCCTGGCTTCGCGCGATTGCCGATGAGTTTGGTGTGGATGACGAGACCTTTGCCCGAGTCACCGATGCCCCGCGCAAACGGGCCCGCACAGCCATCGCGGGTGCGGCGGACGTGTTGAACGGCAAGTCGGTCTTTTTCTTTCCTGACAGCCAGCTTGAAATCCCGCTGGCGCGTTTTCTCACCCGTGAATGTGGCATGACGGCCATTGAAGTGGGCAGCCCCTATATCCATGACGCGCTTCATGGTCCCGATCTGGACCTGCTTGAGGCGGGGCCGCAAATCTCCGAGGGGCAGGATGTTGACTTGCAACTGGAGCGCGTGCGCGCCGCACGGCCTGATCTCACGGTGTGCGGCCTTGGCCTTGCCAACCCGCTGGAGGCTGAGGGTCTTTTGACCAAATGGGCCATCGAGCTGGTCTTTACGCCCGTGCATTTCTACGAGCAGGCGGGTGATCTCGCCGGTCTCTTCTCGCGCCCCATTCGCCGGCGCGCGCGCCTGCATCTGGAGGCCGCAGAATGATTTACCAGCTCGCTCATAACAACCCGGGTGCGGCCGCAATTGGGTTTGCCAATCGCTCTCCCACGCGGGTCAATTCCAAGGGGCTGCGTCCATGAAATTGACGGTATGGACATATGAAGGCCCGCCCCATGTCGGCGCGATGCGCGTCGCCACCGGAATGACCGGTCTGCACTATGTGCTGCATGCGCCGCAGGGCGATACCTACGCCGATTTGCTCTTTACAATGATCGAGCGGCGCGACCACCGCCCGCCCGTGACCTACACGACCTTTCAGGCCCGTGATCTGGGCTCCGATACGGCGAACCTTTTCAAGACCGCCTGTCAGGATGCCTATGACCGCTTCAAGCCCGAGGCGATCATCGTCGGCGCGTCCTGCACAGCCGAGCTTATCCAGGATGATCCCGGTGGCATGGCCGAGACGATGAATATGCCGGTGCCGGTCATCGCGTTGGAGTTGCCAAGCTACTCCCGCAAGGAGAACTTTGGCGCGGATGAGACATTTTTCCAGATTGTGCGCCACTTGGCCAAGCCGATGGCGCGGACCGAGCGGGTCACGGCCAATCTGATTGGTCCCACCGCCCTTGGTTTCCGTCACCGCGACGATATTGTTGAGGTGACAGCCCTTCTGGACGAGATGGGGATCGACGTGAATGTCGTGGCCCCGATGACCTCGTCCCCATCGGACATCGCCCGCATGGGGGCTGCGCATTTCAACGTTCTGATGTATCCCGAGACAGCTGAAATGGCCGCGCGCTGGATGGAGAAGGAGCTGGATCAGCCCTTCACCAAAACCGTGCCAATCGGGGTGGGGGCCACGCGTGATTTCGTCGCCGAGGTGGCCGAGATCACGGGCCGTCCCGCCAAGATGGACGAAAGCCGCCTGCGCCTGCCGTGGTATTCCAAATCCGTGGACAGCACCTATCTCACCGGCAAGCGCGTCTTTATCTTTGGCGATGGCACGCATGCCCGCGCCGCCGCACGGATCGCCAGCGATGAGATGGGGTTCGAAGTGGTTGGCCTTGGATGCTACAACCGCGAGTTTGCCCGCGACATCAGAGGTTTGGCGCGAGAATATAATGTCGAAGCGCTGATCAGTGATGATTATCTTGAGGTCGAAGCCGCCATTGAGGCCGCAGCCCCCGAGATGATCCTCGGTACCCAGATGGAACGCCATATCGGCAAGCGTCTGGGCATTCCTTGCGCCGTCATTTCCGCGCCCGTGCATGTGCAGGATTTCCCCGCGCGCTACTCCCCCCAGATGGGGATCGAGGGTGCCAATGTGATTTTCGACACATGGGTACATCCGCTGGTGATGGGGCTGGAAGAGCATCTTCTGCACATGTTCCGGGATGATTTTGAGTTCCATGATGCCGCAGGCCCCAGCCATCATGGCGGCCACGCGCCCAAACCGATGCCCGCAACAGCCGATGAGGCCCGCGAGGTCGAAGACGCGCCTGCCGCGGCCGTTGAACGGCAGGCAAATGGCGAGGTTATCTGGCTCGATGCCGCTGAGCGTGAGTTGAAAAAGATCCCCTTCTTTGTGCGGGGCAAGGCCCGCCGGAACACCGAAACTTTCGCCGCCGAGCAGGGCATCTCCGAGATCACCCTCGACACCCTTTACGAAGCGAAGGCCCATTTTGCGCGATAGCATCGATCATATCTACCGTATCGTCATCGTGACGGTGGACCGGCATACCGCCGGGCCGATTGAGCGTGTGGGCCCGCGGCTTGCGGCCGATTTCCCCGGCCTTGAGGTCAGCGTGCATGCCTCCGCCGAGTGGGGTGAGGACCCGGCAGCGCTGGAGACGGCGCGCGCCGCTGTGCTTGAAGCCGATATCATCGTCTCTGGTGTTTTGTTTCTCGAAGAACATCTCAGCGCGATCCTGCCCCAGATGCGCGCACGACGTGATGCTTGCGACGCGTTTGTCGGGATCGTTTCTGATCCGCAGATCGTCAGCCTGACAAAAATGGGCGACCTCGACATGTCCAAGCCTGCCTCTGGTGCCATGGCGATGCTGAAAAAGCTGCGCGGCACCAAGGCGCCTTCGGGCGGGTCAGCGGCCAAGCAGATGAAGATGCTGCGCCGTCTGCCCAAGATCCTCAAGCTCATCCCGGGCAAGTCTCAGGACCTGCGTGCGTGGTTCTTGTCGATGCAATACTGGCTGGGTGGCTCGGACGACAATATCGAAAGCTTCATGCGTTTCTTGCTGTCGCGCTATGCGCGCCGGGACGAGTGGCACGGCGTGCGGGCTGATGCGCCTGTGGAATACCCTGACGTGGGGCTCTATCACCCGCGTTTGCCGGGGCACCGGATCGTGACGGATATTGCAGAACTGCCCAAGGTCGAGGCACCCGTGGCGACGATTGGCCTGCTGATGCTGCGCTCTTATGTGTTGGCCTCCGACACCGCGCATTATGATGCGGTGATCGAGGCGTTCGAGGCGCGCGGCATGCGGGTCATTCCGGCTTTCGCCGGCGGTCTCGACGGTCGGCCGGCGATGGATGCGTATTTCAAGGGGATCGACACGCTTGTGTCGCTTACCGGGTTCAGCCTCGTGGGTGGACCGGCTTACAATGACAGTGACGCGGCTGTGGTCTCGCTCAAGGGGCTCGACGTGCCTTATGTGGCGGCCCATCCGCTGGAGTTTCAGACGCTGGGCCAATGGGCTGCGAGCGGGCAGGGGCTTGGCCCCATCGAGTCTACGATGCTGATTGCCCTCCCGGAGCTGGACGGCGCGACCAACCCTACAATGTTTGCGGGGCGGCATGGCTGCGATGGGTGTCAGGGCTGCCAGCACATGTGCAAATCGCACTCCACATCCAAGGAAATGGCGCCCTGCCACGAGCGGATCACGAGCCTTGCCGAGAAGACGCTGCGCCTTGCCGTGCTGCGTCGCAAGGCCAATGCCGACAAGAAGGTGGGCGTGGTCCTCTTCGGCTTCCCGCCCAATGCGGGTGCCGTGGGCACGGCGGCCTACCTGAGTGTTTTCGAGAGCCTTTACAACACGTTGTCTCGGATGAAGTCCGAGGGCTATGTCGTCGATCTTCCCGATGATGTGGACGCGCTGCGCAAGGCTGTTCTGGAAGGCAATGCCAAGCAATACGGCCAGGAGGCCAATGTCGCGGATCATGTCAGCGCCGATCATATCGTGCGCAACACGCCACAGCTGGCCGCCATCGAGGCAGTTTGGGGCCCGGCACCGGGCAAGGCCCAATCGGATGGGCGGGGCGTGTTCGTTCTGGGCCATCACTTTGGCAACGTCTTTGTCGGTGTGCAGCCCACATTCGGCTATGAGGGCGATCCGATGCGGCTCCTTTTCGAGCGCGGTTTTGCCCCCACACATGCGTTTGCCACGTTCTATCTGTGGCTCAAGAATACCTACAAGGCCGATGCGGTGCTGCATTTCGGAATGCACGGCGCGTTGGAATTCATGCCGGGCAAGCAGGCGGGTCTTGGCGCGCGCGACTGGCCCGATCGCCTGATTGGCGAGATGCCGAATATCTATCTCTATGCCGCCAACAACCCGTCCGAGGCCTCGCTCGCCAAGCGCCGCTCCAACGCGGTGGTGATCACGCATCTGACGCCGCCTCTGGCCACATCGGGCCTCTACAAGGGTCTTCTGGACCTCAAGGAGAGCCTGAAACGCTGGCGCGAGATGGAGGCCGACGATGCACAGCGCGCCGAGCTTGAGGTGCTGATCCATGATCAGGCCGAGGCGGTCGATCTGGACGGGACACATCCCGAGCGGCTCTGGCTGACCCTTCTGGAGACGGAAGAGGCGCTTATCCCTGATGGTTTGCACATTGTGGGCCGGGCGATGAACAAAGAGGTTCGCACAGGCTATATCGCGCAGATGGATCTGGATGCGGAAGGGGCGGCGCGTGTCGATCGTCTTCTGGCCGAAGATCACGAGTTGCCCGCGCTGATGCGTGCGCTTTCGGGTCATTACACGCCGCCCGTTGCGGGCGGCGATCTGATCCGCAGCCCCGACATCCTGCCGACGGGCCGCAATATCCACGCGTTCGACCCCTTCCGTATGCCCACGGCCTTTGCGATGCAAAGCGG
Source organism: Roseovarius sp. (assembly GCA_049276875.1). GTDB lineage: Bacteria > Pseudomonadota > Alphaproteobacteria > Rhodobacterales > Rhodobacteraceae > Roseovarius. Next base: position 10,354 of record JBASXE010000026.1, on the reverse strand, counting down.
CGCGGAGCAGGCGAGCGTGCTTCTGAAGACCCATGAGACCATGCCGCGCACTGTGGCACTGGTTTTGTGGGGGTCCGACAACATCAAGAGCGATGGCTGCGGCATTGCTCAGGCGCTGTGCCTGATTGGCGCGCGCCCCAGCTTTGACGCCTATGGCCGCCTTTACGGGGCCGAGCTTATCCCGCTGAAAGAGCTTGGCCGCCCGCGCATCGATGTGATCATGACCCTCTCGGGTATTTTCCGCGACCTGCTGCCGCTTCAAACCCGGATGCTGGCCGAGGCAGCGCTCAAGGCCGCGATGGCCGATGAGCCGTTGGAGCAGAACTTCATCCGCGCCCACACGCTCGATTATGCGGCCAAGATGGGTGTCGATATGGAAACCGCCGCTCTGCGGGTCTTCTCGAATGCGGAAGGCGCCTACGGCTCCAACGTGAACCAACTGGTCGATAGCAGCGCCTTTGGCGACGAAGACGAGCTGGCCGATGCCTACCAGGCGCGCAAGAGCTTTGCCTACGGCACCAACGGCAAGCCCGCCCAGCAATCCGAGCTTTTGCAAAACGCGCTCGCGGATGTGGATCTGGCCTATCAGAACCTTGAGTCGGTGGAGTTGGGCGTCACCACGGTGGATCATTATTTCGACACGCTGGGCGGCATTGCCCGTGCGGTCAAACGCGCCAAGGGCGGTGTCGACGCCGCCGTCTATATCGGCGATCAGACACGGGGCGGCGCGAAGGTGCGCACCCTCAAGGAGCAGGTCGCGCTTGAGACACGCGCGCGCAACCTGAACCCGCGTTACTTTGAGCCGCTGCTCAAGCACGGCCACGAGGGCGTGCGCCAGATCGAGGCGAGCATTACCAACACCCTTGGCTGGTCGGCGACGACCGGTCAGGTGGAGCCGTGGATCTATCAACGTCTGAGCGAGACATTCGTTCTGGACGCGGAGATGCGCGAACGGCTCAGCAAGTTGAACCCACAGGCCAGCATGCGCATGGCCAACCGTCTGCTGGAAGCCAGCGAGCGGTCTTACTGGACACCCGACGAAGACACGCTGGCGGGGCTGCGCGATGCAGCCGATGCGCTGGAAGATCGTGTCGAAGGAATTGCGGCCGAATAGGCCGAGAAAGAGGAATAACATGGCACTTGATAAATCCCCCCCGATTTTGCGCGGCCAAGACGGCGAAGGCTCGGTGCAGGTCCATCAGGACGATGCGATGAAGATTGAGGGCGCCAAGGTTTTTGCGGTTTATGGCAAGGGCGGCATCGGTAAATCGACGACCTCTTCGAACCTCTCGGCGGCGTTTTCGATGCTGGGCAAGCGGGTCCTGCAAATTGGCTGCGATCCCAAGCATGATAGCACGTTCACCCTGACAGGCACATTGGTTCCCACCGTGATCGACATCCTGAAAGATGTGGATTTCCATTCTGAGGAGCTGCGCCCCGAGGATTTCGTCTTTGAAGGTTTCAACGGCGTGAAATGCGTGGAGGCGGGTGGACCGCCAGCGGGCACCGGGTGTGGCGGCTATGTCGTCGGCCAGACGGTGAAACTGCTCAAGCAGCACCATTTGCTTGAGGATACCGATGTGGTCATCTTCGACGTGCTGGGCGATGTGGTGTGTGGCGGTTTTGCGGCTCCCTTGCAGCATGCGGACCGGGCGCTCATTGTCACGGCCAATGATTTCGACAGCATCTACGCGATGAACCGCATCATTGCCGCCGTGCAGGCCAAATCGGGCAACTACAAGGTGCGTCTTGCAGGCTGCGTGGCCAACCGCTCCAAGGATACGGATGAGGTGGACCGCTATTGCAAGACGGTTGGTTTCAACCGGATCGCGCATATGCCTGATCTGGACGCGATCCGCCGCTCGCGGCTGAAGAAAAAGACTCTCTTTGAGATGCCCGATGATCAGGAAGTGGTGGATGTGCGCAAGGAATACATCCGCCTGGCCGAGACGCTTTGGAACGGCACTGAGCCGCTCGCCCCTGCATCGCTGCCGGATCGTGAAATCTTTGAGCTTCTCGGATTCGATTGATGGAAAAAAGCGCCACATATGACGCGACGCGGAACCGGGTTGAGCATTACTTTGACCGCTCAGCCACCAAGGTCTGGGAGCGTCTGACATCGGACGCGCCCGTCTCGGGCGTGCGTGCCACGGTGCGCGCGGGCCGGGACCGTATGCGCGATCTGATGTTGGCGCAACTGCCCACCGATCTGCGCGGTGCGCGGGTTCTTGATGCGGGCTGCGGCACGGGCGCTATGGCGGTTGAGCTTGCCACGCGCGGTGCCGATGTGGTGGCCGTCGATATCTCGCCCGAACTCATCAAGATTGCCGAGGCCCGTTGCCCTGACGATTTGCGTGACAAGATCACCTTTGCCTCGGGCGATATGCTGAACCCGGAGCTTGGCTCGTTTGATCACGCGCTGGCGATGGATAGTATGATTTATTACGGCGCGGAGAGCGTGGCACGGATGCTGGCGGGCGTGGCTCCCCGCATCACGACCTCGATGATCTTCACGCTGGCCCCCCGCACGCCTTTGCTTATGACGATGTGGCGCGTGGGCAAGATGTTCCCCAGCTCGGACAGATCTCCTTCGATGATCCCCGAAAGCTGTGCGCGGGTGTCCAAGGCTTTGAGCGCCTTGGGGGCAGGCGGCACATTGCGGGAGGTTGAGCGGGTCAATTCCGGCTTCTACATTTCCACCGCCCTGGAGTTTCGGCCATGAAAGACGAGCGCCACCCCCTGACCAAGTTCACGGAAAAGATGCTGCCCTTTGCTGATGCGGCCAGCGTGGGTCTTCCCATGTGGCAACTTTTGCGGCTGGCGCTTTTCCAGATTTCGGTCGGGATGGCCGGCGTGCTGCTTCTTGGCACACTGAACCGTGTGATGATCGTGGAGTTGAGCGTGCCTGCGATGATCGTGGCCACGTTTATCGCGATCCCGGTGCTTATCGCGCCGTTCCGCGCGCTTTTGGGTTTCCGCTCGGACACGCATCGCAGCGCCATTGGCTGGAAGCGGGTGCCCTATCTTTGGTTCGGCACGCTTTGGCAGTTTGGTGGCCTTGCGATCATGCCGATGGGTCTGGTGCTCTTTACAGGCACGCAGGCGGTGGACGCGCCGTTCGCCGCCGAAGTGGGGGCAGGGCTTGCGTTTCTTCTGACCGGGCTTGGTATGCATATGACGCAGACTGCCGGGCTGGCGCTGGCCGCTGACCGCGCGACCGAAGAGGCACGCCCCCGCGTTGTGGCGCTGCTTTATGTGATGTTCCTTGTCGGTATGCTGATCTCGTCGATCATCATCGGGCTTTTGCTGCGTGATTTCAGCGAGCTGCGCCTGATCCAAGTGGTCCAAGGGGCAGCCGTGGTCACGGTTTTTCTGAACCTGGTGGCGCTCTGGAAGCAAGAAAAGATGGCACCGATGACCAAGGAAGAGCGCGCAGCACCGCGCCCCTTGTTCCGCGATGCGTGGAATGATTTCACATCCGGCGGCGATGCCGGGCGGCTTCTGGTGGTGGTCTTCATGGGCACGATGGCCTTCAACATGCAGGACGTGCTGCTGGAGCCTTACGGCGGCGAGATCCTCGGGCTGTCGGTGTCCTCGACGACGCTTTTGACGGCAATGTGGGCGATTGGCGCGCTGGGGGGCTTTGCCCTAGCGGCGAAGTGGCTGTCGCAGGGGATTGATCCTTACCGCATGGCGGCGCGCGGCATTCTTATCGGGGTCTGTGCCTTTACCATGGTGATCTTTGCCGATCCGCTCGACTCAATCCCGCTTTTCTTTGCCGGTGCTTTTGCCATCGGCTTTGGCAGCGGTCTGTTTTCCGTGGCGACGCTGACGGCGGCCATGACGATGCCCACGGCCGGGCTTGCTGGCCGGGGACTAGCCCTTGGGGCCTGGGGCGGGGCGCAAGCCACTGCTGCGGGTCTCTCGATCGTGATCGGTGGGGTCATTCGCGACACGGTCTCAAACCTTTCCGCTTCGGGAGCGCTCGGCGATGCACTCAGCGATCCCGCGGTCGGTTACTCGGTGGTGTACCATATCGAGGTATACCTGCTTTTCTTCACCCTTATTGCTCTTGGCCCGCTTGTGCGTGTCCGGGCAATGGGAACCCGCAAGGCCAAGTTCGGCCTCGCGGACTTCCCCACCTGACCTACGGAGGACAATATCATGGTAGGCATGGAATTTTTCGGAGACTTCGACCTGGCGAGTGCATCGATCTGGCTCTTCTGGCTCTTTTTCGCACTGCTGATCTACTATCTGCAAACCGAGAATATGCGCGAAGGCTATCCGCTGGAGGATGACGATGGCAACGTGGCCCCCAATCAGGGCCCGTTCCCGCTGCCCTCGGACAAGACATTCAAACTGCCCCATGGCGCGGGTGAGCTGAGCTATCCTTCGGGTGCACGCGGCGACCGCGATGGTCTGGCGCTGGACCGGACGGCCAAATCCGCAGGCTCGCCCTACATTCCGACCGGCGATCCGATGGTTGACGGGGTTGGTCCTGCCTCCTGGGCGCCGCGCCGTGATGTGCCGGAGCTGGATGCGCATGGTCATCCCAAGATCAAGCCGATGTCCATGCTGGACGATTTCCGCGTCAGCGCGGGGCGTGATCCACGCGGCAAGGTCGTGATGGCCGGTGATGGCGAGATTGTGGGTCGTGTGGTCGATATGTGGATCGACGTGCCTGAGCATATGGTGCGTTTCCTGACCGTGGACCTGAACCCGGAAGGGTCGGGCGAGCAGCGCCTGATGCCGATCAACATGGTTCGCATCAAATTCGACCACGTCAAAGTGCGCTCGCTCTACGGGCACAATTTTGCAGGGATCCCCAAGGTGAAAGCCGCGGACAAAGTAACCCTGCTTGAAGAAGAAAAGATCATGGCCTGGTTCGCCGGGGGCACGCTCTATGCCCATGATCGCCGTACAGATCCTGTGATCTGAGGCGGCATTAACCTAAACGCGTAAGGGGGAGACGACATGTCCCACGATGATTTCAAGTTCGAGCCGGTCCGAGGATTGCCAGAAGAATTGCCAGAGGGGGAACATATCCTCTGGCAGGGCAGCCCGAACGCACTGCGACTGGCCCGTGAGGCACTTTGCCTGAACTGGGTCGCTGGATATTTCGTGATCTTGGTGATCTGGAGGATCGGGGCCTCCTCGGCCACCTATCCCATGGCCGAGGCGATGAGCCACGGTATCCCCCTTGCGCTGGTAGGTCTTGTGGCCTGCGCGCTGATCTATGGGCTGGCCTATATGCAGGCCCGCGCGGCGGTCTACACGCTGACGAACAAACGGGTGGCGATGCGTATTGGTGCGGCCCTCACCATGACACTCAACCTTCCATATGTGGCCATCGGCACGGCCAAGCTGGAAGAGCGCGGCAAGAAAGGATCTGGCACGATTGCTTTCGAGCTGATCGGGGACACGCGCTTTTCCTACATCCTGTGCTGGCCGCATGTGCGCCCATGGCATTTTGCCCGCACGCAGCCTGCGCTGCGCTGCATTGACGATGCGCCCGAAGTGGCGCGCATATTCGCCGAGGCCGCTGATGCGCGTGTCTCGCAGCCCAAAGTGGAGCGGTTTCCGGCCAATGCGGCCGCGAGCGCTCTGGCGGCGGAATAAGGAGAGCCAACATGACGACCAAGCCACAAACGCGTGAATTCGAAATGGTGCCAAAGTTCATGGTGCGGGCGATGTTTGGCCTGATCCTTGGAACATTGGCGCTGGTAAGTTATCAGGCGCTGAGTGATCGGAGCCATGCGGGCGTTCTGACCGTAGCGCCCGAAGCGGCCTCCAGCATGATCCGGATGGAGGGCACCCGCGAGGGGTCCGTCATCGTCTATAATGAGGCGGGGGATGTGGTCGCCCGCTCTGGCGAGGACAAGCAAGGCTTCATCGGTGTGATCTGGCGGGTTCTGGCCCGTGAGCGCGCGCTGGCCGGAGTGCCCGACACACCCGGCGACACGCCCCCGGTGCGGGTTCTGCGCCGGACGAACGGAAATATCTCCGTTGAAGACACGGTAACTGATTGGTCCGTGGACCTAATCGGGTATGGTAAAGACAATATCGCCGCCTTCGCCAGGCTGGTCGACTAACCCATAAAAGGAGGGAACCTTATGGGATTGCTAATGAGAGAAACCGAGACTGCGCCTTGCACGGTCGAAATCAGCCACCGCTTCGAGGAGCTGTCGGCACATGTGAAATTTGAGAACGGCGCCGTGATTTATCCCGGCGACAGCGTTCAGGTCCATGGCGAGGAGATCATGGCTCCCTACGGCGAGGTCGTGCGTGAAAGCCGCATGGCGACCATCACCCGCGCCTCCAAGCTGGAGCGTTGGTGGACCCGCCAGACGGGTGATCTGGAGTTCATGGAGCTCTGTGAGTTTTCGTTCTCCGAGGAGATCCTGACATGAATGTTCAAACCCCTCACAGCTCCACCGCCGCCACGGCGGAAGAAGCCATCGCGCGCCAGGAGGCGCTGCCGCCACTGACAAATGACGAGGCGACGGCCGTTGCGATGCAGAACACGCTGCTCACGCCGCGCTTTTACACCACTGATTTTGACGAGATGGACGCAATCGATGTGACCCCCGTGCGCAAGGACTGGGACGTTTTGATCGCGCAGATGAAGGCGGACCCCAACAAGGGCCACTTCAAGAAGAACGAAGATTGGGACGATGTCGATTGGGACGGTATGGAGCCGGGTCTGAAGGCGGAATTCATCGACTTTCTCATCTCGTCGTGCACCGCCGAGTTCTCGGGCTGCGTTCTCTACAAGGAAATGAAGCGGCGCGGGTCCAATGAGGATATCACGACGCTCTTCCAGCTCATGGCGCGCGACGAGGCCCGCCATGCAGGCTTCATCAATGACGCGCTGCGCGAGGCGGGGATTTCGGTCAATCTGGGCTTTTTGACCCAGCAGAAGAAATACACGTATTTCCGGCCCAAATTCATCTATTACGCCACATATCTGTCCGAAAAGATTGGCTATGCGCGTTACATCACGATCTTCCGCCACCTTGAGGAGCATCCCGAACATCGGTTCCACCCGATCTTCAAATGGTTCCGCGAGTGGTGCAATGACGAGTTCAGCCATGGCGAGGCGTTTGCCCTTCTGCTCAAGACCGACCCCAAGCTGACGGAAAGCTGGAGCAACAAGCTCTGGATCAAGTTCTTCCTCACGGCCGTTTATTCGACCATGTGGGTGCGTGATCATCAGCGGCCCATCTTCCATGAGGCACTGGGCGTGGATACGACATGGTATGGTCAGGAAGTGTTTCGCAAGACATCCGAGATCAGCAAGCAGGTGTTCCCGTTCACCATCGACATTGACCACCCCCGCTGGCGGCCCAATCTGGACCGGTTGCAGGAGGCCTCGGTGCAGGTGGCCCGCGCCAAGGCACGCGGCGGGATCGGCGGCATGGTGATGCGGGTGCTGGGCATGGCCAAGGCAGGTGCTGCCTTCGTGTCGATCTATACCATCCCGGTGGTCAAGCATCAGGCTCCCGCCCAGGTCCGCCTGGAGCCTGCATACTGATGAGCACGCCCTGGATCGCAGCCCTTTTTGCCCTTTTTGTCTGGTGGTTCGCCACGGGCATCATCCTGCTGGTGGTGCGTCGTGCCGACCGGGCAGGGGGGCAGGCGCATGGACGGTCGGTGTTTTTTGGCACGCCCGTGCTGGCGCTTGGTGTGGCGCTGTTGATCCATTCGGTGGACGCTACAAGCGTCGCGGGGGCCTATACCGGCTTTCTCGCGGCGCTGGCCATCTGGGGATGGATCGAGCTCACCTTTCTGACCGGGTTCGTGACAGGGCCCACGACGGCAAAATGCCCGGCCAATGTGTTCGGCCTCGACCGTGTATGGCGCGGTTGGTCCGTGGTGGCGCATCATGAGGCGTTGCTTTTGGTGGGTCTGTTGGTGATGGTTCTGGCCTGCCACGGCGCGGCCAATCCTATGGCGCTTTGGGCGTATCTGGTGCTGTTTGGCGCGCGGATACTGGCCAAGCTCAACCTTTTCTTCGGCGTGCCGCGCATCAATACCGAATTTGTGCCGCGGCCCCTTGAGCATATCAAATCCTATTTCCGGCGCGGGCCGATCACGCTGGCCTTTCCGGTCGCGATCACCGTGCTGTCTGTTCTGACCGGCGGGCTGATCCATCAGCTTTGGACCGCCGATGCGGGCTATGCACAGGTTACATACGCCCTTCTGAGCGCGCTGGCGGCGCTGGCGCTTCTTGAACATTGGCTCATGGTGGTCCCGCTGCCAGATGCCAAACTCTGGCGCTGGATGCTTCCTGCGCCGCGCGGCCCGCAAGGTCATTCCGTGCGCGCCTCTGATGATACAAACGGAAAGATAGCACCATGAATTTCGACGCGTTGTTCACCTCCCAGCTTGATGCGCTCAAGGAAGACGGCAACTACCGGTATTTTGCCGAGCTTGAGCGCCAATGCGGCAAATTCCCTCGCGCGGCCAACCATCACAAGGACGGTGTGCGGGATGTGACGGTGTGGTGCTCGAATGATTATCTGGGCATGGGTCAACATCCCAAGACGATTTCCGCGATGTGCGAGGCGGTGCGCCGCACGGGCACCGGGGCAGGGGGCACGCGCAATATCTCCGGCACGAACCATGACCACCTGCTTCTGGAAGAGGAACTGGCTGATCTGCATGGCAAACAGTCGGCGCTGCTGTTCACGTCGGGCTATGTGTCGAACTGGGCCGCCCTCAGCACGCTTGGCTCGCGCCTGCCCAATTGCGTGATCCTCAGCGATGCGGGCAACCACGCCTCGATGATCGAGGGCATCCGTCACAGCCGCGCCCAAAAGGTGATCTGGAACCACAATGACGTGGCCGATCTCGAGATGAAGCTCAGCCTTTTGCCTGCCGATGTGCCCAAGATCGTGGCCTTCGAGAGCGTTTATTCCATGGACGGCGATATCTGCCCCATGCGCGAGATCGTCGAAGTGGCCGAGAAATATGGTGCGATGACCTATCTAGATGAGGTTCACGCGGTGGGTCTTTATGGCCCGCGCGGCGGCGGCGTCAGCGAGCGCGAAGGTCTGGCGGACCGGATCACATTGATCGAAGGCACGCTGGGCAAGGCTTACGGCGTCGTGGGCGGGTATATCACCGGCTCGGCCGCACTTTGCGATTTCATCCGGTCGTTTGCGTCGGGGTTCATCTTCACGACCGCTTTGCCGCCCGCAGTGGCTGCTGCGGCGCGCGCGTCGATCGCGCATCTCAAGGTCAGCCAGTTGGAGCGCGCCCGTCAGCGCCGTCAGGTCGCCCTGCTGCGGTTGCGCCTCGACGCGGCGGGTATTCCTCACATGGTGAATGACAGCCATATCATCCCCGTGATGATCAAGGATCCGGTAAAGTGCCGGATGCTGTCGGATCACCTCATGGAAGAATGGGGGATCTACGTCCAGCCGATCAATTACCCCACCGTTCCCAAGGGGACGGAGCGTTTGCGCTTTACGCCGTCGCCCCTTCACACAGACGCAGATGTGGAGTATCTCGTCGAAGCGCTGACAACTTTGTGGAAACAATGCGCAATTTCCCGCGCAGTGGCCTAGAATTACCAAAGTTTGACGCTATGATTAGGGATCGAATGAACGTGTAATGCGTTCGTCTAAGTATGAGAATCAGGGAGATGATATGAACAAGTTTGCAATCACCGCCGCCGCGATGCTGATGGCAGCGCCCGCGTTTGCCCAAGAGGCTGATGCATCGGCAGATACGATGGAGGCCATGGAGGTCTCCGCACCCACCGGCGATGCCGCTGCAGGTGAAGAGCAGTTCAACCGTCAGTGCGTGGCTTGCCACGTCGTCAAAGACGAAGATGGTGAGACACTCGCAGGGCGCAATGCGCGCACTGGTCCCAACCTGTATGCGATCGCAGGCAAGCCCAAAGGGTCTGTCGAAGGGTTCAACTACAGCAAATCGCTGGCATCCTTGAGTGAAGAAAAAGGTCTAGCATGGGATGAAGCCAGCTTCGTCGCTTACGTTCAGGACCCAACGGGTTACCTGAAAGAAGTGCTGGATGACAGCAAAGCGCGCGGCAAGATGGCCTTCAAGGTCCGCAGCGAAGAAGATGCGACAAATCTTTACGCCTATCTCTACTCGCTGGCTCCGCCCGCGATGGAAGAGGGCGACGCGGCTGCGACCAACTAAGCGTAACAGCCTTACAATTTAGAAAGCCGGATTGAGTGATCAGGCCGGCTTTTTCATGTCTCGCAGTTGCGATGAACTAGGGCCTGTGGACAATCATCTTGAGGCTATGAGTGCTGCTACGAGGTTCCAACACGCTGCATAACTGCAATCGGTTTTGTCGTATCTTGTGGCTATCCCTCTGAAC
>JBASXE010000025.1:0-4690 GCA_049276875.1 Roseovarius sp. | reverse complement strand
GGGCGATACATCAACGAGCAAATTGGCCGAGGAAAGAACATTGAGCGGACTTTAACCACGCTCACTTTTTCGGCGTTTTGAAACCTCAGGGAAAGGAAAAGACCATGAAAACTGGACTACTCGCGCTTGCTGTTGGCGCAATAATCAGCACGTCGGCATTTGCCGAAACCAAGATAGGCATGATCACGACGCTGTCTGGCGGTGGTGCTGGGCTCGGTATTGATGTCCGCGACGGCTTTATGCTGGCGATCGCCCAATCGGGCCGCGACGACATTGAAGTGATCATCGAGGACGATCAGCAGAAGCCGGACATTGCCGTTCAACTGACCGACAAGATGATCCAGTCCGAGGATGTCGACATCATGACCGGCATCATCTGGTCAAACCTCGCCATGGCCGTGGTACCCTCGGTTGTGAACCAAGACGTATTCTACCTTTCGCCCAATGCAGGCCCCTCGGTTCTGGCCGGGCAAGGCTGCCACGAAAACTACTTCAACGTGGCTTGGCAAAACGACAACCTGCATGAAGCCGCCGGCGCCTATGCCAACAGCACCGGCTACACCAACAGCTTTATCCTGGCACCGAACTACCCCGCAGGTCAGGACGCCTTGAACGGCTATAAGCGGTTCTATGAAGGGGAACTGGCGGGTGAACTTTACACGCAGCTAGGGCAGACAGACTACGCCGCTGAGATCGCTCAGATCCGCGCGTCCGGGGCGGATTCAGTCTTCTTCTTTCTTCCCGGTGGGATGGGAATTTCTTTCCTGAAGCAATATGCTGATAGTGGTGTTGATATCCCCGTCCTTGGCCCGGCGTTCAGCTTTGACCAAGGTATTTTGCAGGCCGTCGGTGGCGCAGCACTTGGTGTCGTAAATACCTCACAGTGGAATAAAGATATCGACAACCCGACCAACGCATCCTTCGTTGAAAGCTTTGAGGCCGAATACGGTCGTCTCCCATCGCTTTACGCCAGCCAAGGGTTTGATACCGCCAACCTGATTCTATCGGCGCTTGAAACTGCTAGCCCCGATGACGCCGGCGCGTTCCGCGAGGCGCTGCGCGCGGCTGACTTCGACAGCACGCGGGGCGACTTTGCCTTTGGTCCGAACCATCACCCGATCCAGACCATCTACGCGCGCGAGGTGGTTCAAGAGGGCGACATCTTCACCAACAGGATCCTCGGCGTCGCGTTGGAAGCCCACGCAGACGCCTACGCGGCTGACTGCAAGATGTAAGATCAGTGCCTGTCTGTCCGGGCGCTAAGCCGCTCGGACAGACACACCAAAAAGGTAGGGACATGTCCGCAATTCTGATCATTGAGCAGATCCTCAACGGGCTGCAGTTTGGCATCATGTTGTTCTTGATGGCCGCCGGGCTGACGCTGATTTTTGGGGTCATGGGGCTCATCAATTTGGCGCATGGCTCGCTCTATATGATAGGGGCCTTTGCGGCTGCTGCCACGGCTGGGGCGACCGGGTCTTTCCTGCTCGCTTTGGTTGCGGCGCTTGCGGCGGCGGCCATCGTGGGGGCCATTGTTGAGATTGTCGTGATCCGACGGCTCTATTGCGCAGCGCATTTAGATCAGGTGCTTGCGACCTTTGCCCTGATCTTGATATTTTCAGAAGGCACGCGCTGGATTTTCGGCTCTTTTCCGCTGTTTCTTGACGTTCCGAGCTATTTGTCCGGGCCCGTCAGCCTGCCGGGCGGCATACAATATTCACTATACCGCTTGGCCCTAATCGTGATTGGGTTGCTCGTCGCTCTTGGCCTGTGGTGGCTGACCGCGCGCACGCGTTTGGGCATCCAGATCCGAGCGGGTGAAAATGATCGTGAGATGATTGCAGCTCTTGGGGTCGATATCTCAAAACTTTACACGCTGGTCTTCGCTCTTGGCGCGGCCCTCGCTGGTCTTGCGGGAGCCTTGGTGGGCGCCATTCAATCTGTGCAAGTGGGCATGGGCGAACCTGTTCTGATCCTTGCTTTCGTCGTGATCGTGATCGGCGGCATCGGATCGATTAAAGGGGCGTTTATTGGTTCGCTGTTGGTGGGGCTGACCGACACCCTTGGCGGTATTTTCCTGCCTGAACTGTTCAAACTCTATATGGAGCCGGGGGCCGCATCGCAAACCGGGTCGGCGCTGGCATCAATGGCCGTCTACATCTTGATGAGCATTGTCCTTGTGTGGCGGCCCACGGGCCTGTTCGGGGCGCGCGCATGATCCAGGAACGCTATATCAACGCACCAGTCATCGCGGGCTTTCTATTGCTTGCGATCTGGGCGCATCTTGCCGATGAACCCTTTACGATCACACTGGCCACGCGCGCGGTTCTTTTGGCGCTGGCTGCCGTAGGATTGAACATCGCCCTTGGGATCGGCGGGCTTGTCAGCCTGGGCCACGCCGTCTTTTTCGGGCTGGGTGGCTACGCCATGGGCATCCTCGCCTACCACGCCCCAAGCTTCAGCCCGCTTGAACTGGGGTCGCTCACGATAGTGGGGACCAAGTCCATGCCCATCATCTGGCTAACCGCAATCCTGGTCTCCGCGCTTACGGCCCTTCTGATCGGCTTGATCTCGCTACGCACGACCGGCGTCTACTTCATCATGATCACGTTGGCATTCGGGCAGATGTTCTTTTTCTTCTCGATCTCCTGGAGCACCTATGGCGGCGAAGACGGCCTGTCGATCTGGGTGCGCAACGACTTCCCGGGACTAAACACCCTAGTACCGATCCAGTTTTTCGGGATTTGCTTTCTGTCGCTTTGCCTAGCGTTGATCCTGCATTCGCGGCTGCGGGCGTCGCCCTTTGGCCTGGCGTTGAACGCGGCGCGCCAGGTGCCCCAGCGGGTTGAGACAGTGGGGCTAAACCCAATGCGGCTCAAACTCCTGGCCTTTGTAATCTCTGGCGCGGTGACCGGTCTGGCAGGCGCGCTGTTCGCAGACCTCAACCGGTTTGTAAGCCCAACCATGTTCAGCTGGCAATTGTCGGGTGAGTTGATCGTGCTGATCATCATCGGCGGTGTGGGCCGTCTGATGGGGCCAGTGATTGGTGCTGCACTCTTTGTAACGCTGGAACATGTGCTTGGGGATATGACGGACTTCTGGCACGTCTGGCTGGGCGTCATCCTGCTGTTGATCGTGCTCTTTGCGCGGGGCGGTGTGATCGGCCTCCTTACGGGAAAGGCAGGGCCGCATGTCTAACGTCGTTCTTGAGACCCGCGGTCTGCAAAAAAGCTTTGGCGCACTCAAGGCCACCGACGATGTGTCTCTGAGACTCAAAACCGGAGAGATTCACGCGATCATCGGACCCAACGGCGCGGGCAAATCCACCTTGATCGGTCAAATCAGCGGCGGGCTTAGGCCGGATGCGGGATCCGTTCACTTTGCCGGGCGCGATGTCACGGGGCTTTCGACGGCCGCGCGTGCCGCCGCTGGTTTGGCGCGAACGTTCCAAATCTCTGCGCTCGCCATGGAAGACACCGTGCTAGAAAACGCGCTTTTGGGCGCGCTGGGGCAATCCGCTCAGCCCTGGCGGTTTTGGGCACCGGCTGCCAAGAATAAGGACTTGCATCTGCGGGCCATGGCTGCCCTGGAGCGTGTTGGCCTCGCAGAGGCTGCTGATCAGATCACGGCCAACCTCAGCCACGGCCAGCGCCGCCAGTTGGAGGTTGCCGTGGCTCTGACTTTGGAACCACAAGCCTTCGTGATGGACGAGCCGATGGCCGGACTTGGCGCAGAGGGCTCAAAAACTATGACCGGTTTCCTCGATGAGCTGCGCAGCGAAGCACCCATCCTGCTGGTCGAGCATGACATGGACGCTGTCTTCGCACTCGCCGATCGGATTTCTGTGCTGGTTTACGGGCGTGTGGTCGCGACCGGAACGGTGGACGAAATCCGCGCCTCCCGCGAGGTGAAAGAGGCCTATTTGGGGGACGGCGCATGAGCCTCCTGTCGGTCAAAAACCTCACCGCCGCTTATGGGCCGGTCCCTGCGCTCTTTGGGGTCGACCTAGAGGTTGCGGCAGGCGAAGTCGTGGCGCTGATGGGGCGCAACGGGATGGGCAAAACCACCACCGTCAAAGCGATTTGTCGCATGATCTCATCCCAAGGCGAGCTGCGCTTTGCGGATCAGACACTCCATACGATGCCAAGCCATAAGGTCGCGCGCCTTGGCGTCGGGCTGGTGCTCGAGGGGCGCCGCTGTTTCAAGGATTTGACGGTGCAAGAGAACCTGATGGCGGCTGCGCGACCGGGGGCTTGGAACCTAAGAACTGTTGCTACCCTGTTCCCAAGACTGGATGAACGTCGCGCACAACGCGCCCATTCGCTCTCTGGCGGGGAACAACAGATGCTCGTAATCGGGCGTGCCCTGATGACGAACCCACAGCTTTTGATACTGGATGAGGCGACCGAAGGGCTTGCCCCAATTGTGCGTCAGGAAATCTGGGCCGCAATCACCCGGATCAAGGTAGAGTCCGGTATGGCGATCCTGTTGATCGACAAAAGCCTCAAGGAACTGGCAACGGTTGCGGATCGTGCCGTGATTTTGGCGCGTGGCAAGACCGTTTGGTCTGGGGCGATGTCCGAACTCACACCCGAGATCACGCAGTACTATGTCGGGATCTAGGCCATGTTTGAGATGCAACAAAAGGTGCTGTTCAAACATTGCGACCCGGCGGGCATTGTCTTCTTTC
>JBASXE010000024.1:0-1634 GCA_049276875.1 Roseovarius sp. | reverse complement strand
GTGTACCAAGACGGTTTAACGGAGCCGCAGACCCTGCTCCTGCAGCAGCCTCATCGGGTCTGGCCTGACCATCGAAGTAACCCTGAAGGTTAGGTGTCAAAATGAATCCGGGGCACACAGCGTTCACGCGGATTCCGAATTTGGCGCCATCCAACGCCATAGCCTTGGTCAAGGCCAACACTGCTCCCTTCGATGCCACATAAGCCGCGTCGCCTGGGAATGCGCTAAAAGACGCAGTGGACGCGATCATAACAATGGACCCCCCTGCAACTTCCATTTCTGGCCAGAAGTGCTTATTCAAGTAGTAAATACTTTTAACATTTGAATCGAATTGCTGGTCCCACTGCGCTTCAGTTAGTTCATGCAATGCACCAAGCACGGTTTCCCCCGCCGCATGGACAACAATGTCTGGTGTTCCATATTTAGTAATGACCTGCGGCAAAAGTTCATCAATCACCTGCCGATTAGTCACATCCAATTCAACAATGTGGCCCCTACCGTCGCATTGACTCGCCGCCATTGAAAGCCGGGAGGTGTTGCGCCCAATTAACACGACCTTAGCCCCATCTGCTGCTATCCGTTGAGCAGCAGCTAAACCGATCCCCGAACTCGCTCCCGTGATATACGCGACCTGATTCTCTAAACGCATCTCTCGCCTTCCTTTCTCGAGCTCTTCATAAAGTTAGCTACTCCCATCTACATAGGCAAGGCGGGTTCGCCAGCAGTCCATCCACCGTCAACCGGCAGAACAACCCCGGTTACTGCAGATGCCTTGGGACTAGCCAAAAACTCCACGGTGTGCGCCATCTCAATTGGCTGAAAAATTCGGCCGAGAGGGACCCTCCGAGAAACTGCTGCGTCAAGCTCAGGAGTCATTTGACCCATGGCCATAGGCGTAGCGGTAAAGCCAGGGCAAATGGCATTCACGCGGATTCCGTCTGATGCCCAGTCAATCGCCATCGCTCGCGTCAGAGAAGTAACTGCGCCCTTCGATGCCGAGTACGCCGTCTGTGAGGGCAACGACACCAGCGCCGCCTGGCTCGCAATGTTGACGATTGCAGGACTATCGGATTTAAGGAGAAGCGGATATAGCGCTTTCGATGTATGAACAACACCCATGACGTTGACCGCGAAGTTCTTAGTGTAGTCGCCGTTCTCAACATCCTGAGCAGCAAGATTTGGTGTAATTACACCGGCACAATTGACTAACACGTCGAGCTTACCGAATTGGCTCCCTACCTTCCCAGCGGCTAACTGAACGGCTTCCCACTGAGAAACATCAACTGGCTCACAGTTATTTAGGCCGGACAAGTCCCAGCCAATCACCGTCGCCCCAGCAGTCCGAAAAACTTCCGCACATGATTCGCCGATTCCCGAAGCAGCACCAGTAATGACCACTACTCGATCTTTAAATTCGCTCATTATCTTGCTCCAATCGCCGTTCATTTAATTGAGTTACTTACTCGTTGCCGCCGGGTAGTCAATCAAGCCTCTTTCCTCCCCCACGTAAAAGGTGTCCTCGTTCCAAGGTGACAGCGGGATGCCTGATTTCCATCGTGAGACCAAGTCAGGATTAGAAATAAAATTTCGTCCTACGCTAATCATGTCGGCCTCGTCGGACTCCACAAATGCAT
>JBASXE010000023.1:0-3871 GCA_049276875.1 Roseovarius sp. | reverse complement strand
GCCTTGCCCACCATTTTGGAAGCCAATGATTTGAGCCTTGTCCCGCAAGATCTGGGATCTGGCAGCGCTCATTTTGCAAAGGAACTGGAGCCAGCCAGCAGAATTGATCTCGATCGCGTCTATAGGGCCAGGGATCTGCTCAATCTTCTGCGTGCGCGGACCTTCACCGGTCATCCGGGGTGTTTTTTCGAACATGAAGGCCAGACCTATGAAATATCAATCAAAATAGGAGAGAAAAAACATGGACGCTAATCGCCAGTTCCAGGAAGAACGCAGTCAAGAGATAGCGCGAATGGGGAGCGATTCTGACTTGAAGGCGGAGACACTTGTCTGGTTCTCGTCCGCAAATGCACATAAATACTCCTACCATTTCGATTGGCAGGGCCGCCCGATTATCCAGTATCCGCAGGATATCATGGCGATGCAGGAGCTGATCTGGCAGGTGCGCCCGGATCTGATCATCGAGACCGGGATCGCCCATGGCGGCTCGCTGATCTTCATGGCGGCGCAACTCGCGCAACTTGATCTCTGCGACGCGATAGAGGCGGGCGAAATGCTTGACCCCGCGAAACCCAAGCGGCGCGTTCTGGGGATCGATATCGACATCCGCGCCCATAACCGCGCAGCGATCGAAGCACATCCGATGTCGAACCGGATCGACATGATCGAAGGATCCTCCATCGCGCCGGACATCATCGCGCAGGTGCGCGCGGCGGCTGCGGGCGCGGGAACGGTTCTGATCTCGCTCGACAGCAACCACACCCATGCGCATGTGCTGGCCGAGTTGGAGGCCTATGCCGACCTGACGAGTGTGGGCAGCTACTGTGTGGTGTTCGATACTGTTGTGGAGAACATGCCGGCCGAAATGTTCCCCGACCGCCCCTGGGGGCCGGGCGACAACCCAATGACGGCGGTGCAGGCGTTCCTTGATCGGGATGACAGGTTCGAGGTGGACTGGCGCATCGACGCAAAACTTCAGATTTCCGTGGCTCCTGGCGGATACCTCAGGCGGGTAAAGTAGTGGTTTTCGATCACCTACAGCGCACGGGCAGAAACGCAGCGGACCTGTAACAGTTAATGATTGTGATTGTGTTTGGTTGAAGCCTAACCGTGCGAGGGCGAGCCCTTTGGGCGCGAGACTGGTTCAAAGCGCCCCCGCCCGCGAAGTCCTTGCAGACAGCCGCGCACTTAAAGACGGCGGTGCAGCGGGCATCGCCACGTCGGTGCCGCCGGTGTCGAGGTCACGCAAGATACCATAATCAAGCCCCTATCCAGCATTTTGCTGCTGGCGCCTTTTCTCAACACCCTGCCCCAGATGTTTATTGCGGCCGCCATCCACGCCCAGATCGACGACTGGAACCGGGGCTATCATACGAACGGGCCTATCTGCATACTTTCAGATGGGCTCAGAAGCGAACGCTGGGATAAGGGAGTGGCTGAGTTACCACGACGCCAAGCGCCTGCACTCCCCCCACTAACTTGACCCCAGACGAAACCTATGCAACTAAAATAATGAGGATTAAATCATCAGCCCAGATGAAATTCCAATTAAATTTAACAGTTCCGGAACTTGGTCGAAAGAACAAGACCACCCCTATCGCCATACCAAGGAGGGCGGTTTTTGATACCTTCGTACTACATTAACTTAAATCGTTCCGAGGCGCGCCGGATTTACATCGAAGAAATGGCAGCGTCTGTTGGCATCTCAATCGAGCGGGTCGAAGCGGTCGATGGACGGATGTTAAGCAAAACACAACTCGATGCAGTCAGACCCTCAGATACATCAGCACGGCCTATGACTGAGTCTGAAATAGCCTGCTTTCTAAGCCATAGAAAAGTGTGGTCATTAATCTCAGAAGGAGTCAGTCCCTTTGTCGCTGTTTTCGAAGATGATATCTATATGTCCAAAAATCTTTTGCACCTATTGGCAGATATCGACTGGATAAAACCTAACATGGATTTTATCAAACTTGACAAAGCCACCAAAAAAAAAGTGAAATTAGGCCCTCCTGAAGTTATTGTTGGTGACCTCAAAGTAAGCAAACTCTTGTCACCGCATATGGGTTTTGGCGGGTATATTATATCTAAAGACTGCGCGACTGACCTACTTAAAAAAACTGAAACGTTTGATGGGCCAATTGATATAACACTTTTTCATACTCAAAGTCATCCTTCCAAGTATCTAACACTGTGGCAAGTAAATCCTGCCGTGTGTGTTCACAATCAATTTCATGATTTACAATTTCTTCCGGATGAAGCCGAGAAATCAACGCTGGACACTGATCGAGTGTCAAGCATCCAGAAGCACCGAAAAATCAAAAAGCAAAAAATTGGATACAAAATCCGGCGTGAATTGAAGCGCCCCTTCGTACAGTTTTTTATCTGGCTCAGTAGGGTGGTTAGTAGCCTGTTTTCGAAAGAGAAGTGGGCGAACATTGAATTTCGTGAGTAATTTTTCCATCCCAGATGATCACATTGACCCTCGGCGCTCTGCCTTTTTCATGGCAAGCTCTGTTCTGAGGGACATTCAGAACGGGCTGCTGCCATGCTGATCCATCTTCACAAGCAAGCGACGACCACGCCGAAGGTGCGTGCCAAGATCCAGGCGAGCCGCGAGCCTGCGTCGGTTTTGGCTGAGCGTTTCGGTACGATGGAGCAAACGATTTATGGCTATTTCGCGATTTGTGTGGGTAAATTGTTTTCCGGTCACTGGACGATAGCCCTAGATGTTGTGGTGTAGGGCGACGCTGGCAGGTGGCTGAGGTTGGCTGCGATCAAGTAGGCCATGAGGATGAGGTTGCGGGGTTTGCGATATCCTCGTGCGCGCGCCTTGGCGGCTTAGATTAAGCCGTTGATCGCCTCAACTGAGCCATTGCTCAGGGCGCTTTCAAAGCTGTTGAGGATACCATTCCAGTGGCTTTTCATGGTCAGGGCGAGCTTTTTGAAGGGCGCCAGCCTGCTGCGGCGCGCCCGTCGGAACCAGGCCTGCCTCTGTACCACTGCCTCCACCTTTGTGCTGGCCGTGGCGAAGGTCTCGCGCAGCGCTTCCTTCAATCGGAACGCGCGACCTGTCTTCAGGTGCATTTGCGACAGGTAATGGTGTTGCGCGATCTGCCGTTTGGTCAAGCTGTGCTTGTCGTTGAGCCACATCCATCGGCTGTGCTTGAGGGCGGGCTCTGCGCGCACCCCAGCACGCCTGACCTCTTCCAGCGCGGCGTTAGCCAGCTGGATAATGTGGAACCGGTCGAAGGTGATGGCCGCCTTCGGCAGATGCCGACCGATGTCCGCAATATAGGCCCGGCTCATGTCGATGCAGGCGGCAGTGATAGCGTCCGGCTTGCCGCCATGGGCTCTGAGGTCTTCGGCAAAGGTCTTGACCATGCCTGCATTGCGGCCCTCACAGGCAAAGAGCAGTTTGCCCGCCTTGAGGTCATGGAACAGGGTGATGTAATTGTGGCCGCGCCGCGCTGCTGTCTCGTCGATCCCGACAGCCGTCACGTCGCTGAAGTCCTCCAGTTCGAGCGCCGCCGGGACGTAGTGATCAAGCACGCGCCATATCCGGTCGTCCCCGACCTCGAGAATATCTGCAATGGTCTTTACGGGCATCTCTCGGGCCAGAGCGATCACAAAGGCCTCAAACAACTGGCTGAAGCCGCTGCCACTGCGCGCCCAGGGAACCGAGATCTGTCCAGTCTTGCTATACTGGCTGCAAGCGACGCGGGGAACCTGCGCATCGACGAAGGCTCTATGCTCGAAGAACCGCAGGTGTTCCTAACTACGCGACCGCGTGTCGTGAACCGGCTGGTCGGCCGCCCCGCAGGACGGGCAGGTAAACCTACTTCCTGACTTGAAACCGACCTCAAAGTGGATC
>JBASXE010000022.1:0-2740 GCA_049276875.1 Roseovarius sp. | reverse complement strand
TGAGGAGCCCTTTCATCCACTCTGCGTAGGCATCAAGCGTTTTCGTGTCGGCCAGAGCATCGGACTGGCAGGAAAAGCTGGCGCTATCGGTGCAAAATGATTTGCATGCATCCCAGCCTTTGCCGGTTTCACAGGCTTCAAAGAAGGCGGTGGCCGTATCAATCATGGTCATCTGTATAGTCTCCTTGTCAAACATCCGCCCGGCTGATGTTCTGGATCGTGTGAAAGACGTCAGCCGCCGGGCCACGCAATCAGGATGATCGATCCGGCTGCGCGACGATATCGGCCAGATGTACGAGTAGATGTAGTAGAGATGTGGTAGCGGTGGGTTAGCATCCGCAGGGACCTAGGAATGCAATGACAGAACCCGGAGCGAAAATTCTGAGCGGCAGAGAGCAGGAAGTGGCGTCATCCTATGCGGGAGGGCAAAGCTATAAAGAGATTGCGCGCAGTCTTGATATTTCTCCTGCAACGGTGCGCACCCATCTCAGGACGGTCTTTCGCAAACTGGGCGTGACCTCTCGCACTGAACTGACAAACGTTCTGGACGCCAATACGGTCACGCAGACAGGCGCGGGGCGCGACAAAGACGATCTCATAGCTGAGCTTGCGCTGGAGCTGGACGAGGCAATGCGGCGCGAACGCATTCTGGCGAGCGTGCTCAGGATCATCAGCCAGCAGGGGCACAGCCTTGAATCCGTTATCGACTCTGTTCTGGACCACGCGCTTGAGATCTGTGAGGCCGAGTTCGGGATCTTGTTCGAATATCATGGCGATCTGCGATACCGGGCCATGCAGTCGCGCAATATCGCGCTCGCTTTCGGGCACTGGCTCAGGGAACAGGCCCTGTTCACGGTCGATGCGGAAACCGGCCTGGGTCGCGTTGCGAACAGGCTGACTACGGTCAACATTGCCGATGTGCGCAGCGAGGATATCTATCAGACCGGAGCACCGCTCAGAATCGCAACTGCCGATCTCGGACAGGCACGGTCCTTTGTGGCGATCCCAATGACCTGGGGGGACCGGCTCTTGGGGGCTTTCACCATTTACCGGACGCGCGTCCACCCGTTCAATGATCGCACCCTTGAACTCGCCCAGCTATTTGCCGATCAGGCGGCCATAGCAATCGAAAATGCGCGAAGCCATACAGCCAGCGTTTGAAACTGGTTGCATGATCCAAGGCACCGCAACCAAAGCGACAGGAATTCCGGGATTTGACACCAATTGACGGCGTCGAGCCCCTCTGTCTGAAACGCTCCAGCGCCGTGTTCATGCAACCGAGAACGATAAGATCCCGACAAACAGTACCAGCCCGGGGAAACAGTTCAGAAGTTGCAACAGGTCACATCGCAAGAAGTTCCCCGATGACTGCCGGGTCCAGCACATGGTCTGCACAGCCACGGCTGTAGGGCAGCGTTTCACATTCCTTGAAAAGTGCTTTGATGGTGGCTCCGGTTGCAAGCCCGTTGATCGCACCCGCGTAAACGCCGCGGCGCTTCATGTCGGTTTGAAGCATATAGATGACCAGATTCGGATTGGCGGCGTACAGGTCATGGGCAAAAGATGATGTCACGCGTCGATCCTGTGCAAGATACCGATCGGCCAATTCTGCATACTGGCTGAGCTGTTTCGTTTTCGCGGCATCGATGGACAGGTTGAAGTATTCGATTTCAGCTGGTGACAATAGAGACGAAAGTCGTTCCAGATATGCGCGAGCACGCTCGGGTTCCTTGCGGATATTGCTCTGATTTCCGTTTCTGACCAAGGCAATAAGCGCCTTGAGCGCAGTCGCATTGCCCTGTTCGGACGCGCGCTCGAGCGTTGCAATGGTTTTCGGGCCGCTGGCGCGCATACCGATGCCCCACATGCTGCGTTCGGCCTCCAGGACTTCGATGCGCTCGGCACCTGCCGCACGCGCTTTTTGCGCGAAGTCTTCGAACTTGCCGCGCTGCTTTGCGCCAAGATAGCCGTACATTGCGCCCTCGGCCAATGTCACCCAAGCCGAGCCGCGACCCAACTCGCCCGCCTGCTTCAGAATGGCCTCCCCGGCGCGCGGATCCCGCTCGCTCCACATCAGATAGGCTCCAAGCTCTTCCAGCCCCTCGCCGGCACCTGCCTTGGCCGCCTCTTCGAACAGAGTTCGCGCGCGCGTGATGTCGCGCGGCACGTCCTGACCATAAAGCAGCAGTTTTCCCAATGCGATCTTTGCCTGCGGATCTCCGCTGACGGCCGCTTGCTGCATCAGTTGTAAACCGGACTGCACGTCTTTGGGCGCAATGACACCTGCGATCCTGGCTTCACCAAGCACGTACATCGCTTCGATGCCGCCATTTGCGACGGCCTGCTCCAGAAGGGCACGCGCCTGAGCAGGGT
Source organism: Roseovarius sp. (assembly GCA_049276875.1). Taxonomy (GTDB): domain Bacteria; phylum Pseudomonadota; class Alphaproteobacteria; order Rhodobacterales; family Rhodobacteraceae; genus Roseovarius. Next base: position 367 of record JBASXE010000022.1, on the reverse strand, counting down.
CCTTGTCCATCACGGCACCCCACAACCGTGCGCCCCCCAAAGAGGTCAGCGCTTCGGTATTGCCTGCAGCGGCGGCCTCTTGCAGCAGAGCCACTCCACGGTCTGGGTCCTGTTGGACGAAATTGCCGTAGAGCAGAAGTTTTCCCAGACTCGCCTTGGCCGCAACATCACCGCTTGCAACGGCGTTCTCAAGGTAATCCTGCCCTGCGGCCGGATCCCGAGCGATGCCGTCGTTTCCGAAGATCAGCGCCTCCCCCAGGATGATTTGTGCTTGAGTATCACCGGCGTCCGCTTGGGCTCGCAGCGCACCGATATCAAACGTCTGGGCCTGGGAGATGGTTGCAATTGTCACTAGCGCGACTGTGGT
>JBASXE010000021.1:0-7077 GCA_049276875.1 Roseovarius sp. | reverse complement strand
GCGCCCACGAACGCAATGAGATGCCCCTGCCCCCCGCCCGCAAAGCTGACGCCCGCAAGATAAGCGCATTGCACCAGGCCCCCCGTCCGCGACAGCTTCGCATCAAGCGCCGTCAAAAGCCCCTCGGGCAGCGCGCCGGGTGGGCGCAGCTCTTCGGGGCGCGCGGCCACCTCCTGTGGTGCCTCCCCGCCCAGCGTCTCAGTGAGCCATGCAAGCGCCTCGGACGGGATCAAGATCGACGAGGGAGCGACATCAAGATTGAGGCCCAGCCCGATCCCCGCCTCGCCCAGCATCTGCGCCACGATCCGACCCGGCACAGCCACATAAGCCGCGAGCGCACCGTTGAAATCCGCGAGCCGCTCCTCAGTATCAAAGGCCAAGGCAAATCTCTGATCGTCCACCTCGAAAATCTCGGGCGAGATATCATCGCCCACCGCCTCACCGGTCAGCAACAGCACGAGGCTCGCGTCGCTCAACGCCGCGTAAAACGCCACCCGTGCCGCATCATCCTCCGGCGCGGCAGCCATCCGTGCGTGGGCGCAGTCCAGATCGGTCTCATCCATCGCGCATCACCTCCGCCACACTGGCCCTCAGGGCGGGCACCAGCTCCGCCTCGAACCACGGGTTTTTCTTCAACCATCCCGTATTGCGCCACGAGGGGTGCGGCAAGGGAAAGGTCGCGGGCGCATGGTCGCGCCAGCCGCCCACCATCTCCGTCACGCCGCCGCGCTCGCCATAATGAAACCTCTGGGCATAGCCCCCGATCACCATCTTCAGGCGCAAATCTGGCAGCGAGTCCATCACCCGCGCGTGCCATGTGGCCCGGCAGAGCGGCGGGGGCGGCAAGTCCGCGCCCTTGGTGTCATATCCCGGAAAGCAAAACGCCATCGGCACAATCGCCACGCGGCTTTGGTCATAAAACGCAGTCTCGCTCAGCCCCAGCCACTCGCGTAACCGCGCGCCTGAAGCGTCGTCAAAGGGCCGCCCCGAGGCATGGACCCGCGCACCGGGCGCTTGCCCCGCGATCAAGAGACGCGCGGAGGGCCGAAACCAGACAACCGGTCGGGGCCGGTGTGCGGTTGCGGTCGTCGCAAACCGATCCGCGCACAGCGTGCAGGCCCCGATCTCCGCGCGCAGCCCCATCTCAGCGGGCAGGCCCGTGACAGGCGGGGGCGTCGCCACCATCATGCCACTCGGAATAGCGCGGTAGATCATCGGCCACATCGAACCATGTCAGACGTTCGGCATAGTGGATATGACAACTCGGTGGGAAATCCTCGGGCCGGTCAAGCGTGCCGACCAACATCTCGACCATCGGGCCGATCTCGCCCCCGTCCCCTTCCCAGGTGAGCGGCGTGCCACACCCCCCGCAGGACGCCCGCCCAACGCCCGCCGAGGACGCATAGACCTGTGGCGCACCCGCCGTATAGCGCAGCTGCGCGCGCTTATAGCCCGCAAGCGCCACAACCGGCGCGCCGGCATGTTTGCGGCAACTCTCGCAATGGCAATAGATCACGGAAAGCGGCGCGCCCGTGATTGCGTAGCGGACCGCGCCACAAAGACAGCCTCCCGTCGTTTCCATATCGCTCATCATGTCATCCCCTGCTGATCTGATCCAAAGCTAGACTGTTTGAGCGCCAGAGCGAACGCCTTTGCGGCGAAATAAGGGCCCTACCCGCCCCCATCCGAAGGAGTTTGTTTCCAATTCGGAACGAAAACTCCGGGCAAAAGGCGGTTTTTTCCAATTTCGGCATAATTCTGCCTTGAAATCTTGTATATAACGAGCGTGATCCGGCATAATGCTGGGGCGGGAGAGTTATTCTCCCGTCAAGAAAGCCCCGTTAAAGAGGGCGCAGAGCAGATTTCGGAGCTTTTGAATGCTCGAGTTCGATAATGTCAGCAAGTCCTTCTGGACGGGTACCCAGCATAAGGTGATCCTTGATCGGGTTTCCTTCCGGGTGGAGCTTGGCCGCTCAATGGGTGTTCTTGCCCCCAATGGCACCGGCAAGACGACATTGATCAACATGATGGCCGGGCTTGAAAAACCCGATGAGGGCGAGATCCGGCGCGGCTGCCGCATCAGCTTTCCTCTAGGTTTCATGGGAGGGGTGATCCCCAAGATCTCCGCAATGGAGAACAGCCGCTACATCGCACGGCTCTACGGGCTCGACCCCGATTATGTCGAGGCGTTTTGCCGTTGGATGTGTAATCTGGGCGAGTATTTTGATCAGCCCTTGGGCACCTATAGCTCGGGGATGCGGGCGCGGTTTACATTCGCGTTGATGCTGGCGCTGGATTTCGACATTTACCTGATCGACGAAGGCATGCCCAGCTCGACCGATGTGGAGTTCAATCGCAAGGCGGGCGAGATTTTGCGCGAACGGCTCACGACCACGACCGTCATTATCGTCTCGCACCAGCCCGAGACACTTGAAAAATTCGCGACCTCTGCCGCTGTTTTGATGGGCGGGCAGTTTTACATGTTTGATACCTTGGAAGAGGCGAAGCAGCTTTATGACTATGAAACCCAAGGCTAGGAAATTCCGCATCAAGCGCAGTGCGCCGCATGATGAAGCGGCCAATTCTGTGCCGGGCGGCTCTGCATCCCAAGGGACCACCGCGCGCGCGACTGCGCCCAATGCCGCGCCGCCTGCAAGCCAGCCACCTCGCCGCCCCGTGGCACCCGCATCTGCGCCCGCAGCCACCGCACGCGAAGGGCAGGTCAGCTCCGCCAACGAGATCTCGGCAGGGGCCACCATCGACGAAATTCGCCATGAGGGCCTGACGGGCCGCCAGTTGCGCATGGCGCGACGCGTGGCGCAAAAGCATGGCCTCGCGCCCACCTCCGATTTTGACGCGGTGCGCCTGTTGCGCGCCAAGGGGATTGATCCGTTCCAGCGCGCCTCGATCCTTGAGCTTGTGACGCCTACGGACGGGCGCCCGGCAATTCAGCCTGGTGGGGCCAGTGGGAATGAGGCCGATTCGTTGTTTGTGCAGCTTCCCCAGACGGTGCCCCTCGGCGTGCCCAACCTACCTGCGGTGGAGATGAGCCCTGCCGCAAAACGCAGCGAAGAGATCACCCGCATCCAAAAAGACATCGGCAGCCGGCGGCGCAAGAAGCTTGTGCTGCTTCTGACCCGGCTGTTGGCGTTTGTGATGCTGCCGACGCTTGTTGCGGGCTGGTATTACTACGTGGTTGCAACCCCGATGTATTCCACCAAATCCGAATTCCTGATCCTGTCGGCGGATGGCGGCGGGGGCGGCGGCGGGCTTGGTGGTTTGATCCCGAGCCAGTTTGCCACCGGACAGGACGCGATTGCGACGCAAAGCTACCTTTTGTCCAAGGATGCGATGCTGCGTCTGGATGCCGATGTGGGCTTCCGGGATCATTTCAGTCAGGATTGGATCGACCCGATCCAGCGCCTGGACGCGGATGCCAGCAACGAAGAAGCCTTCAAGCTCTACAAGAAAAACGTCAAAATCGGTTATGATCCCACCGAGGGCGTGCTGCGCATGGAAGTGGCCACCGCAGACCCTGAGGTCAGCGCGAATTTCTCAGAAAAGCTGATCGAGTATGCCGAGGAACGTGTGGACGAGCTCAGCCAGGAAAAGCGGCAAGATGCCGTGCAGGTCGCCATTGCCGGGCTGGAAGACGCCAAGTTTGAGCGCCGCGAGGCCCAGCGCCGTCTGGTCGAGATGCAAGAGGGCAGCGTTCTGGACCCGCAGGGCGAGATTGGTAATATCCGCTCACTGATCTCCAACGTCGAACTCCAACTACAAGAAAAACAACTCGGCCTGAACATCCAACTCAACAACGCGCGCCCCAATGCCGCGCGGGTGGAGGCGCTTCAAAGCGAAATCGCCGTGCTGAGCGCCGAACTGGCCAGGCAAAACGCGCGTCTCACGCAGGCGGCGGGCGATACCACGTCGCTGGCCTCGCAGACCGCTGATATCCAGATGGCGCAGGCCGATCTTGCCACCGCCGATCTGGTGCTGCAATCCGCGCTGGAGAACAAACGCCAAAGCACGATAGAGGCGAACAAGCAGGTGCGCTATCTCACTGTTTCGGTGCGCCCGGTGGCGTCTCAGGACGCCTCCTATCCCCGCGCGTTCGAGAACACCATTCTGGCCTTTCTGATCTTCGCGGGCATCTATCTGATGCTCTCGCTCACGGCCTCCATTCTGCGCGAACAGGTGACGTCATAACATGAAATCAGTGGATTTTGCCGGGCTTCGCGTCGCCAATGACGCCCCCCTGACGATCATCGCGGGCCCGTGCCAATTGGAAAGCGCGGAGCACGCGCAGATGATCGCAGGCCGGATGCAGGAGGTCTGCAAAGCCCACGGTGCGCAGTTCGTGTTCAAAGGCTCGTTCGACAAGGCCAACCGGACATCGGTGAGCGGCAAGCGCGGCCTTGGGGTGGACGAGGGGCTCAAGGTTATGGCCTCTGTAAAGGACGCGCTCGGCGTGCCCGTCCTCACCGACATCCACCTGCCCGATCAATGCGCGCCCGTGGCGGAGGTTTGCGATGTGCTGCAAATCCCCGCCTTCCTGTGCCGCCAGACCGATCTGCTGATCGCGGCGGGGGAGACCGGCGCCGTGATCAACGTCAAAAAGGGGCAGTTCCTCGCCCCTTGGGACATGCCCAATGTGATCTCGAAGATCGAAAGCACGGGCAACAACCGCATCCTTCTGACCGAGCGCGGCACCTCCTTTGGCTACAACACCCTCGTGACCGACATGCGCGCCCTGCCCCAGATGGCCGCCACGGGCTATCCGGTAGTCATGGACGCCACCCATAGCGTGCAGCAGCCCGGCGGCATGGGCGCGAGCAGCGGTGGCCAGCGCGAATTCGCACCCGTCATGGCCCGCGCCGCCGTTGCCTTGGGCGTGGCCGCTGTGTTCATCGAAACGCATGAAGCGCCGGACACCGCGCCCTCGGATGGGCCGAACATGATCCCGCTCGACCGGATGAACGCCCTGATCGAGAGTCTGATGCGCTTCGACCTGCTGGCCAAATCCGACCCCGTTACCTTGCAAAAGTGAGTGTCTGAGTTGCAAAAACCTGCCCCCACCGTCACCCCAAATACGTGGGAATTCCTGCGCGATCCGATGATCACGCCCACAGGGTTTCGTGAATATGACGCGCGCTGGAAATACCCCGAGGAGATCAATCTGCCGGGCATTACAGCGCTCGGGCTTGGCCTCGGCACGCAGATGATCGCGCGCGGGATCGACCCGGTGATTGCCGTGGCGAATGATTACCGCGACTATTCGCTCAGCATCAAGAATGCGCTGATGCTGGGCCTCATGCAGGCCGGGATCGCCGTCAAGGATATCGGCCCCGCGCTCAGCCCCATGGCCTATTTCGCGCAGTTCCATCTCGATGTGCCTGCCGTGGCCATGGTCACGGCCTCGCATAATCCCAACGGCTGGACCGGGGTGAAGATGGGGTTTGAACGCCCCCTGACCCACGGCCCCGACGAGATGGACGAGCTGCGCGCGATTGTGCTTGAAGGGCGCGGGCAAGCCCGGCCCGGCGGCGCTTATGAGTTCGTGCACGGCGTGCGCGAGGCCTATCTCGATGATCTGGTGGGTGACTTCAAAATGACCCGCAAGCTCAAGGTCGTCTGCGCCACGGGCAACGGCACAGCCGCCGCCTTCGCGCCCGAGCTTTTCCGCCGCCTTGGTGTTGAGGTCGTCCCCTCGCACAATGAGCTGGACTACACGTTTCCGCATTACAACCCGAACCCCGAAGCGATGGAAATGCTCCATGACATGAGCGCGAGCGTGCATGCCTCGGGCGCCGACTTCGCGCTTGGCTTTGACGGCGATGGCGACCGTTGCGGCGTGGTGGATGATGAGGGCGAGGAGATTTTCGCAGACAAGGTCGGTGTCATCATGGCGCGCGATTTTGCCAAGCTCTACCCCGGCAGCACGTTCGTGGCCGATGTAAAATCCACCGGGCTTTTTGCGTCGGACCCCGAGCTTTTGGCCCATGGTGCCAAGGCTGATTACTGGAAAACCGGGCACAGCCACATGAAACGGCGCGTCAAGGAGCTGGGTGCGCTGGCGGGATTCGAGAAATCCGGACACTACTTTCTGGCCGAGCCTGTGGGCCGTGGATATGATTGCGGGATGCGCGTGGCCGTGGAAATCTGCAAGCTGATGGACCGCAACCCGGACAAATCCATGTCCGACCTGCGCCGCGCCCTGCCTGTGACCTACGCCACACCCACCATGTCGCCCTATTGCGCTGATACCGAGAAGTATCAGGTTCTGGAACGCCTTGTGGCCAAGCTGGTCGCGCAGTTTGAGGCGGGCCAGCCGCTCGCGGGCCGCAAAATCGCGCAGGTCGTCACGGTGAATGGCGCGCGGGTGATCCTCGATAATGGCAGTTGGGGTCTGGTGCGCGCCAGCTCCAACACCCCGAATTTGGTCGTCGTCTGCGAAAGCAGCCAGAGCGAGGCGGAGATGCGCGCAATCTTTGCTGATATTGATGCGGTAATCCGCACCGAGCCCAGCGTGGGCGAGTATGACCAGACGATCTGACCCACCGCACGCTGCTCCAGCCAAGCGTTAACGACCCTTAAGTATTTCCGTCCCCACCGCAAAAGCAGGGGGACGCAATGCTTCGCTTCATCTTTCAGACCGACATCTCGAACTATCCGGATCTCGCCCACTCCATGCACCGCGACCGGGCCGATCAATTCGCCCGCCGCCTAGGCTGGGAGGTCACCGTGGACGCAAATGGCGAGGAGCGAGACGCCTATGACGCGCTGAACCCGCTCTACGTGATCTGGCAGCGGCCCGACGGGCTGCATGGCGGCTCTATGCGGCTTTTGCCTACCGCCGGGCGTACGATGATCAACGAGCATTTTCAGCGTCTCTTGCCCTCCGGTCCGGTCCATGCCCCGGACACATGAGAGTGCACCCGCTTTTGCCTTGCGCCGGGGGCGGCACCCCATGTGGCGGCGGCGCTGATGCTGGGCGGGGGCGAGGTGCTGCGCGGGTTGGGGCTGCGCCACTATATCGGCGTGTTCGACGCGCGGATGGAGCGGATTTACCGTTTCATA
>JBASXE010000020.1:0-2333 GCA_049276875.1 Roseovarius sp. | reverse complement strand
GCCATCTGGGTGTGCGGGAGGTCTCCTGCCGCGGCAGTTGGATGCTGCGTTTGCCAGAAGTGCAAATGCACCCTGACGGTGCCAATGACGCGACTTCGGCATGCTTCACTCTCTGCTTCATTTATGTTATATTATAACATTATTTGGAGGTGCTGCATGAGACTTATCGCGCCAATTCAAGAACACACTGAGGAACTGCAAGGGGGCAAGAAGAGCCGGTCCGCGCCTGATGTGGCAACGGGGTTAACTGACAAGCAAGAGGCGTTTTGTCAGGCCATCATGGGAGGTGCGACGTTCGCTGACGGCTATCGAGCAGCATACTGCGCAGATGGCATGGTGCCGAACTCCATCTGGAACGCCGCCTCGAGATTGGCAGCTGACGCAAAGGTTCGTGGTAGGCTGGAGCAGCTCGCGGAGCAGAGGGAGGCTGAGCGGCGCATGCTGGCGCTCTCCCGAGCGGACTGGGTAATCGAGAGGATCACTCAGCAAGTCATGGACCCCGCCACCCCTCCGGCGGCGAAAACACGCGCGCTTGAGTTGCTCGGCAAGACGATTGGACTTTTTACCGACAGAGTCGAGACTAAGGATATTTCTGAGCGCAGCGCAGATGACATCGAGGCAGATATCAGGGCGCGCCTGCATCTCACTTGATGTGCCGGCCCAAAACACACTGCTGCATGCCATACCTGAAGTGCCGTAATGACGAAGCAGGTCGCTCGGCTGACCAGCCGTTTCGATCAGTGCCGCGCGCCAGCGCACTGCACGCAACAGGTCAACAAAGAATCGCTGCTAACCAATTTCTGCACACTAACGCCTACCCATGAAAGTAAGTAAAATTATTACATGATATCAGTGCCTTATATATACTTAATGAGTTGTGTAAATAAGATGAGTGCAAAGTGCGCTGGCAGACTTTATTTCCGCACGCTCTTGGGAGCGTGCAGAGGTCGGTGATAGGGGCCTGCGGCACTAATTCTTTACTCGGCACGAACGTAAACGGTTTGGCCCCTGCGTTCGCCTTTGAAAACGCGACCGGCCTTAACAAAGCCGATCCTTTGAAGTGCTGCTCGCAGTCGGTTCTGATCGCTCCGCGGTATCGTGCGACTATGGTAGATCGAAAAGGCTACTTCCGATAGAATAACCTCATCTCGTGACCCGGCATACCGTGCCACGTCATCGTCGATCGTATCGCCGGCATAGCGATTTTGCTGCTCCATTTTAGCCAGCGCTTCAGTTGTTGCATCAAGATGCCATCGCTCCCCGCGAAGGTATGCGGCCACTGCAGCACCCCATATGCTGTCTTTATTTGCCTCTATCCAGCTGACATCAATGATGCCGCATCTGACGGGCCAAAACCGTCTATCTCCGGTTGAGTCATGCAGATATTCGCTCTGATTGGTTGTCGCGGCGAACACACATTGACGTGGGTACTGGATTTCGGTTCGCCCATAGGCTGGACGAAATCGCTCTTCTGTTCGGGTCAAATATCCCTTCACTGACTCAATGTCCGACCTGTTCATGCTGGCAAGTTCACTGATCTCGATTGCCCACTTGCCCCTCACAAAGTCGGCTGCATCTTTGCTCGCCATCGGAGGAAGGTTGTCTGCGAAATATTCGGGTCCGAACAGTTTACGCAAAGCTGTGGATTTGCCGGCACCCTGCTTGCCTTCCAGCACAAGTACCCCGTCTGCTTTACATCCCGGTTCGAAGGCGCGAGCGACAGCAGAGATCAAGTAAGCTCGCCCGACAGCTTCAAGGTATTGCCTCTGCGCGTCGGTCTCGGGCTTGCACCCCAACCCTTTGAAGAGCCAAAGGGACAGCAATTCGTCTGCGCCGGTGGGGCAACTATTCAGATAATTGCGAACAGGATGATAAACGCTGTCACGGCACCTGAGTTCAACCGCTCTGATCACACTTGCCAAACAGGCGTTCGGCAGGCCGTTCCTCTGGAACCACAGAAGCACCTGCGAATAGCTCGTGTCTGTCAGTGGTTCTGGACTTGATCTCTTCGGCGTCCCCATTTGGCCCGGGATGCCTTTGGTTAGCACGCAGCGGCCAGCGAGTTCATCGAAGGCAAATACACCCATCCAGACATCTGCATGTAGCAGCGCGTGCAGATTGGCCTCGTTCGGGTAGGGCGTGCCGTGTGCGTTCAAGCTGAGAGGGGGAGCATCCTCAGGCAGTTTGACGCTCAAGACACCAAGGTCGGGGACCTCGTTTGTATTGGATTTTCTCATCTTGGAGCAACCTTTTGGATTGCGCCGTGACGGAGGTCGAGTATGGTTGTGAGGAACAGCAATCCCTCGACCCGTCGGCCTCCGGTCGGCGGGTTT
>JBASXE010000019.1:0-35654 GCA_049276875.1 Roseovarius sp. | reverse complement strand
CGCCCCGGACGCGCAAGCGGGCAGGGCGCACCACCGCCGGGGGCAGGCGTCTTGTCCGTGCGTGGGCTTGGCGTGCGCTATCCTTCCGGCTCGGCGATTTCTCGTGGTGGACGCCGCAGCCTCTGGGCTGCGTATGACGTGAGCTTTGATATCGCGCGTGGCGAAACGCTGGCCCTTGTTGGCGAATCAGGAAGTGGCAAGTCCTCGGTCGCGCGGGCCATCTTGCGGCTTGGTCCAGCGGCGCAGGGCCGTGTCGATCTTGGCGGGCACAACGTTCTGAGCCTTGCACCGCGCGCGCTGCACATGGCGCGCGCCGAGATGCAGATGGTGTTTCAGGACCCGATGGGAAGTCTTGATCCACGCCGCACGTTGGCGGCCCAAGTGGCCGAACCTTTCCAAAACTACGCCCGCCCGGCGGGGAAATCCGTTATCGAGGCGCTATTCGCGCAGGTTGGTCTGCCTCCGGACCTCATGGCGCGCTATCCGCACCAAGCCTCAGGCGGACAGCGTCAGCGCGTCGCCATCGCCCGCGCATTGGCGCTGGAGCCTGCGCTGATCGTGGCGGATGAGGCTGTCTCGGCCCTTGATACGCATGTGCAGGGCGAGATTTTGAACCTCTTGCAGGGGCTGCAACAGCGCCTTGGGCTCGCCTATCTCTTCATCAGCCATGATCTGGCCGTGGTCGGCCAGATCGCCCACCGGATCGCGGTGATGACTGAGGGACGCATTGTGGAAATTGGACCGGTGGAGCGTGTTTTGCACGCGCCCCAGCACCCCTATACCCGGCGCTTGATGGCCGCCGCAGCCCTTGATGCTGCGCCCGGCCCACCGGGTAGCCCGCCCAAGTTACCGCGTGGTCAAAGCCCTGACGCGCCGGTTTACAAGCAGGCAGCACCCGGCCATCTTGTAACGACCGAGTAAAGGAGCCACCCCATGCCCGTTAAGAATCGCTTTGCCGAACTCCATGACGACATCACAGCATGGCGGCGCGATATTCACACCCATCCGGAGCTTCTTTTTGACACGCATCGCACGGGTGCGCTCGTCGCCGACAAGCTGCGCGCCTTCGGGTGCGATAGGGTTGTGACGGGCATGGCGAAGACCGGTGTTGTCGGTGTCATCCACGGCAAGAACGGCGGCGCGGGCCGGGTGATTGGCTTGCGCGCGGATATGGACGCCCTGCCGATCGAGGAGGCGACGGGGGCGCCCTACGCCTCGCAAACCCCCGGCGTGATGCATGCCTGCGGGCATGACGGGCATACGGCGATGCTTCTGGGGGCTGCGCAATATCTGGCCGAGACGCGAAATTTTTCTGGCACTGTTGTGGTGATCTTCCAGCCCGCCGAAGAGGGCGGCGGGGGCGCAAAAGTCATGTGCGACGAGGGGCTTATGAGTGATTTTGGGATTGAGGAAGTCTACGGCATGCACAATTGGCCCGGCATGAAAGCGGGCAGCTTCGCAATCCGCCCGGGGCCGTTCTTTGCCGCGACAGATGTGTTCGAGATTGCCCTCACTGGCCGCGGCGGCCATGCGGCCAAGCCGCATACCACGGTCGATCCCATCGTGATGTCGGCGCAGCTCATCACGATGCTGCAAACCATCGCCAGCCGCAGCGCTGATCCGACCGAGGAGATTGTCGTGTCAGTCACCTCGATCGAGAGCAGCTCGAAGGCCTTTAACGTGATCCCTGGCTCGGTTCTGCTCAAAGGCACTGTGCGCACGCTGAGCGCCGAGATGCGCGATCTGGCCGAGGCGCGGATGGTGGCAATTTGTGCCCATATCGGCGCGGCCATGGGGGGCGAGGCGGGGCTTACCTACACGCGTAACTATCCGGTCATGGTGAACCACCCCGAGCAGACTGACTTTGTGGCCGATGTGGCGCGCTCCGTCTCAGGCGCTTGCGCCGAGGCACCGTTGGTCATGGGGGGCGAGGATTTTGCCTATATGCTGGAGGAGCGTCCCGGTGCCTATATCCTCGTCGGCAATGGCGATACGGCGAATGTGCATAACGCCGAAGATGACTTCAATGATGACGTGATTCCAATGGGTTGCAGTTGGTGGGCGGAGCTGGTGGAGCGGCGTTTGCCCGCCTGATCAGGCGCTGGTCAAGGTTCGGACCAGAGCGCGTCATAGACGTCATTGATCGCGTCCGCCTCGGCCTCGACGCTGAAAGAGGTCTCGGCATCCGCGCGCGCGGCGCGGGCCATTTTGGCATGACGCGCGGGGTCGTCCATCAACGCGCTCAACGTTTCGGCCACGCCCTCTGACAGGTCCGGATCAACGATCAACCCGGCGCGCCCTTGGCCTGAGAATTGCCGATACGCGCCTGCGTCGTTCGCCACAAACGGCACACCGCTCGCCATCCCTTCCAGAGGCGCCATGCCATAGCCTTCATAGCGCGGCAGTTGCACCACAGCCCCGAGGCCGCGCAACAGGGCGGGCAGGTCTTCGGGCGCGATCTCACCGGGAAAGAGGATGCGATCTTGCAGCTGCGCCATCACGATCTGATCCTTCAGCCCTTGCAAGAACGCAGCATCCGCGCTGCTCGCTCGCCCAATCACGAGGGCGGTTGCCTCGGGCTGCATGGGAAGCAAGTGGAGCATCGCCTCGACGAAGCGGTCCGTGCCCTTTTCGGGGCGGATGCGGCCAATCGTGGCGATGCCGAACCGGCCCGGATATCCGGTCTCAAGCCACGCCTCGGCACGGTTGCCCGCAGGGCAAAACCGTTCCGTATCAACACCATGCGGAACAACAGCGCGAATATGTGGGACGAAGCTTGCGGCCGCTACACTGGTTGCGATCACTGCATCCATGCGCGAGATGAGCCAGCGGGGAAAGGCCGAGTGCCGCCGCTGCGCCGCCGAGGTGAACACGATCTTGATTGGCAGGCGCAACACATCGCGTGCCCAGAGCGCCGCGCGCATTTCAGTGTTGCGCCGCACATGCCAGATGGTGAACCGCTCTGAGGGCGTGCGGCTGGCCGCGCGGGCCTCACGCAAGGTGATCGGCGCGGGGCAACCGGGCAGGGGATAGCCGCAAAGCGCCACGTCGAGCCCTTGGGCCTGCGCGCGCAACACGCCTGCGGCAGTGGCCGAGACACCGGTGAAATTGCGGTTGAAATTGGTGACGATCACATCGGTCATGGCGGTGGGGCAAGCTCCAGTGCGGCGCAAAGATCATGGGCCATTTCCCCCAATGCATCTGCTTGGGTGGCGGCGAAATCTGCGCTGGCGTTTTGCAGATGTGTCAGGGCGTCGGCGCTGCTCAAAAGCTCGCCCACGGCCCGTCCCAAAGCCTCCGCATCCTGCACTTCCAAGGCCGCCTTGGCTCTGTGCAATTCGGCATAAACCCCTATGAAATTGGAATAAAGTGGGCCATGAAGGATGGCTGCACCGCAATGGGCCGGCTCATAAGGATTGTGCCCGCCGACGGGCGTGAACGATCCGCCCAAGCAGACAATCGGGCTCAGTCGATACCACAGGCCCGTCTCCCCAAGAGTGTCAGCCAGAAACACCGTCTGATCCGTCTCCGGCATGCCGCCGAGGCTGCGCCGGGCCGCACTCATGCCGCGTGCCGCGATCATCCGGGCGATATCGACCCCGCGCTCGGGATGGCGCGGCACAAGGATCAGCAGGAGGTCCGGATGCTTGGCCAAGAGAGCAGCATGGGCGCGCAGCGCGATCTCCTCCTCTCCGGGGTGGGACGAGCTGAACACCCAAAGGGGGCGATCCAAGAACGCGCCTTGCATGGCACGTAAGGCATCGTCGTCCACTGGAAGGGGGGCTGCGAAGGATTTGAGGTTGTGACCCATTTTGGCGTGTTTCAGGCCCAAACCCCGCAAATGTCGCTCCGTGCGGGCGTCTTGGGCATGAATCACCCGGAACAGGCCCATGATGCTGCGCGCTGTGCCTGCTGCCCGCGTCCAATTCTGTGCAGAGCGGTCCGAAATCCGCGCATTTATCAAAGCAAGCGGCACGCCTCGCGCCGCCGCACCGCGCAGCATGTTGGGCCAAAGCTCGCTCTCGACGAAAACGCCTGCGTCGGGGCGCCAATGGTCCAGAAACCGCGCCACAGCACGCGCGCTATCGAGCGGCGCAAACTGGTGCTGCGTGCGCGGCGGCAGGCGGCGTGCGACAATCTCGGCGGAGGTCGCGGTGCCTGAGGTCAACAGGAACTGCGCGCTCGGCAGGGCGCTTCCCATTTCCTCGATCAGGCGCAGCACCGACAGGCTTTCGCCGACGGAGGCTGCATGAAACCAGATCACACGCCCCTCAGGGCGCGGCAAGCTGGCATGGCCCATCCGTTCGGAAAACCTTTTTGGATCAATGTTGTGGAGGCGTAACTTACCCTTGACGCGGGCATAAGCCAACGGAGAAAGCACCGTGGCCAATCCGCCATAAAAGCGCAGCAAAAGCGTCGGCCGCGTGAGGGCGGGCATCAGCCGCCTGTATGGCTCATATGGCGGGTGACGCGACCATCGACCGTCTGCCGCGAATAGTCGAAATCATGGCCCTTGGGCTTGCGCGAAATCGCTTCGCGGATAGCCGCTTGCAATGGTTCTTGTGTGCCTGGATAGTTGCGCAAGGGCGCGCGCAGATCTGCCATATCCTCTTGGCCGAGGCACATGAAAAGCTCACCGGTGCAGGTCAGCCGCACGCGGTTGCAGCTTTCACAGAAATTATGGGTGAGCGGCGTAATGAAGCCGATCTTCTGCCCCGTCTCCTCCAGCCGGACATAGCGTGCAGGCCCGCCCGTGCGCTCGGGCAGGTCGGTGAGCGTGTAGCGCTCACCCAGCGTGCGGCGCAGATCCGACAGCCGCCAGTATTGATCCAGACGGTCCTCGTTGCCGATATCGCCCATCGGCATGACTTCGATCCACGTGAGATCCATATCGCGCTCTGCGCACCATTCGGTGATGGTGAAAAGCTCGGCCTCGTTAAAATCCTTGAGGGCGACCGCGTTGATCTTGACCCGCATTCCGGCCTTTTGTGCGGCATCAATACCGCGCAGCACCTGTGGCAGGCGGCCCCAGCGGGTGATGTCCGCAAATTTCTGCTCATCCAGCGTGTCGAGTGAGACGTTGATCCGGCGCACGCCTGCTGCATAAAGATCGTCTGCAAATCGCTCAAGCTGACTGCCATTGGTGGTCAGGGTCAACTCTTTCAGAGCGCCGCTTTCCAGATGCCGCGACATGGCGTTGAAAAAGGTCATGATCTCGCGCCGCACAAGAGGCTCTCCGCCGGTGATGCGCAGCTTTTCCACACCCAGGTCGACAAAGGTGCTGCACATGCGGTCGAGTTCCTCAAGCGTCAGCAATTCCTTTTTCGGAAGGAATGTCATGTTCTCGGACATGCAATAGACGCAGCGAAAATCGCAGCGATCCGTCACGGAGACGCGCAGATAGTTGATCGCGCGCTGGAATGGGTCAATCAAAGGAACTGTCATGGCATTGAAACTATGCGGGCGCGCACGGTCCCGCAAGGGGGATGTTGGGATTGCGGGGGGCGATTTGACGGCTTAGGCTGGGTTTCATGAAACCTGTATTGCTTTTGATCTTGCCCCTGACCGCCGCATTGGCGCTTGGCGGTTGTGCGCGGCTTGGCCTGCCGGAGATGTTTCCGGCGTCTAAAGACGTGGAGCCGATGCCCGCACCGGTGGAGGCCTCCGTGGCACCCGAGCAGGTGGTCTTGCCAGTGGGCACGCCGCAAACAGCCGAGGCTTTGGACACCACGTCCGCAGCGGATCGGGCAAAAGCGCAAGACAGCATGGGGGGCTATGAAATCGGGCGCACCATAGCCTCGCTCGGGGCGGCAACGGAGCCGGGGTTCTGGATGAAAACGCCCTTGGTGGATGCGCCTGCAAAGGGGCGGGCGGTGTACACGGCCAATGGCAAGTCGGTGAGCGTCGATCTTATTCCGCTGGACGGGCCTGCAACGGCGGGCAGTCAGATGTCACTGGCGGCCCTTCGGCTCGTCGAGGCGCCGCTGACCGGGCTGCCGGAGATGCAGGTTTTCAAGACGCGCTGACGACATCTACCGCGCTATTCAACCGTCACGGACTTGGCGAGGTTGCGGGGCTGGTCCACATCCGTGCCTTTGGCCGCGGCGGTATGATAAGCCAGAAGCTGCGCCGGGACCGCGTAGAGAATAGGCGCCAGAACAGGGTCGATCGTGGGCATGATGATGGTGTGCCACGTTCCGTCGCCCGCATCCTTCGCGCCCTCGGCATCGGTGATCAGGATGACCTTGCCGCCGCGCGCCATCACCTCCTGCATGTTGGATACCGTTTTGTCGAAAAGAGCGTCTTTCGGTGCCATGACCACGACAGGCATCTTCTCGTCAATGAGCGCGATGGGGCCGTGTTTCAGCTCACCTGATGCATAAGCTTCGGCATGTATATAGCTGATCTCTTTTAATTTTAATGCACCCTCCATGGCGAGAGGATACATCACTCCACGCCCCAGAAAGAGCACATCTGTCGCTTTTGACAGCTCTTGGCTTAGGCTGCGCACGGTCTCTTCGATCCCCAGCGCCTCGTTCAGCATCCCCGGCAGGCTGCGCATCCCGGCGATATGTTTGCGCAGGCCATCATCGTCCAGATGGCCGCGCGCATGGGCGGCCTTGAGCGCCAGAAGCAGCAGGACCGTCAACTGGCAGGTAAATGCCTTGCTGGAGGCCACGCCGATCTCGGTGCCGGCATGGATCGGCAGGGCCAGATCGCTTTCGCGGGCGATGGAACTTTCGTCCACATTGACCACCGACAGGATGATCTCCGCCTTGCCCTCACAATAGCGCAGGGCAGCCAGCGTATCGGCCGTCTCGCCCGATTGGCTGACGAAAAGCGCGGCCGTGCCTTCGGTGATGGGTGGCTCGCGGTAGCGGAACTCGGAGGCTACATCCACCTCGACGGGCAAGCGGGCAAGCTGCTCGAACCAGTATTTGGCGGTCACGCAGGCGAAATAGGCGGTGCCGCAGGCGACCATGGTGATCCGTTCGAGCCCTGCAAAGTTGATGCCACCATGGGGCAGGGTGATGCCGCCGGTCTCGCCATCCAGATAGGCCGCCAGCGCCTCGGAGATCACCGTGGGTTGCTCCGCGATTTCCTTTGCCATGAAGTGCTTGTGGCCGCCCTTGTCCACGCGGGCGCTGTCGATGCGGATCTGGCGCATGGTCCGCGTTGCGGGCGCGCCATTTGCATCCGTGATCTTGAGGCTGGTGCGGGTGAGCACCGCGCAATCGCCCTCCTCAAGATAGGTGATGCGATCGGTCAGCGGGGCCAGCGCGATGGCGTCGGAGCCCACGAACATCTCACCATCCCCGTGGCCGATGGCAAGCGGGCTGCCTTGCCGCGCGGCGATCAGCAGATCATCCTCACCGTCGAAGAGGAAACAGAGCGCATAGGCCCCTTCAAGCTGCGCAATCGTGCGCCGTGCGGCGTCCTCGGGCGTGGCCCCTTTTTCGAGATGGTGCTGGGCGAGAAGGGCGACCGTTTCGGTATCCGTCTCGGTGTGATGCGCGATGCCTGTGGCGGCCAGTTCGGCGCGCAGTTCGCGGTAATTTTCAATGATACCATTATGGACGACGGCAACAGGCCCCGCGCGGTGCGGGTGCGTGTTGGTGAGGGTCGGCGCGCCATGGGTGGCCCAGCGGGTGTGGCCAATGCCGGATTTGCCCGCCAGCGGCTCATGCACCAACAAATCGCTGAGGTTCACCAGCTTGCCCACGGCGCGGCGGCGGTCGAGATGACCATCGTTCAGCGTGGCAATCCCTGCACTGTCATAGCCGCGATATTCGAGACGTTTGAGCGCTTCAACGAGCAGAGGCGCAACTTCGTTCCGCCCCAGGACCCCTACAATTCCGCACATTAATCCGCCCCTTTAGCCTGTTTGGCCTTCTGCTTCTTTAGAATATCGAACAATTTGCGCGCCATACCCGGTTTCGTCACCTGCTCGGGCCGCGCGATGGCCAAAGCCCCCTCCGGCACGTCGCGCGTGATCACCGAACCTGACCCCGTCATCGCGTCATCACCGACGCTGACAGGTGCGATCAACATCGTGTCCGACCCGATGAAAGCGCGCGCGCCAATCGTGGTGTGGTGCTTCATCACGCCGTCATAATTACACGTCACGGTGCCCGCGCCGATATTGGCACCAGCGCCGACTGTCGCATCACCGATATAGCTCAGGTGGTTCACCTTCGCGCCCTCGTCGAGCACGGCGTTCTTGATCTCCACGAAGTTGCCAATCCGAACGTCCTCGGCGAGTTCTGCCCCCGGACGCAGCCGCGCATAAGGCCCGACGATGGCACCGCGCGAGACATGGCAGCCCTCCAGATGGCTGAACGCACGGATCCGTGCGCCCGATTCCACCGTGGCACCGGGGCCAAAGACGACGTTTTGCTCAATGATACTGTCGCGGCCAATGGCGGTATCAAACGCGAAGAATACCGTTTCGGGGGCCAGAAGGGTCACGCCGTTCTCCATCGCCTCAGCGCGGGCGCGGGCCTGAAAGAGGGTCTCGGCCTCGGCCAGCTCCGCGCGGGAGTTCACACCGAGCGTCTCGGCTTCATCACAGGCCACGGCGGTCGCGCTCAGCCCGCGTGCGCGGGCGATGGCAATGATGTCGGTGAGATAATATTCGCCCGCGGCATTGTCGCATCCGACGGCGTCGATCAAATCAAAAAGCGTTGCGCTGTCGCAGGCAATCACGCCGGAATTGCAAAAATCAATCGCCCGCTCGGCCTCGCTTGCGTCTTTGAATTCGACGATCCGCTCCAGCGTCTCGCCCTCCATCACCAACCGTCCATAACGGCCCGGAGTGGCGGCTTTGAAGCCCAGAACAACAACGTCATGGGCGGTGCGCGCGGCCATCATCCGCTCCAGCGTCTCGGGCTGGATGAAGGGCGTATCGCCATAAAGCACGAGCGCGTCGCCCTCGTGGTCCTTCAGGAGATCGCGTGCTTGGGCGACGGCGTGCGCGGTGCCAAGCTGCTCTGTTTGCAGGGCAATCTGGGCTGCGGGCTCATAGTCTTCTGCGGCCTCTGTCACCGCCTCGGCGCCGTGCCCTGCGACAATCACGCAGCGCGAGGGCTCCAATGAGGCACCTGCGCGGATCGCGTGAACCAGCATAGGTGCGCCCGCGACCTGGTGCAGGACCTTGGGCATGTCCGAGTGCATTCGGGTGCCTTTGCCCGCGCCGAGAATGATCAAAGCTATGCCCATTTTTTGGATTCTCGTTTGTAATCAAATCCCACCCCTTCTATCTGCTGACACAGCGTGCGCAAGCGTGCGGTCGATCAAAGAAGATTGCCGTATGTGTCAGGCCTGTGCGGAAATGCGCCCAGTGGGGCGGGGATAGGGGGCGCGGATGCGCACAGTTGTTTTTGATCTTGATGGCACGTTGGCCGATACCAGCGGCGATTTGCTGGCCGCGGCTAATGCGTGTTTCCGCGATATGGGCGAGGGCGACGTGCTGGATGCCGCGCGGGATGCGGGCACGGCGCTGCGCGGCGGGCGGGCGATGCTGACGGCAGGGCTGGAGCGTTTGGGGCGACCCGTGGATGAGGCCATTCTGGATGCGTGGTATCAGCCCCTGTTGGAGCACTATGCCAAGGCGATTGCCGTGCATACGCGCTTCTACCCGCAAGCGATGGAGACGGTCGAGGCGCTGAAAATACAGGGCTACAAAGTGGCCATTTGCACCAATAAGCCCGAATATCTCGCGCGGATTTTGATGGATCGGATGGGCGCGCTGGATGCGTTCGGCGCGTTGATCGGGGCCGATACCTTGCCCACGCGCAAGCCCCACCCCGCACCGATGGTGGAGGCCGTGCGGCGTGCGGGCGGTGATCCGGCGCAGTCGCTTCTTGTCGGCGATACGGTGACGGACCGCGAAACATCGCGCGCGGCGGGTGTGCCTTCAATCCTTGTGACCTTCGGGCCCGCGGGGGGGGATATGGCCGCTCTGGAGCCTGAGGCGCTGATTGGTCATTTTGAGGAACTTCCCGAGGCCGTGCGGCGTTTGATCGGCTAAGCTGCGCGCCGCAATTTCATTGACCAAAGGCTGAACCGGCGTAGAACATCCCCCATGACAGAGATTTTTCGAGGCAACTTCACCCAGCAAGAGCCGATCCCCGAAGAGGGTATCGAAGCCGCAGTCGCCGTGATGCGCAGCGGGCGGCTCCACCGCTACAACCTCGGCCCCGGCGAGGTGGGTGAGGTGGGTCTTCTGGAGCAGGAATTTGCAGCCTCCGTTGGCGCGAAATACGCATTGGCCGTGGCCTCGGGCGGTTACGCGATGGGCGCTGCCCTGCGCGCGGTGGGTATTGGGCCGGGTGACCGCGTGCTGTCCAACGCCTTCACCCTCGCACCAGTGCCGGGTGCTATTGCCGCTGTGGGCGCTCAGCCTGTTTTTGTAGGCGTGACCGAAAACCTCACCATTGATCTGGACGATCTGGAGGCCAAGGCGGGCGCGGCCCGGGTCCTGATGCTCAGCCATATGCGCGGACATCTGGCAGATATGGACCGGCTGATGGCGATTTGTGACGCGGCGGGCGTTCTGGTTATCGAGGATTGCGCGCATACGATGGGCGCCGCGTGGCGCGGCATACCCTCGGGGCGGCACGGCGCCGTTGGCTGTTACTCCATGCAGACCTACAAACATATCAACGCGGGCGAGGGCGGATTTCTCGTCACCGATGATGATGCGATTGCGGCGCGTGCGATCATGCTCTCGGGGTCTTACATGCTCTACGGACGCCACGGCACGCCCCCGCCTGAGGCGGCGTTTGACGAAGTGAAATACATCACGCCCAACGTCTCTGGCCGGATGGATCACCTGCGCGCGGCGATTCTGCGGCCACAGTTGCGAGCCCTCGACGCGCAGCGCGAAAAGTGGAACGCGCGCTACCGCGTGGTGGAAGAGGGGCTGAGCGGCACGCCGGGTCTGCGCCTGACCATGCGCCCGGCTGAGGAAAGCTTCGTTGGCTCGTCGATCCAGTTTTTATTGCTGGATTGGCCAAGCGAAGCAGTCAGCGACGTGCTGGCGCGTTGCCTCAAACGGGGCGTGGAGCTGAAATGGTTCGGCGGCGCAGAGCCCGCGGGCTTCACCAGCCGTTATGACAGCTGGCGCTATGCGCCGTCCGAGCCGATGCCTGCCACTGACCGCGTTCTCAAGGGCATCGTCGACATGCGCCTGCCGCTCACGTTCAGCCTTGAGGATTGCGCCCAGATCGCCCGGATCATCCGCGCCGAGGTGGGGACGGTGTATCAAGCGCAATAAGCCGCAGCCTTCGAAGCGCAAAGTGGCGCAATTGATCACCTCACGCAGGCGTCCCGAATGCGGGCCGGTTTCTGCCCTGCGACCCCAAAGGCACGGTGGTTCACGCGGTCAAACTATCGCAGGACGAGATCCCCGATCGCCGCGCGGATAATACTGTCGGTATCGTCGCTATCGCCGGAAACAGCCAAACCGACCAGAGCGGCTGTCTCGCCCCCAAAGGCGCGCGCGTAATCGGCTGCAAGGTCGACCCGCTCGCTGTGAGACCCGGTGCCGGCCTGTCGCAGGGAAATGGTCACGCCTTGTCCGGGAGGGCCGTAGGGCGACTGAATGATCTGCCCCCGGCTATGGTTGCCACCCCACGCATATTGAATGATCCGCACATCATCATTGCCCAGAAGGCTGCGGATATTGGCATTTTGCAGCCCTGGCGCCATGCTTTGCGGCACAAAGACGAAGTAAAGCGAGATATTACGATCATCTCCGCCCTTCTGCGCCAGGTTGGTCGCAGGAACAGATTGATCGACCGTCCAGCGCCATGAGGCGCCGGTGCTTGTTCAGTGTTCCTGCGCGACGCGGGTCCAGGCAATCGAGACAGACCCGTCCGACACCAGGCTGAGATTTTTTCCAAAACGGTAATCGTTTGAGCTGAAGAGCGACAAACGCTGTTCTTTCCATCCATTTGCAAAGCTGATGGGCCCCGCCGAGGTGGCCGTTGTCAGGGTGATGAGCAAAGCTGATAAGATCGCAACGCGCATGGGACGCTCCTTTTGAGTGTGACCAAGGCATAAACGCCGTCCCGGCCTATGCAAATGGGCAGGCGACGCGAGTAACGCGATTGTCATACCCGCGTCACCAGTAAGGGTGCCGTGAACATTCGAAGCACTGGTGCCGACCGATGTTGTATGGAACGAGGCGGGGACGGCGCGCGCGATGACGGCCCATCTGCGCGCGTCTTTGCTTATCCGGCCAATCCTGCGGGAGGATTGACCGGCGCGGGTGGGATGCTACCACTAAGGGTGCGGTCAACAGGGTTCAGGGGCAGAGCGATGGTCAGCAACGCGAGATCTATGACACTGGGCGCAGGGCATTCCAAAATCTGGCGGATGGCTGTGGCGCGTGCGCGGGCCGGGAGGGTGGCCGAGGTGACGAGCTGATGCGCTGGCTTATCTGGGCACCACTTTGCGTCATGGCTCTTGGGGCCGGGGCCTATGGGCTGCGGTTGGGTTATCTGGCGATGACGATCACCGAGACGGATGTGATCAACCATTACGCCGCACTCTACAACGCGCAGACGGGAGGCAAGATGACCGATTGCGTGGCCTTTCCGGGTGACGCGGAAATATGGCTCGTGGTGGCCTGCGGGCCGCTTTGTGCGTCCGCGCGGCGCGAGTACCACGTCAACAGGGTTGGATGGCTGGTGGAACAGGGCGATGCAAGCTGTCCCGAAGCGCGGCTTGGGCGGGCATGGGGATGATGGGTCATGCGTCATGCTCTATCTTTGCGCCTGAGATGCAAAAGGCCGCCTCGAAAGGCGGCCCTGAAGATGATGTCCGGCGCGGGTTGCCCGGTGCGACGCGTCTCTCAGAATTTGAGAACGTAGGCCACGTTCAGCACAAGCGGGTCGATCTTGACCTTGCCGATGTTCGCGCCGTTGAGTTTCACGTCGCTTTCGATGTCGATATACCGGACCTCGGCCCGGAGCGCACCGCGATCGGAGATGGCGAAATCCGCACCGGCCACGGCGGCCACGCCCCAGCTGTCATCGATGCTGACATTGGCGCCAGCGAGCGCACCAACGCCGCTTTCATCGAAGAAATGGGTATAGTTGAGACCAACGCCGACGAAGGGTGTCACGCTCGACTGATTGGCAAAGTGATATTTGATAGACAGCGTGGGCGGCAGGTGCTTGGTCTTGGCGACGCGGCCTGTGCCCACGAGGTTGATGTCATGCTCAAACGGCCACGCGGCCAGAAGCTCCACGCCGATTTTATCCGCCACGAAATACGCAAATGTGAGCGTCGGGCGGATGTTGTCATCGACGTTGATCTGGCCAACTGTGGTGGTCGAATTACCCGCCTGCGGCGATACGAGGCCGAGGCCGAAGCCGAGGGTGAAATCGCCTTGGTCGGTGGCGGCAGCGGGGCTGGCAAGAGCCGCAACAGCGATGCCTGCGGCGAGTGCGAGGGTGGAAGTAGCGGTCTTCATGATCTGTCCCTTCTTGTTTCTGCTCCCCTGCTAAAGCGGTGCGCGGTGGGCGGCTTTGATCTGCGTCAAGCGTCAAATTTTTTGGGATTTGATTTGGATCAAATACCCTGTTTGGGCGCAGCCTGACGATGCAAAAAAGCTTTTTTCTCATTGGGTTTACGATCCATAGGGCCAGCGGCGCCACGCGTCTTGAGGCGCTTTGCGGGTCGGCGAACGGGGCGACTTTGCGGAGGCGGCGGTCATGAACGGGGGGCTAGAGCTTACGGGCTACCGCCACAGCGTCTATACATGGGCGGCGCGGCTGGCGCTGACCGAGGCGGGGGCGGGTTTCGATTTTGTCGATCTGGATCCGTTCACGGCCGAAGGTTTGGCTGCTCTGACCCCATTGCAGCCCTTTGGGCGGGTCCCTGTTCTGGAGCATGGGGTGTTTCGCATCTGGGAGACGGCGGCCATTCTGGATTACGTTGATGCGGAGTTTGCTGCGGGTCGTTTGACGCCTGATGCCCCCCGCGCGCGGGCGCGGATGCGGCAGGTGATCGGCATCGTGGATGCCTATGGCTATTGGCCCCTTGTGCGGCAGGTTTTCTCGCATGGGTTTTATGCGGGCGACGCGGGCGATCCGGCTGAGGTAAGCGCAGGCCTCATGCAGGCAGCCACCGTGCTGGATGCGCTGGAGGAAATTGCCGTGGAGGGGCTGGTGTTGACGCCTGACGCAATGTGCCTCGCGTCCTGTCATCTGCTTCCAATGCTGGACTATTTCGTCCGGGTGCCGGAGGGAGGCCGCGCTTTGCAGGCGCGTCGGGCGCTGACGCGGTGGTATGAAGCAACGCGCGCACGCGACGCCGCAATGCGCACCCGGCCAGATTTAAGCGCGTGAGAGACGCACGGAAAAGGACCTGAAAATGATCACGCTATACCATGTACCGCAAAGCCGCTCTATGCGGGTTTTGTGGCTTTTGAAGGAATTGGATGTGCCGTGCCGCGTGATCGAGCTGCCCTTCGACAAGACGCTGCGCGAGCCGGAATTCCTGACGCTGTCGCCTGCCGGGCGGGTGCCGGCGCTTGAGATTGAGGGCGAACGTATGTTTGAAAGCGGCGCCATGGTGGAATATCTCTGCGAGCGCTATCCAGAGCCCGGCTTGGGGCGGGCCCCGGGGGATATGGATAGGATGGCGTGGCTTGTCTGGGTGCATCTTGCCGAAACCCTGACGCAGCATGTGGCGGCCCTGACCCAGCAGCATGTGATGCTTTACGAGGATGCGATGCGCAGCCCGCTGATCATGAAGCTGGAGGCCGCGCGGGTTGGCAAATGCCTTGATGCGATTGAGGCGCGGCTGAGCCCGCCTCTGGAGGGCCGCGATTACATCCTGACTTCGGGGTTTTCAGCGGCGGATATCTGTGTGGGGCAGGCGGTCTATATGGCGCGGCATTTCCATGCGCTCGATGCCCACCCCGAGGTCGCGGCATGGATGGCGCGGCTTGAGGCGCGCGCCGGGTTTCAGGCGGCCTTGCCGGGCGCATCGCGGCTATACGAGCGGTCGTTCTATCCTGTGTGGGAGGCAAAGTGAGTATTTTGCTAAGAAGAAGCTTGAAGTGTGATCGGGGCAGGGCGCGGCATGTTTGAGACATTGGAGGTTGAGCGGGACGCGCGTGGGGTCGCGACCCTGTGGTTGAGCCGGGCAGGCAAGCATAACGCCCTGTCGGCGCGGATGATTGTGGAATTGACTGAGGCCGCAGGTGCGCTGGGCGCGGATGAGTCCGTCAGGGTGGTGATTTTGGCGGCGCGCGGGCGGAGTTTTTGCGCGGGCGGTGATCTGGGCTGGATGCGCGATCAGCTGGCCGCCACACCGGGTGCGCGCCGCGCGCAGGCGGGCAAGCTTGCAATGATGCTTCAGGCGCTCAACACGCTGCCGAAGCCTTTGATCGGGCGGGTGCAGGGCCATGCGTTTGGGGCGGGTGTGGGGCTTGTGAGCGTGTGCGATGTAGCTCTGGGCGCAGAAGGCGTGGAAATGGCGCTCACCGAGACGCGGCTTGGCCTGATCCCGGCCACGCTCTGTCATTATGTGGCTGGGCGGATGGGCGAGGGGCGTGCGCGCAGGGTCTTTATGTCGGGCCGGCGGTTTGTGGCGTCCGAGGCGGTCGATCTGGGCCTTTTGGCACGCGTGGTGCCGGAGCCGTTGCTGGACCGCGCAGTAGAGGAAGAGGTCGCGCCCTATCTAGCCTGCGCGCCTGGCGCTGTGGCCGAGGCGAAGGCGCTTTTGCGGCGGTTCGGACCGGTGATTGACGCCGAAGCGATTGAGGCGTCGGTTGAGGCGCTGGCCGCATGCTGGGAGGGGTCCGAGGCCCGCGAGGGGATCACGGCCTTTTTCGAGCGGCGTCCTCCAAGTTGGACTGAGGGCGGCTGATCTGGTGCATATCGCCAAGCGTTGGGGAGATGAGTGCGACTGACAGGGTTGAGATCGGCCATGCGCAGTGCTGTGCCCGTCATCGCGGATGCGGGTCGGATTGCGCTGGTTTTTCTGGTGTATGGGGCAGTGCAAAAGGGGGCAAATCGCCCTTCGCGCGGTTGACCCTGCCATGGGGCAGAGATAGATGTAGCGCAGTCAACTTTGCCACTTGACCGCGCGGGGCTGCCCCTGCCGCAGATTAAGGAGCCACTCTTGGAAGAGATGTTGAGGGAATACCTCCCGATTCTCGTGTTTTTGGCCATTGCCATTGGGCTTGGTCTTGTTCTCATGCTGGCCGCTGTGATCATCGCGGTGCGCAGCCCGGATCCCGAAAAGGTCAGCGCCTATGAATGCGGGTTCAACGCATTTGATGACGCTCGGATGAAGTTCGATGTGAGGTTCTACCTCGTCGCGATCCTGTTCATCATTTTCGATCTGGAAATTGCGATGCTGTTCCCGTGGGCTGTGGCGTTTCAGGACATTTCCATGACGGCCTTTTGGTCGATGATGGTGTTTCTGGGCGTTCTGACCATCGGGTTTGCCTATGAATGGAAGAAGGGGGCGCTTGAATGGGAGTAGCTATTGGCGCCAATCATGCGGGGGCGGACCGTGAGGTCGCCACGCAGGACCTCAATGCCGAGCTTCAGGACAAGGGGTTCTTGCTGACCTCGTCCGAGGATATCATCAATTGGGCGCGCACAGGCTCGCTGCACTGGATGACTTTCGGGCTTGCTTGTTGCGCGGTCGAGATGATGCACACCGCCATGCCGCGCTATGATGTGGAGCGTTTCGGCTTTGCGCCGCGCGCGAGCCCGCGCCAATCCGATGTGATGATTGTGGCAGGCACGCTGACCAACAAAATGGCGCCCGCTTTGCGCAAGGTCTACGATCAGATGCCCGAGCCGCGCTATGTCATCTCCATGGGCTCTTGCGCCAATGGTGGCGGCTATTACCACTACAGCTATTCCGTGGTGCGCGGATGTGACCGGATTGTCCCGGTCGATATCTACGTGCCCGGCTGCCCACCTACCGCCGAGGCGCTGGTTTACGGCATCTTGCAGCTGCAACGCAAAATCCGCCGCACGGGCACCTTGGTCCGATAGGGCCCGGCGGCAAGGGGGATTGAGATATGAGTGATGCGCTAAACGAGCTGGGCACGCATATTGAGCTCAAGCGCGAGGACTGCGTTCTGGGCTGGGCCGTGGCGCATGGCGAGTTGACGATTGATGTGGCGCTGTCCAACATTTGCGGGCTTGTCGAGTTTCTCAAGACCGACCGCAGTTGTCAGTTCTCCACCCTCGTGGATATTACGGCGGTGGATTATCCCGAGCGCGCCAAGCGGTTCGAGGTGATTTACCACTTCCTCAGCATGTATCAAAACCACCGCATCCGCTTGCGCACCTTCGTGCGGGAAGAGGATATGGTGCCGTCGATCACATCCCAGCACCCCTCGGCCAATTGGTTCGAGCGTGAGGTGTTTGATATGTTCGGCATTCTCTTTGCGGGCCATCCGGACCTGCGCCGCATCCTGACCGATTACGGCTTTCGCGGCTATCCGCTGCGCAAGGATTTCCCGACCACGGGCTATACGGAAGTGCGTTATGACGAGGCGCAAAAGCGCGTGATCTATGAGCCGGTGAGCCTCGTGCAGGAATATCGTCAGTTTGACTTCATGAGCCCTTGGGAGGGTGCGGAATACATCCTGCCCGGCGATGAGAAGAAAGAGGAGGCGAAGGGCTGATGGCGATTTTGATTGGATCAGTGTTAGCGGCCTTCATAGATATTCGTGTTTGGATAGTTTCGATTCCGATTGTTGCGCTTTTTCCGAGTATTTGGATTGGAGTATTGTTAGTGGGAACGATTTCTGCAGCGTGGATTTTCAATTCGAGATTGGAAATGGCTACGATTCTTGAGATTCCCGAACCCGGCATGCCTGAATTCGCATTCGATTTGTTTAGAGCCTCAGTGGTCGCGAGCGTAGTCGGTATACTTCGGTTTTTCATTGCAAAATCTAGAGGCGCGAAATGATGGACGGCGACATTCGCAACAACACCTATGATGACGGATCGCGCGACTATGTGACGGGCGAGCAGAAAATCCGCAATTTCAACATCAACTTTGGCCCTCAACACCCTGCGGCACATGGGGTTTTGCGGCTTGTGCTTGAGCTTGACGGCGAGATCGTGGAGCGCTGCGACCCGCATATCGGCCTGCTGCACCGTGGCACCGAGAAGCTGATGGAGAGCCGGACCTATCTGCAAAACCTGCCCTATTTCGACCGTCTGGATTATGTGGCCCCAATGAATCAGGAGCACGCGTGGTGCTTGGCCATCGAAAAGCTGACAGGGGTGGAAGTGCCGCGCCGTGCGTCGCTCATCCGGGTGCTGTATTCCGAGATTGGGCGCATCCTGAGCCATCTTCTCAACGTCACAACACAGGCGATGGATGTGGGCGCCCTGACTCCGCCGCTCTGGGGGTTTGAAGAGCGCGAAAAACTCATGGTTTTCTATGAGCGGGCCTGCGGTGCGCGCCTGCACGCGGCCTATTTCCGCCCCGGCGGTGTGCACCAGGACCTGCCCGAGGATCTGATCGACGATATTGAGACTTGGGCCAAGGAATTCCCCGTGGTTCTGGGCGATATCGACGGGCTTTTGACCGAAAACCGCATTTTCAAGCAGCGCAACGCCGATATCGGTGTGGTGTCCGAACAAGATGCGCTCGATTGGGGATTTTCGGGCGTGATGGTGCGTGGCAGCGGCATGGCGTGGGATCTGCGCCGGGCGCAACCCTATGAATGTTATGACGAATTCGACTTCCAGATCCCCGTCGGCAAGAATGGCGATTGCTATGATCGGTATCTGTGCCGGATGGAGGAGATGCGCCAATCCATCTCGATCATCCATCAGGCGATTGAGAAACTGCGCGCGCCCGAGGGTAAAGGCGACGTGCTTGCACGTGGCAAGATCACACCGCCGAGCCGGGGGGATATGAAGACCTCGATGGAGGCGCTGATCCATCACTTCAAACTCTATACCGAAGGTTTCCACGTGCCTGCGGGAGAGATCTACGCGGCCGTGGAGGCGCCCAAGGGTGAGTTCGGTGTATTCCTTGTCTCGGACGGGTCCAACAAGCCCTACCGCGCCAAGATACGTGCACCGGGATATCTGCATTTGCAGGCGATGGACTATATCGCAAGCGGCCACCAGTTGGCCGATGTCGCGGCCATTATCGGCACGATGGATGTGGTTTTCGGAGAGATCGACCGATGAAGGCTGCGCGCGGCATATGTCTTGTCATCGCGGCAAGCATGGGCATGCCTGCATGGGCGGTCGATGCCAGCACGCCAAATGCGGCACGCATTGAAGCGGCGCGCGATGCGCTGCGGGCGCAGACCTGTGTCATGACCGATGCCGAGACCGAGCTCGCGGCGGCCGGATTTGGAGATGCCGACGAGCGTGCGGCGGTGATTGACGCGCTTGTCGGGGCCAATGAGGCCGTGCGGGCGGGCACTGGTCTGATGCTGCGCAGCTCGGTGTGCCAGAGCGGTCCGGAGCCGACGCGCCACGACCGTTTTCTGGCCGCGATTGCCAGCGACAGGACCTGCGCACGCAGCACCGAAGGCCTCCCTCTCGTGATGGGCGCATATGGTGTGAACCCTGAAGATGCGGCTCTTCTGACCGACGAGATGGTACGCCACAGTGAGCTTAGCGTAAGCGCGGACCGGATCGAAGTGACGGCGGAGTTTTGCGACCGCGCAAAGGCGCTTGCCAGCACGATCATTCCCGAAACGCGGGCCGGGTTTGTCGCCTTCATGGCAGGCAATAAATGCCGGGTGGGCGTGCGCGACAAGGACCTTCTGGTGAGCCAAGCGGGCCTTGACCCTGCGCGCACCGATGTGGTGATCGAAGCCCTCGTTAGCGAGGGCGAGGTGATCTATTACGGCTATGAGAAAACGCTGATCCTCGTGTGGGGGCCGTGCAGTTGAGCCGCGTCGCCGCCCTGCGCATCGGCGCAATGATGATTACAGGTGCGGGCAAGCTCCGCCCTGCTACATAGGAGAGGGCGCTTCATGCTTCGTCGCCTCTATCACGAACAACCAGAAACCTTCGCTTTCACGCCCGCCAATCAGGCATGGGCGGAGGGGCAGATTGCCAAATACCCCGAGGGCCGTCAGGCAAGCGCGATCATCCCGCTTTTGTGGCGTGCTCAGGAGCAGGAGGGCTGGTTGACCCGTCCGGCGATCGAAGGTGTGTCGGAAATGCTGGGCATGGCCTATATCCGGGGTCTGGAAGTGGCGTCGTTCTACTTCATGTTCCAATTGCAACCCGTTGGATCAATTGCGCACATACAGGTTTGCGGCACAACGTCCTGCATGATCTGCGGTGCCGAGGATCTGGTGGCCGTGTGCCGTGAGAAAATTGCGCCCAAACCCCATGAGCTGAGCGCCGATGGCAAGTTCAGCTGGGAAGAGGTTGAGTGCCTCGGTGCCTGTGCCAACGCTCCAATGGCGCAGATCGGCAAAGATTACTATGAGGACCTGACCGCGGCGCGGATGGGCGAAATCATCGACGAATTGGCGGCAGGTAAGGTTCCCGTGCCCGGCCCGCAAAACGGGCGGTTCGCCGCCGAGCCTATTACGGGGCTGACCAGCCTCAAGGAGTTCGATAGCGGCCATGCGAAGTATAATGCCAGTGCGCAGGCGGCCCATGATCTGGGCGACACGGTCAAACGGATCGACGGCAGCGAGGTGCCGCTTTTGACGCCTTGGACAACCCATGGCGCGATGCACAAGCCTGCGGCCCCATCGGTCAAGCTGCGCGCCACGCCTGTGGCCGTTGGCGGGGCGCGTCTGTCGGATGCGGATGCGGCCAAAGGGGCCGCGGCGAAATCCAAGGCCAAGCCCAAGGATGTAGAGAAAGCCAAGACCCCGGACGCAACGAAGCCTTTGCCGAAATCTGATGGTCCGGGCAAAAGGCCTCGCGTGATGAAAGCGCCGCGCAAGGGCGGGGCGGATGATCTGAAAATGATCAAAGGTGTGGGGCCCAAGCTGGAAAAGCTGATCAATTCCATGGGCTTTTACCACTTTGACCAGATTGCAAAATGGTCCGGCGACGAGATTGCCTGGGTCGATCAGAACCTCGAAGGATTCAAGGGCCGGGTTACCCGCGACGATTGGGTGGCGCAGGCCGAGATTTTGGCAAGCGGGGGCGAGACTGAGTTCGCTAAGCGCGCGAAGAAGGGGGGCGTGTACGAATGAAAACAATAATGGCGCGCCCGGGTGAAGGATAGGGAGACACCCCATGAGTGATATGAATGACGGGTTTAAATGCCAGATTGGTTGCTGGGCTATGGCTGCCGGTGTGGGCCTTCTGACCTGTGTTATGATGTGGGCCGTGGGCGATCAGCGCCTTGTGGCGGCAGTTGGTGTGGGTGCGGTTGCGTTTGCCGCGTCCGGCCTGCTTTTTTCGGTGATCTTTTGTAGTGCCAGCCGGGGACCAGCGGTGAAGAACACGGCTATGAGCGCAAGTGCGGCACCTGCCACAGCCGCACCCGCAGCTGCGGTGACGAGCCCTGCGGCCACGGCAGCACCAAAAGCGGCCGCGCCGAAAGCAGAAAAACCAAAAGCAGCAGCACCAAAAGAAGCAGCGCCAAAGGCAGCGAAAGCCGAAAAAGCCAAGCCGGCCCCCAAAGCCGCCAAGCCCAAAGCCACGCCGGCCAAATCCGAGCCTGCTTCGGCCGAAGGCACGCGGCCCAAAGCGCTGAAAGCCGCGCGGGGCGGCAAAGCGGACAACCTGAAGGAAATCAAGGGGATTGGGCCAAAGCTTGAGAAGCTGTGCAACACTCTCGGGTTTTACCATTTCGATCAGATTGCCGGATGGAGTGCAGATGAGATTGCTTGGGTCGATCAGAACCTCGAAGGCTTCAAAGGCCGTGTGAGCCGCGATCAATGGGTCGCGCAAGCCAAGGTCCTGGCCGCGGGTGGTGAGACGGAGTTCTCCAAGCGTGTTGATGGCGGCGACGTTTACTAAGCGCCTATTCGGGCGCGAAAAAAGGATTAGGTGAGCTACGTGGCAAAGACAGATGCAAACAAGACCGGACGGCGGGCCTCGCTCGTGATCGCGGGCACAGGGGTCCTTTGGGTCGTGGGTCTGCTCGTGGGCAAGGCGCTCGGGCTGGAGACCCGGTTTCTGGCGCTGATTGACCTTGCGGCGCTGGCCGGTTTCATCTGGGCTTTGTGGCTCATCTATCAGACATGGCGTGCGCGCCAGAACAATCAAGGGCATTGATGCGATGCTGAAAGACCAAGACCGGATTTTCACCAACCTCTACGGGATGCATGACCGCAGTCTTAAGGGCGCGCAGGCACGCGGCCATTGGGATGGCACGGCCAAGATCCTGCAAAACGGGCGCGACTGGATCGTGGATCAGATGAAGGCATCTGGCCTGCGTGGGCGCGGCGGTGCTGGCTTTCCTACGGGCCTCAAATGGTCCTTCATGCCGAAGGAAAGCGACGGGCGGCCCAGCTATCTGGTGGTCAATGCGGACGAGTCCGAGCCGGGCACCTGCAAGGATCGCGAGATCATGCGGCATGACCCCCATACGTTGATCGAAGGGTGTCTGATTGCCAGTTTCGCGATGCAGGCGCATGCGTGTTATATCTATATCCGCGGCGAGTATATTCGCGAGAAAGAAGCGCTTCAGCACGCAATTGATGAGGCCTACGCCGCCGGTCTCGTGGGCCGCAATGCGTGCAAATCGGGCTGGGATTTCGACATCTATCTGGTGCATGGCGCGGGGGCCTATATCTGCGGCGAGGAGACCGCTTTGCTCGAGTCCCTTGAGGGCAAGAAGGGTATGCCGCGCATGAAGCCGCCTTTTCCGGCGGGCGCTGGCCTTTATGGCTGCCCTACCACGGTGAACAATGTGGAGAGCATCGCCGTTGTGCCCACCATCCTGCGGCGGGGGCCGGAGTGGTTTGCGGGCTTTGGCCGCCCCAACAATGCGGGGACCAAGCTTTTCGCGATCTCGGGTCATGTGAAGACGCCCTGCGTCGTGGAAGAGGCGATGAGCATCTCGTTCGAGGAGCTGATCGAGACCCATTGTGGCGGTATTCGCGGCGGTTGGGACAACCTCAAGGCAGTAATCCCCGGCGGCTCTTCCGTGCCCTGCATTCGCGGCGAGCACATGAAAGAAGCGATCATGGATTTTGACTATCTGCGCGAGCAGCGGTCGGGCCTTGGCACCGCCGCCGTGATCGTGATGGACAAGGACACCGACATCATCAAGGCGATCTGGCGTCTGGCGAAATTCTACAAACACGAAAGCTGCGGGCAATGCACGCCCTGCCGCGAGGGCACCGGCTGGATGATGCGGGTGATGGAGCGGCTGGTGACGGGCGATGCGGAGGTCGAGGAGATCGACATGCTGCTCGACGTGACCAAGCAGGTGGAGGGCCACACGATCTGCGCTTTGGGCGATGCGGCCGCGTGGCCGATCCAAGGACTCATTCGCAACTTCCGCGATGAGATCGAGGACCGCATCAAATACAAACGGACAGGTCGCGTGAGCGCGGTGGCGGCGGAATGAAACGCGCCTTGAGCCTCATGACGGACCATGTTGCGGCTGGTGCGCAGGCAGATATCCTCTGCCTGAGAGGGAGCTGAGCCGATATGGATGGATTTGATGCCTATGCCCACGCGATTGCGGCCCTCGCTCTTATGGGCGTGCTGGTTTTGCTGCTTGGGCCGGTCTCGGCGCTGAAAAAGCAGGCAATGGGGCTGGCACCGGGGGCGACGCCACCTGAGGATTACACGAGCATCGCTTATCGCTGGCATCGCGCGTATGGGAACGCCTCAGACAGTCTTGGGGTGTTCATGGCAGTGACCGTGGCGGCCATTCTGGCGGGAGCCAGCCCGTTTTGGGTGAATTGGCTGGCGTCGATTTTCATCGTGGCGCGGGTAGTGATGCTGGTGCTGCATGTGGGTGGCATTGGCCGGGCGGATATCGGCCCGCGCAGTTTTGCCTTCATAGCGGGCGCGCTGTGCTGTTACGGCCTCGCCGGTCTCGCCCTTGTCGCAGCGTTTGGAGCATGACAATGACATTTACCAAGATCACAACTTTCGCCCTTGTTGGTTTGATGGGCCTCAGTGCTTGCGCCAAACCGGGAGATCGCGTGCGCTTTGAGGGAAATTATTATCCCTCCAAGGCCAAGAAAGAGAGCGATGACCGCACCAAATTCGCCGTCACCGTGCGCCGTATTGATCAGGGCCTCAAAGGCGCTTTGGAGGCGGGTCGCTATGAGGGGACGCGATATTGCGTAGAGACCTTCGGCGACAGCACCATCACATGGGCGCAGGCACAAGGCCCTGATGATTTCGCGGGCAGCGTGGAGGGCGCATCGCTGACCCTTCGAGGGGTCTGCGTGAAATGGTGAATTTCCGCTCAAACTCAGGGGGATGTGGGGGCTGTTATTGCATAACAGAGCGCCGCGCACCCATGTGCAAGGCGTGGGGGCAGGCCGTTCGGCCCGCGCTCAGGTTTTGCATGAAGGGAGTTTGACCCATGCGCAAGATGACAACACTCGCCCTTGCCGCGACGCTTGCTGGGGGCATTGGCGGCGCCGCTGCCGCTGATCTCTCGAAGGAGAGCGATATCAACGCAGGGCTGATGGCCGTGGCCGCCGCCGACAAGATCCGCCGCGAATGCAGCGCGATATCCGGTCGGCTTTGGGTGGCGCGCTCCTACGTGAATACGCTCACGGACATGGCCCGAGACCGTGGCTATTCCGAGGCCGAGATTGACGCCTATGTCAACGACAAGGCGGAAAAGGCGAAGATGCGCGAACGGCGCAACGCCTATTTCAAATCCAAAGGTGCCAGCAATCTGGACCCGGAGAGCCTTTGCACGCTGGGTCGTGCGGAGATCGCCGGGCAGACGCAAATCGGCGCCTTTCTGAAAGCAAAGTGAACGCAATATGACGAACCTTCGCAAGATCATCATCGACGGCACCGAGGTTGAGGTGGATGGGGCAATGACCCTCATTCAGGCCTGTGAGGAAGCGGGTGTGGAAATTCCGCGCTTTTGCTATCATGAGCGGCTCTCGATTGCGGGCAATTGCCGGATGTGTCTTGTGGAGGTCGTCGGCGGTCCGCCCAAGCCTGCAGCAAGCTGTGCGATGCAGGTCAAGGATTTGCGCCCCGGCCCCGAAGGTCAGCCGCCCGTGGTCAAGACCAACTCGCCCATGGTCAAAAAGGCCCGCGAGGGGGTCATGGAGTTTCTGCTGATCAACCACCCGCTGGATTGCCCGATCTGCGATCAGGGGGGCGAGTGCGATTTGCAGGATCAGGCGATGGCGTATGGTGTCGATTTCTCGCGCTTCCGTGAGCCCAAACGCGCGACCGAGGATCTCGATTTGGGGCCCTTGGTCGAGACGCATATGACGCGCTGCATTTCGTGCACGCGCTGCGTGCGCTTCACCTCTGAGGTCGCAGGCATCATGCAGATGGGCCAGACAGGCCGGGGCGAGGATGCGGAGATTACCTCCTATCTGGGCGAGACGCTGGACAGCAACCTTCAGGGCAACATCATTGATTTGTGCCCGGTGGGTGCGCTCACGTCCAAGCCTTATGCGTTCACGGCGCGCCCTTGGGAACTGTCCAAGACCGAGACGATTGATGTGATGGACGCGCTCGGCTCCAACGTTCGCGTCGATGCCAAGGGCCGTGAAGTGATGCGGATGCTGCCGCGCAACCATGATGGCGTGAACGAGGAATGGATTTCCGACAAGACGCGCTTTGTCTGGGACGGTCTGCGCCGCCAGCGGCTTGACACGCCCTATATCCGGGAAAACGGCAAGCTGCGCCCGGCCACATGGCCCGAGGCATTGGGCCGCGCGTCTGACGCTCTGAAAGAGGCCTCTAAGGTGGCTGGTTTGGTGGGGGACCTCGTCCCCGCCGAAGCCGCCTTTGCGCTCAAGGAATTGATCGAGGGGCAGGGCGGCCATGTCGAGTGCCGCACAGACGGTGCCAAGCTGCCCGAGGGCAATCGTGGCGGATATGTCGGCACTGCGGCAATCGAGGATATCGACACGGCGCGCACGATCCTTCTCATCGGGACCAACCCGCGCGATGAGGCACCCGTGCTCAATGCGCGCATCCGGCGTGCATGGCTTGCCGGTGCCGATGTGGGCGTGATCGGTCCCAAGGTGGATCTGACCTACGAATATCATCACTTCGGCGATGGGCGCGCCGCTTTGACCGATCTTGTCGGCCGCGTGACCAAGAAGGACGACACGCTTGTGATCGTGGGCCAAGGCGCGCTTCAGGAAGCGGATGGTGCGGCGGTTCTGAGCCAAGCCATGGCCTATGTAGAGGGCTCCGGCGCCAAGATGCTGGTGCTGCACACCGCCGCCGGGCGCGTGGGCGCAATGGATGCGGGTTGCACGACGCAAGGCGGTATGGACGCAGCGCTCGAGGGCGCGGACGTGATCTATAACCTCGGGTCCGATGAGGTGGAGATCAAACCCGGCCCATTCGTGATCTATCAAGGCAGCCATGGTGACCGGGGCGCGTACCGCGCCGATGTGATCTTGCCGGGCGCCGCCTACACAGAAGAGCAAGGGTTGTTCGTCAACACCGAAGGACGTCCGCAACTGGCATTGCGCGCGGGCTTTGCCCCCGGTGAGGCCAAGGAAAACTGGGCTATCTTGCGCGCCTTGTCGGGTGAGATGGGCAGCGCGCTGCCCTATGACAGCCTGCCCGCTCTGCGCCGCGCGCTTGTGGACGCGGCCCCGCATCTGGCCGAGATCGACGAGGTGCCAGAGAATGCCTGGGAGCCGCTGCCTGTCACCAAGCCGGGCGAGGCCGCCTTCCGCTATGCCATCACGGATTTCTACCTGACCAACCCGGTCGCGCGGGCATCCGAGCTTATGGGCAAGCTGAGCGCCAACGCAAAAGCGCGCAACGCTGTGGCTGTGGCGGCGGAGTGACACGGGCAGTCCTCATTCCTGCGATTGCGGCCCTTGCGGCTTGCGCGCCTCAGGATGCGGTCAGCCGTTTTGCGCCCGAGTATCAAGGGATTGAGACGCAGCTTCTGGACGGGGATCTGGTGAATTTCCATGTCCGGATGAATGGTGCGCGCGATGCGGGCGATGTGGATCGCTATGCGGCCTGCGCGGCCGCACAATATGCTTTGATCCGTGGATACGGATTTGCGCGCCATGTGCGCACGAATGTGGCCGAAGAGGGTGGCATCTGGCACGGGGATGCGGTTTACACCATCTCGCCGGCCCTGCCGCGCGGGGCCAAGACAATCGACGCAGAAGTCGTCGCCGCCGATTGCGCGGAAAACGGAATACCGATGGTATGAGGACCTGATGGCTGAATTTTTCACAACCCCGCTTGGGACGCTGACGATCATTGTTGCGCAATGTCTTGCCGTTCTGGGCTTCGTCATGGTCTCGCTTTTGTTCCTCGTCTATGGAGATCGCAAGATCTGGGCGGCCGTGCAAATGCGGCGTGGCCCCAATGTGGTGGGCACGTTCGGCCTGTTGCAGACCGTGGCAGATGCGCTGAAATACGTCGTGAAAGAGGTCGTTGTGCCGGCGGGTGCTGACCGCACAGTGTTCATGCTTGCCCCGCTTGTGAGCTTCGTTCTGGCCGTCATCGCCTGGGCCGTGATCCCGATGAACGAGGGCTGGGTGCTTTCGGATATCAACGTGGCCATCCTTTATGTCTTCGCCGTCTCCTCGCTGGAGGTCTACGGCGTGATCATGGGCGGCTGGGCGTCGAACTCGAAATACCCTTTCTTGGGCAGCCTGCGCTCTGCGGCGCAGATGATCTCTTATGAGGTCTCCATCGGCCTTGTCATCGTGGGGGTTATCATCTCCACAGGCTCGCTGAACTTTGGGGCTATTGTGGCCGCACAGGACACGCCTTACGGCTTCTTTGGCTGGTATTGGTTGCCGCATCTTCCGATGGTATTCCTGTTCTTTATCAGCGCCTTGGCAGAGACCAACCGACCACCTTTCGACCTTCCTGAGGCGGAATCGGAGCTGGTGGCAGGGTACCAGGTGGAGTATTCCTCCACGCCTTTCCTGCTATTCATGGCGGGTGAATATATTGCGATCTTCCTGATGTGCGCGCTGATGTCGCTCATGTTCTTTGGCGGCTGGTTGAGCCCCATTCCGGGCCTGCCCGATGGTGTGCTGTGGATGCTGGGCAAGATGGCGTTTTTCTTCTTCCTCTTCGCCATGGTGAAGGCGATCACGCCGCGCTACCGCTATGATCAGTTGATGCGCATCGGCTGGAAGGTATTCCTTCCCATGAGCCTCGCCTGGGTCGTGATTATTGCGTTCCTCGCGAAATTCGAAGTCTTTGGTGCCTTCTGGGCGCGCTATGCGATGGGGGGCTGAGGGGTTTGGGAGTAGATTACGTCCTTTTTGATCGGCTGGCTGAGCTTTCGACCCGTTTCGCGCCGAAGGGCCGCACGCTGATGCTTGGACGCCAAAGCTTCTCGATCCAGACCAAGCATCGCAAACGGTATGAAGCAACACTTCAGGAGCACGGGATCGAGGGTAAACGTTTCGATTTTCTGCAAGAGGATGGGTATGCCGAGACGTTGATGGAAAAGCTTGGCTTCGGCGCGATGGAGACAATGGATTTCTCGGATTACGAGGGTGCCACGGTGCTGCATGATCTGAACAAGCGGCCCAAGAAGAGCCTTGAGAACAAGTTTGACCTTATTTTCGATGGTGGCACCGTAGAGCATGTGTTCAACGTGCCCGCAGCACTTGAAGGGCTTTTCCGGATGCTCAAGCCCGGTGGGCGACTGATTTCGGCCAATGGGCTGAACGGATGGTATGGCCACGGGATGTATTAGTTCAACCCCGAACTGGTCTGGACCTTCTGGCGCCGCGCGTGCAATTGCAAGGTTATCGACTGCCGGGCGATTCCAGTGGACCCGGATGATGCGTTCGGACATGTCACCTTTGCCGATCCGGCCGAAAGCGGCGTGCGGCTTAGGCTCAAGAACCAGATCGGGCCGGGGCGGACATATCTCTATTACGAGGTGGAAAAGACCGAAGACAGCCATCTGCCGGATTTCGCGCTGCAAAGCGATTACGAGACCCGGTGGCAGGGACATGAAAGCGCCGGGGAGACCCGGCTCACAAGCGACGCAAGGAGCTGAGCCATGGCGAACATTGATTACGGACGTGCAGCGGGATATTTCTTGCTGTCGGATTTCTTCAAAGGCT
Organism: Roseovarius sp.; assembly: GCA_049276875.1. Taxonomy (GTDB): domain Bacteria; phylum Pseudomonadota; class Alphaproteobacteria; order Rhodobacterales; family Rhodobacteraceae; genus Roseovarius. The sequence continues at coordinate 6,469 of JBASXE010000019.1, read as the reverse complement.
TCAAATTGGGCCTGAAATACTTCTTCGCGCCCAAGGCCACGCTGAATTACCCGCATGAAAAAGGCCCGCTCAGCCCGCGGTTTCGGGGCGAGCACGTGCTGCGCCGCTATCCAAATGGCGAGGAACGCTGCATTGCGTGCAAGCTGTGCGAGGCGATCTGCCCCGCGCAGGCGATCACCATCGATGCCGAGCCCCGTGACGATGGCTCCCGCCGCACCACGCGCTATGACATCGACATGACCAAATGCATCTATTGCGGCTTTTGTCAGGAGGCATGCCCTGTGGACGCCATCGTGGAGGGGCCGAATTTCGAGTTCTCCACCGAGACCCGCGAAGAGCTTTTCTATGACAAGGCGAAGCTTTTGGAAAACGGTGACCGCTGGGAAGCCGAGATTGCCCGCAATCTTGAAATGGACGCCCCATACCGATGACTGATGCGTCCAACCCTTTCGAGATGATGATGCGGCAGGCGCAGGAGATGGCCAAGGCCGTGAACCCTGCACTTGATACGTTCTCGCCCAAAGGGTTCGAGGCGCTGTGGCCCACCATGCCCAAGGAGATCATGGAAATGACCTTTGGGCGCGGGGTGAGCAAGGAAGGGCTGGATGCCAAGACGCGGCTTTTGCTGACGCTGGCCGGGCTGACAATGCTGGGTGCTCAGAGCGACGCGCAAATCCGGATGACGGTGCGCCACCTTCTTGAGGCGGGGGCAACGAAGGACGAGATTGCCGAGACCATCGCACAGATGTCGATGTTCGCAGGCGTGCCCTCCATGACCCGTGCGATGGAGATTGCGCGCGGCGTGATGGACGAGGCACCAGATGCCAAAACCGATGGAGAGACGACATGAGCGTTGCCGTTATGGCCTTCTACCTCTTTGCGATTTCCGCCCTCACGGGTGGGCTTTTCACTGTGATCAGCCGCAATCCTGTCCACTCGGTGCTGTGGCTTATCCTGACCTTCATCAGCGCTGCGGGCCTGTTCGTCCTTTTGGGGGCCGAGTTTGTCGCGATGCTTTTGATCATCGTCTATGTGGGCGCTGTGGCGGTGCTGTTCCTCTTCGTGGTGATGATGCTGGACGTGGATTTTGCCGAGCTGAAGGCGGAGATGGCGCAATATATGCCTCTGGCCTTGCTGATCGGGCTGATCCTGATGATGCAATTCGGCCTCGCCTTTGGGGTTTGGGAGGCCGCTGATACCGCTGAGGCGGCCCGTGCCGCCGTGACGCCCGAGGGCGTGCAGAACACGGCGGCCATCGGCCTCGTGCTTTACGATCAGTATTTTCTGCTCTTTCAACTGTCCGGCTTGATCCTTCTGGTGGCGATGATTGGCGCGATCGTGCTGACCTTGCGCCACCGCACAGACATCAAGCGTCAGAACGTGCTGCAACAGATGTGGCGCGACCCGGCCAAGGCGATGGAGCTCAAGGACGTGAAACCGGGGCAGGGGCTGCAATAGGATGACCCTTGGGCGCATATATATGACGGCGCTTTTGCTGGTGGGGTTGGGCAGTGGGGCCTTGGCCGCACCCGCGCTTGATGCGTGCACCCGTGTCACCCATGTCAGCCACGGTGGCGAGGATATGCACCGCGATCTGGGCGAGGGGCGCGTGATGTGGCGCAACTGGTGGAGCCAAGAAGGCAGTGCCGTAGATTTCATGATCGTGGATTGCGCGCCCGCCCGCGCGCTCAGCTTCCGCACGGCCGAGGATAACATGAACGCACGCCTGCCGTTTGATCGCACCGAAGCGGCCTTGCGTGTCATCGCAAGCCATGAGAGCGGTGCCCGTGTGTTCGCCACGCTGGAGCGGATCGCGGCGGATCTGGGCAAAACTGCCCGCGACATCGAGATTTCGGCGCTGAGCGCGGAGCCTTGCGCCTGCGCCGCACTTTACGGTGATTTGCGCGGGGCGGTGGACAAATTCGTCATGGGCGACTAGCCCGCGGCGCGATACGACAAAGAAAATCGGGCAACGACCCGGAGGGACAGACATGATCGGAATTGAACATTATCTGACAGTGGCGGCGGCGCTCTTTGTCATCGGCATTTTCGGGCTATTCCTGAACCGCAAGAACGTGATCATCTTGCTTATGTCTATTGAGCTGATGCTGCTTGCGGTGAACATCAACCTTGTCGCCTTCTCCAGCTTTTCCGGCGATCTTGTGGGGCAGGTCTTTACCCTTCTCGTGCTCACCGTTGCGGCGGCGGAGGCCGCGATTGGCCTTGCGATCCTCGTGTGCTTCTTCCGGAACCGCGGCACGATCGCGGTCGAAGATGTCAACGTGATGAAGGGCTGAGATCATGGAACAGATCATCCTTTTCGCACCCCTCATAGGGGCCATCATCGCGGGCTTTGGCTGGCGCATCATCGGAGACGCGGGCGCGCAATGGGTCACAACGGGGCTTTTGTTCCTCGCCGCAGCACTCAGCTGGGTTGTGTTTCTGGGCCATGACGGCGTCACCACCAAGGTGCATATCCTGGACTGGATTCAATCTGGGCTGCTGGACACCACCTGGTCGATCCGGCTGGACCGACTGACGGCCATCATGCTGGTGGTGATCACCTCCGTGTCGGCTCTCGTGCACCTTTATTCCATGGGTTACATGGCTCATGACGAGAACTTCGGCGAGACCGAGAGCTACCGCCCGCGTTTCTTCGCCTATCTGTCGTTTTTCACCTTCACGATGCTGATGCTGGTCACGGCCGACAACCTCTTGCAGCTCTTCTTCGGCTGGGAAGGGGTGGGCCTCGCCTCGTATCTGCTGATCGGGTTCTACTTCCGCAAACCCAGCGCCAATGCCGCCGCCATCAAGGCCTTTGTGGTCAACCGGGTGGGCGATGCGGGCTTTTTGCTGGGGATCTTCGCGATCTTCTATCTGACCGAGTCGATCATGTTCGACGATATCTTCGAGACCGCACCAATGCTGGCCGATATGACGGTCACGTTCCTCTGGGCCGATTGGAATGCGGCAAATCTCATTGCGTTTTTGCTCTTCGTCGGGGCGATGGGCAAATCGGCGCAGCTTTTCCTGCACACATGGCTGCCCGATGCGATGGAAGGGCCCACGCCCGTCTCCGCGCTGATCCATGCGGCCACGATGGTCACGGCGGGTGTCTTCCTGATCTGCCGGATGTCGCCGGTCATGGAGTTCGCGCCCGAGACGATGGCGTTCGTCACCTTCCTCGGGGCCACTACGGCGTTTGTTGCAGCCACGATCGGCCTTGTTCAAAACGATATCAAACGGGTCATCGCTTATTCGACCATGAGCCAGCTGGGCTATATGTTTGTGGCCGCCGGTGTCGGTGTTTATTCGGTGGCGATGTTCCACCTCTTCACTCATGCGTTCTTCAAGGCGATGCTTTTCCTCGGGGCGGGCTCGGTCATCCACGGGATGCACCACGAGCAGGACATGCGCAATTATGGCGGGCTGCGCAAGAAGATGCCCTACACGTTCTGGGCCATGCTGATTGGCACGCTGGCCATCACGGGTGTGGGTGTGCCATCGGTATTCTTTACCTTCGGCGGCGTGCCGCTGGGCTTTGCGGGCTTTTTGAGCAAGGACGCCGTGATCGAGAGCGCCTATGCGGCCGCCACGGGAGGATACGCCTTCTGGATGCTCGTCATCGCGGCGCTTTTCACCAGCTTCTACAGCTGGCGTCTGATGTTTCTCACGTTCTTCGGCAAGCCGCGTGGCGACAAGCATACGCATGAGCATGCCCATGAAAGCCCCGCCGTGATGCTGGTGCCTCTGGGCGCATTGGCGGTCGGCTCGGTTCTGGCGGGGATGGTCTGGTTCAACAGCTTCTTTGGTCACACTGATACGGTCGCCAAGTTCTTCGGCGTGCCTTACGCGGAGGCGTCCGAGCATGGCGAGGATCACAGCAGCGACGCTGCGGAAGATCATTCAGCCGAGGGCGCAGATCACAGCGCGACAGAGGGCAAAGAGAAAAAGCCCCATTACGTCTTCACGGGCGAGCCGGGCGAGGGCGCGATCTATACCGGCCCCGAGAATACGGTTCTCAACGATGCGCATTACGTGCCGAAATGGGTCAAGCTCAGCCCGTTCGTGGCCATGATCCTCGGGCTTCTGGTGGCGATGTGGTTCTACATCTGGACCCCGTCCCTGCCGCGCCGCGTGGCCGAAACGAACAAGCCTCTCTACCTCTTCTTGCTCAACAAATGGTATTTCGATGAGCTATATGACGTCATCTTCGTGCGTCCTGCCATGTTCCTCGGCCGCTTCCTGTGGAAGCGCGGCGATGGCAACGTGATTGACGGAGGTATCAACGGGCTGGCGCTGGGGATCGTGCCGTTCTTCGTGCGCGCCGCAGGCCGGGCGCAGTCTGGCTACATCTTCACATATGCTTTCGCCATGGTGATCGGGATCGTGGCCCTCGTCACCTGGATCACTTTCACCGGAGGGGCGAACTGATGGAAAACGTTCTGTCGATTACCACGTTCATTCCGCTTATCGGTGCGGCCATTCTGGCCATTTTCCTGCGCGGCGAAGATGAAGCGGCGCAGCGCAATGCGAAATGGGTGGCACTGGCCACCACCACGGTCACGTTCTTCGTGTCGCTCTTCATCCTGTTTGACTTTGATCCCAACAACACGGATTTCCAGTTTGTCGAAGAGCGCACATGGCTCATGGGTCTGCAATACAAGATGGGCGTGGACGGGATCTCGGTCCTCTTCGTGATGCTCACCACCTTCATGATGCCGCTCACGATTGCGGCATCGTGGAACGTGAAGCACCGCGTAAAAGAATACATGATCGCGTTCTTTATCCTCGAGACGCTCATGCTGGGCGTGTTCATGGCGCTCGATCTGGTCCTCTTCTACCTCTTCTTTGAGGCAGGGCTCATCCCGATGTTCCTCATCATCGGGATCTGGGGCGGTAAGGCGCGGATCTATGCCTCGTTCAAGTTCTTCCTCTACACGTTCCTCGGCTCGGTCTTGATGCTGATCGCGATGGTGGCGATGTTCGCTGACGCCGGAACCACCGATATGACGGTTCTTTTGCGGCATGAATTCGCGTCCGAGACTTTCCCGTTGATGGGTGTCACGGTGGTGGGTGGCATGCAGACGCTCATGTTCCTCGCCTTCTTCGCAAGCTTCGCGGTGAAGATGCCGATGTGGCCTGTCCACACATGGTTGCCCGACGCGCATGTGCAGGCCCCCACGGCGGGTTCGGTTGTACTGGCCGCGATCCTGCTCAAAATGGGTGGCTACGGCTTCTTGCGGTTCAGCCTGCCGATGTTTCCAGTCGGCTCGGAGGTGATGACACCGTTGCTGTTGTGGCTCTCGGCGATTGCGATTGTCTACACCTCGCTCGTGGCGCTGGCGCAAGAGGATATGAAAAAGCTGATCGCCTACAGCTCGGTGGCGCATATGGGCTTTGTCACGATGGGTATTTTCGCCGCTAACCAACAAGGCATCGACGGCGCGATTTTCCAGATGATCAGCCACGGCTTTATCTCTGGCGCTCTTTTCCTCTGCGTGGGTGTGATCTATGACCGGATGCACACGCGCGAGATTGATGCCTATGGCGGGCTTGTGAACCGGATGCCGGCCTATGCGCTGATTTTCATGTTCTTCACCATGGCCAATGTGGGCCTGCCGGGCACTTCCGGCTTCGTGGGTGAGTTTCTGACACTTGTGGGTGTCTTCAAGGTGAACACTTGGGTTGCTTTGGTCGCCGTCAGTGGTGTGATCTTGAGCGCGGGTTACGCGCTCTGGCTCTACCGCCGGGTGGTGATGGGGGATCTTATCAAGGAAAGCCTGAAGTCGATCACCGATATGACCCGCCTCGAGCGTGCGATCTTTGCGCCGCTGGTCGTGATGACCTTGTTGCTGGGGGTCTATCCCAGCCTTGTGCTTGATATCATCGGTCCCTCGGTCGAGGCGCTGATTTCCAATTATGACACTGCTCTGGCCGAGGCGCATAGCGCCAGCCAGATTGCCAGTGGCGTTGAATAAGAGGGGGCCCGGACATGCAGGCTGATCTGAACGTCGTCCTTCCCGAGATCGTCTTGTCGATTTATGCGATGATGGCCCTTTTGGGGGCTGTCTACACGGGCAAGGACAACATGGCCGGAATGCTCGTGTGGCTGACGGCGGGGCTGTTCGTGGCGCTTGCCTTCTGGATCGGCACCAGCGGCAGTGGCACGCGCGAGGCCTTTGGCGGCATGTTTATCGATGACGGGTTTGCGCGGTTTGCCAAGGTGATGATCCTGCTTGGCGCGGCTGCTGTGTTGGTCATGGGACAAGAATACATGGCGCGGCGCGACATGCTGCGCTTTGAGTATCCTGTGCTGATCGCGCTTTGTGCCGTGGGCATGATGGTGATGGTGAGCGCGGGCGATCTCATGGCGCTCTATATGGGGCTGGAGCTGCAATCTCTGGCGCTTTACGTGATCGCGTCCTTGCGGCGAGACAGCGCCAAATCGACAGAGGCAGGGTTGAAG
>JBASXE010000018.1:0-9626 GCA_049276875.1 Roseovarius sp. | reverse complement strand
AAACATTTACCCCACCCGAAATGATCAGATCACCTTTTCTACCTTCTAGGTACACGAAACCTTCCGCATCAATACGTCCGTAATCTCCGACCGAGAACCAGTTATCTGCAGACCAGGTCGAGTGCGTCTTTGCCTCATCACCCCAATAAATAAATTGAGCGTACGCGGGAGATCTGCTCCAGAGCAGGCCCAGAGAGTCAGCTCGGATCTCGCGATTTGGTCGAACCTGGCCCACAGATCCAGGATGCTCCTGCCACTGAGACCCTGGAAATACGGTGAATTGGCCCTCAGCGGAGCCGTAAAACTCAAATACTTTGTCCACTCCAAATATTTCATGGGTCCACAGTCGAATTCTTTCTTTACACGTGCTTCCTGCGTGAGCAATAAATCGAATGGAATGCGGGATCCTATCAGTTTCGATGGACTCCATTATTCTTTGCAAATGCGTGGGAGCCATGAAGGTCGTGGTTACACCAAACCTTGATATCGCTTCAATTGCCGTTTCCGCTGTGAACTTCGGAGGAATAATTAGGGCACCGCTATTGAAAAACGTCATTAACGCAAACCGTAACGGCGCCGAATGACTCAATGGTCCGTTCACTAAATGAATATCTTCCGCGCAGAAGCCCCAGACTGCTGTTTCGTCAGCGATCCATGCCTCTGATTCTTCGTGTGTCAGCCATCCACTCCACACGGCTTTCGGTCTCCCTGATGTACCCGAAGTAAAGTGAATTGGTCGGCAAGAAGGTAGGTTGCGGAGCTCATTTAGGTTTCTTGGTTCTAGATTCATATCGCGGATCAGCGCTTGGAGGTCGGCCTCTCGGAAAACCCACTCCGTAGCGATGTCGCGACACATTTCGCGAATCTCGCGTTCTGTCGCAGAAGAACTTACAACCGCAGGTGCAATCCCAATTCTTAAAGCACCGACAAGAACTGAAAACAGTTCCACTGAATTTGGAGCGCTGATGCATATGCGATCGCCGGGGTGAATCCCAAGATCCAGCAAAGCATAAGCCGCACAGGCACTTTGATACTCGATCGACTGATACTCAGATACCTCAATCACAAACTGTTCCTTTCCAATCACCAGCTAAAATAATTATTGCTGTAACCCTGGCAACCAGGTAACTATTGCCGGAACAAGCGCAACGACAACCACAGTCGCAATCATGACGCAAACAAACGGAATTGACTCCTTGATGGCTTGCGCGACAGAAACTTTTCCTATACCAGCAGCAACGTAAAGCAATACTCCCAGCGGGGGAGTCACTGTTCCAATCAAGAGCGTCATCATGATGACCAATGCAAAGTGAAGTGGGTTAAATCCCATCTCTTCGCCTAGTGGAAAAAGCACTGGAACTGTCATGAAATAGAACTTCTTTAGTTTTTACCGATTATGGAATCGTTTCCAATTTCCAATTGTTGTATTTTCAACATGGATTCATAAGGTCGTCAAGCATTTTCTAGGAATTGATATTAGAAGGTAATTAACCATTTTTCACGAATTGCTTCGAACGCTGAACTTCGAACTTGAAGGCTACTATTCCTATCCACATGCTGTGCCAAGCAGTGTGCTTACTCCGAGTGCGACCACAATCGCTCCAATCAAGATACTTGGTTCTGGCTTAGATCTGTCATGAATCCATTCGAGAATTATTACGATCATCGGGGCAGTTGCCCAGAGCGATTGGACAACGACCACATCACCGTTACGCACACCCAAGATCGTGAAAACGTAGCCTCCGGTTACAAATAGGGCTCTCGTGATTAAGGGTTTAATGTCCGTGACTCGTAAGTCTTTGGGGAGAAAAATCATGGTGAAAAATATTCCTGCGATTAACGTTCGCACAATATATATTTCCGGCAGACCAATGCCTTGCAATGACAACATTGCCGTGAGAACCGTAACCAAACCTTCCGAGAAACCCAGAAGAATCAGTACTAGCAGCGTTGTTCTGGAACCCAGGCCGTCAAAACCACGCCTCAAAGGGAGTAAAGCACCAGCCATAACAATTACGGCCCCAAATATGAGTACTGGTGATTCGGTTGTCCCCAACATGATTGGCGCCGTGAGTAGAACCGCAATGGGAGATACAGCCCGTCCGACAGAAACACCAGAGGCGCGACCACGTGTGATCAGAAAAAACACACATGATGCCCCAATAATTAGGAAAACAGTTGAAACTGCATGAAGGGCAAGAACCTCCCGAGTGGGAAGTGACCAAGGCGTTGAAAAAGGGATTATCGGCGCCACTAATAGTGCATTAATCAGAAATAGCGGTCCAACTACCTGCCACGCTGGCATCCGTGTTGAGATACTTTTGGTGAGGAGTAATCCAATGGCAGTGCTAATTGCTGCGAGTGTGCCAAACAAAATTGGGGTCATGACACCATCACGATTTGAGCTTTGCAGTCATCTCAAAATTCACTGATTTCGCTTTCCAAGATACGCCGTGCAGCCCAAAAATGAGACTGAAACTTTGTAAATCTAGTTCTTTTTTCATGTAACTCCCACTATCCTATCGAAATGACTAGTAACGTTTCCAGTAGTTGGGAGAATGGGTTCCTGACTGCAGATTTCTTTCGGGATCCGTATCCATTTTATCAAGAACTATTAACCAATTCGCCTGTCATTTGGAGTGAGAAGGTCAGTGGTTGGCTGGTAAGCACCTTTGAAGACGTCCAAAACGGCCTTCAGTCCACATCTTTTGGATCCGGCGGGCGAATTGATCAGGCGGCAAAGGTTTTAGGCCCGGCCGTTCGTGAAGAAAATTCAGCAGCAATTTCCTGCCTCAATGCGATGATGTCCTTCCGCGATTCACCCGATCACACCCGACTTCGGCGGTTAGTGAGTAAAGCATTCACACCCCGTCGTGTGGCTACCTTTGAGCCGCAAATCCAGGAAATCGTGAATGAACTCCTCGAGGAGTGGCCCCTAGAAAGGGAGTTCGATCTTGTAGCGACCTTCTCCTTCAAACTTCCCGCAATGGTGATTTGTCGCTTACTTGGAATACCGATGGATCGACTAAACGACATTAATCGCTGGGCAGAAGGAATCGTAAATTTACTTTCAGCCGGTCTCATGACGCCCGTCGCCGCGCAGGGAGCGCAAGTGGCTGTGATCGACGCAACTGCCTACCTCGATTCTCTAATCGAGATCAAGCGACGCGAGCCAGCTGACGACCTTCTCAGCGCTTTGGTCGTCCTTGAGGACGGTGGGGATGCATTAAGTAGAGAGGAGCTGATTGCCATGGTTATTCAATTATTTTTTGCTGGGTTTGAAACCACGGAAGGATTGATTGGAAATGCACTCAATGTTTTGTTGCAAGATCCAGATCAATTTCGAGCCATTGCCGGTAACCGAGAGCTCGCAGAGATAACAACGGAGGAGGCCTTGCGTTTTGACAATTCCATTCACAGACAGACGCGGATAGCACGAGAGGACATAGAAATTCAAGGAGTGCGAATTCGCAAGGGTGACTATGTTTTCTTCATGATTGGTGCAGCAAATCGGGACTTTCGCCGATTCAAGGAACCAAATACATTTAATCCGAAACGCTCGGACTTAGGCAGTGTCGCTTTCGGCCATGGAGTCCATTTTTGTCTTGGTGCACCATTGGCAAGAATGGAAACAACTATTGCACTTCAATCTTTATCTGAGCGATTTCCAAATCTCCGTAGAGTTTCCGCACCTGAGTATGGTTCATTGCTGGCAGTGCGCAAACCCCAACAGATGAAAATTGCGATTAATTAGTGCCACTGTCAATAGTCAAGGAGGAACTCGAACCAATGCCTAACAAAATTTCTACAGAGGCTGTGCCACGGTGGCGAAATGATTCTGCATTGGCTGGAAAGCATGTGATCGTCACTGGAGCCGGGGGAGAAATTGGCCGAGCAACAGCCATTGCTTTTGCGGAAGCTGGATCAATTGTAGTTGCGGTTGACCTAAATCCCGAGACTGTCCAACAAACAGTTGACCTTCTGCCTGGTGAGCGACACAAAGGACTCGCCTGCAACTTGGCTGATTTAGACACTCACGCCAAAATCTTCCAACTTGCCACAGATGGTGCTCCGCTAGCTGCTGTTGCTCACCTAGCGGCCGTGCTACTTCGGAGAGACACTGTGGATGAAATCACGGAGGCAGACTGGGATCTTCAACACTCTGTAAATCTCAAGGCAACCTTCTTTCTCAACCGAATGGCTAGAGATACTTTTGTTCAACAAGGTACAGCTGGAGCAATTGTCAATTTCTCGTCACAAGGTTGGTGGACCGGGGGATTTGGAGGTTCAGTTGTCTATGCCGCATCGAAGGGTGGTGTTGTTTCCATGTCACGCGGGCTAGCTCGATCATTCGCCCCGGACAACGTTCGTGTAAATGTACTTGCGCCTGGAGGTGTAGACACCTCCATGCTTCATGGGGGTCAAGGAGCTAACTCAGTTAAGGCATTCGTCGATATGATTCCGCTCGGGAGATTAGCCAGTCCCGAAGAAATGACGGGTGCAGTTCTTTTCCTGTGCTCAGACGCTTCGAGTTACATGACAGGCGCACTTCTCAATATTTCTGGTGGTCAGTTGATGTATTAGACCATGGCCTTACGCGATCTGACTCTCTAGTTTCGCGCTAATTTAACAAACAGAGGAGTAGTTAAACAATAATGGTGAACCAAGTAGCCGTGATACCTGGCGATGGAATCGGCAAAGAAGTTATCCCCGCAGCGATTCGAGTGCTTGAGGCCGCTCTACAGGCATCCGACAACAGAATCGATTGGACCTGGCTCGACTGGGGATCAGATTTTTACAAAGCAAGCAACCACATGATGCCAACCGATGGTATCGATCAATTATCAAAGTTCGATTCCATCTTCCTCGGTGCAATCGGCGACCCAGAGGTCCCAGACGACATAACCCTGTGGGGACTACTCATGCCAATCAGACGTGAGTTTGACCTGTTTGTGAATCTGCGCCCAGTTAGACAATTTGATGGACTTGCACCGAATGTCTCCGTTCCCGACGGCAAATTGATTGACATGCTAATCGTTAGGGAAAACACAGAGGGTGAATATTCCGAGTCAGGCGGTCGGTCATTCCGAGGAACTTCTCGGGAAATTGCTATTCAAAACGACGTATTTACTCGAGTTGGTATTGAACGTATCACGCGTTACGCGGCCGAAGCAGCGCGCAAACGGCGTGGGAAAGTAACGTCAGTAACCAAGTCAAATGGAATCATCCACTCAATGACGTTTTGGGATGAAGTTGTCGCTGAGACAATGGCTGATTTTCCCGATGTTGAATTGTCGAAACGACTAATTGACGCTGCGGCCGCCGAGTTTGTACTGAGGCCAACGGACTTTGATGTCGTGGTTGCTTCAAATTTGTATGGAGATATTTTGTCTGACCTTGGTTCGGCTGTCGTGGGGAGTCTAGGGATTGCCGCTTCCGCAAATCTCAGTGCACATGATCACATGCCATCAATGTTCGAACCTGTTCATGGCTCAGCGCCAGATATCGCGGGCAAGGGAATTGCAAACCCCGTAGCAGCCATCTGGTCAGGTGCCATGATGTTCGAGAACCTAGGAATGCACGAGGCAAGTAATCGTGTCACGAGTGCAATCGAAGCTACTTTAAGGAATGCTGAAACCAGGACAAAGGATTTAGGCGGAACGGCAAATACGGAACAAGTCACCGAATTCATGTGCCAAGCAATCCAAGGAACTAACTAAAGAGTAGGTCTTCTACGCGCTGATTACTAAACCCGTGAATCAGAGTTTTTATCGCATTATTTTGCGCTAGGTCACCCGAGGTCTCTAGGTAGCGCGAACACTTTTGCTGCCAAAGGTCCTTGCTCTGTTGAGCAAGTGGATCTAGCCCCGGCGCAGAATATTCAGTTTTTACATGGGCACCATCTGGTGCGATAAATACAATAGTTGCCTGATACGGCCTGAGTGTCGAATCCTCTGAAATGACGATCCGTATTTTTCCTGGTTCATTCAATTTGGAATTTCGATCGGCAAAAGAATCACCTGTCTGCGCAACAAATTTCAGTGATTCTGGAAGGCTCCACCACAAGTGGTCGACCCAGTTCGTTGTTTCCTTGGTGTCCACGGTCAACTTGTAGGTGGCCGGCGAAACCCAAACTTGGATCTCCCTGATTTCCGGATTCGCCTTAATTGTTGAATAGCAACCGAAAACAGCGGCCTGCATATATCCAGAAAATGGCAACAACCTCAACGATGCACTGGCCAGACCGATTTCCGATTGTGAATGCGTTTCAAAGGGTGATTTTTCCTCATTCTGATTCCATGCATCTAGGATTTTTTTGTATGCTCCCGGGAGAAACGGAGTTCCCGCGATAGCAGCCCGCGCCGCGTTAATACCTATGGCAGTTGCCGCTGCTCTGTTGAACTGTGCGGCACCATTTCTTTGCAAACCAGCAAGTGAGAGTCCGCCGGCATTTGTGCAAGCTAGGCTCAAAGCTGCCAAAAGTTGGGTGTCGTTCATTCCATAGAGAATCGCAGACGCGTGGGCGGCCCCAATCGCCCCAGCAACCGAAGTCGGGTGCCAGTGTTTCCGGACTTCAGGATTCATGGCGGAACTGAACATTGACATGGAGTAATAGCCCGCACGAAGCGCGAAGAGAACCTGTGCGCCGTTTGCACCAGTCTGTAAGCCCACAGAAATGACTGCTGGGAGTATCACTGATCCAGGATGGTGAACCATTTTCCAGTCAACGTCATCTAAGTCAGAGCGCGAACTGAGTATCGCCAACGTTGCCGCGAGATCCGATCCCTTGAGTTGCGCCAATTGGAGATCGCCATTCGCCTGAAGATTCGAATTCACGACGGCATAAAAGTCAGCCGTGAGTGCCGTGGCTATTTCGATATCATTTGACTCTCCAACAGTCAAATCCTTGCCTGCGAGATACTCTAATAAGTCATTTGATTCATATGTACTAATGATAAACCATCTTAAATAGTCTCCCGATATTTCTCGATAATACTTTCGTCAATCTCAATTCCGAGGCCCGGTTTCTGATTCGGTGGGAAGAGCCAGCCATCAACGTGGGTTATCGGTTCTGCTACGAGATCATGTTGCATTGGATTGCGCAATGGTTTAAATTCAAATAATTTACAGCTGGTCGTACTGAAACTAATCGCCGCACTCGCGGCGCTCACAATTGCACTCGACCAAGCGTGCGCATTAGCTTGTCTACCGTAATACTCGCACCGATCTGTTACCTTCTTGAATCCAGTAATCCCCTCCGCTCTACCTGGATCCACGCCGAGGACATCGCAACTACCGGTTGCCAAAACATTTTCAAACCCATCAAGATTCCACTCCCGTTCACCGTAGGCAATCAAAGATCGAGTTTTTGCTTTTAGCGTTGCATAACCGTCTGGATCCCAAGCACCCAGTGGTTCTTCGATCCAAGCAAGGTCGTAATCGTCGAAAGCTTGAGTTCTCTTAACCGCCGTCGAGACATCCCACTTTACGTTGATTCCACAGTCAATCATGATTCTCTTGTCTGGCCCGATTGCCTCACGCATTGCTTTCATATATGCGACATCGCGGTTGTGTTCGTAGCCCAGTCGTGCATCTCCTCGTTTGCCGAAGCCCACTTTCATGCCTTGCAACCCAGTAGACAGCCACTCAGTTACTTCCTCAGCCATTCGAGGGATGGACTCGTAATGTGCATGTGATGATGCAATGGCGGGAAGTCGGTCGTGAACTGGGCCGCCAAGAAGATCCAAAACACTGCGACCCAAAATCTTGCCTTTGATGTCCCAAAGTGCAATGTCAATGGCTGAGATCGCGTAAGAGGCGATACCGCCTCGGTATCCGTACCACCAAGATCGAGCCTTAAGATCTCGCCAAATTTTCTCTGTGTTCACTGGGTCTTGACCAATTACTGTGTCCTTCATCCCATTGATTAGCACGGCCACGGCTGGATTCACTTCTGGGAATTGAGTGATCGATTCACCCCACCCAACAACTCCATCGTCTGTCGTGATTTTTACCAGGCACAGGTAACGCGTGGCGTTGAAGTCATTAGGTTCTGGGTAGGCGACTGGGATTGGTTCAACCGACGCAATCTTCACTTTGAGAACTCCTTTAGACACAACTGTTGATCTAGTGCATGGCCGAAACGCCTTGGCTTCATCATCGTATTCTGCACCATGGCACTTACAAGTGGTATCGTTTCCAGTAAATAGGGAGTTCTTTTGTTACAGGAAACAATTTCACTTCTGATTTATTGGTAGTCTTCGATCACTATATCGGTACCGCTTTGACCCCATTTTTCCGTTTTGGACTGCTGGGTTCGAGTGGACATCCAGCCCGGCAAAAACTGAGAGGGTATTTTGACCAAGAATCGTCAGGTCACAATTCATGACGTGGCCAAGAGGGCTGGGGTGGCTGTCTCCTCAGTCTCGCGGGTTCTTAGCGACCACCCAGATGTAAGCATCGGCATGAAACGTCGGGTAGAAGACGCTGCCCGCGAATTGGGATATTCACCCGACCCAGTGGCACAATCTCTACGCCGAGGATCAAGCCGCCTAATCGGCTACGTCGTTCGAGACTTTGCAACTCCATTTTTCAATGATGTCATTGAGGGGTTGGAGTCCGTCCTCAACACTGCCGGATACACCCTGCTTGTTATGAATGGCGGGGGGAGCCAATCCCAAGAACTTGAACGCATGACAATACTGCGGCAACGCCGCGTTGATGCGCTCCTGCTGTCAACCGTTGTGGATTCAACGACCAAACTGCGCAAGGCTGTTGAATCATTTGATAAGCCTGTTGTTTTGATCGATAGGGATATCAACGATATAGAAGTTGGCCGCACCCTGTTTGACCATGTCAGTGGAGTCAAGGCCGCAACGCAGGATCTTGTTAATC
The DNA here is from genome assembly GCA_049276875.1 of Roseovarius sp. GTDB lineage: Bacteria > Pseudomonadota > Alphaproteobacteria > Rhodobacterales > Rhodobacteraceae > Roseovarius. Next base: position 731 of record JBASXE010000018.1, on the reverse strand, counting down.
TTGGCCATACCACCATCGCACTCGTAACCGGATCGCCTGACGTTCGTCCGACACGGGAGAGAGTCAAAGGATTCCGTGAAGGTTTGCAATCCAGTAAACGAGCGATGGAGGAATCCTTCGAAATCACCGGCGCTTTTTCAGCGGCATTCGCCCGTAAAGAAACTACTGCAGTGATGGCTGGGGATTCGCGCAGTCGGCCCACAGCGATTATTTCAGGTGGAGTTCAAGCCACCATCGGAGTCCTCGAATCTTTCTCCGAACTGGGTATTCAACCGGGCAATGACATCTCATTAGTCGTTGTCGACGACCTTCCTTGGCTGAGAATTCTTCGACCAAAGATCAGTGCGGTTTCACGCGACGCTGAGGCGATGGGGCGAGCAGCCGCCAACATGGTTTTGGCTCAGATCAATGGTGTGAAACCCTCAACAATTTACTTACCCACAAGCTATGAATCACGCGATACTTCTAGCTCATTTGAGTCAGTGACACGTGCCAAAGTTTAGAATCTTTCCTCAGAGTCCTGGTCTTGCTTCGGACTTGATATGCATATGATTCTCAAATGCCCTCACCCACACTTCGAATAACCGCCGTGTGCCTGGGAAACATTTGCCGTTCACCGATCGCCGAGGCTGTCTTACGTGACCGGATCGAGCGGGCCGGTCTTAGTGACCTCGTGATCGTGGACTCGGCCGGTACGGGTGATTGGCATCTTGGTCACGACGCTGATCCCA
>JBASXE010000017.1:0-2230 GCA_049276875.1 Roseovarius sp. | reverse complement strand
AAGGCTTGGCCCAAGAGGAGCCTGAGGTTGAACCGATCTTCTGGCAGGCCAAGGAAGGTGACCTGCCCCCCGGTCGTCCCTCGTTCATGACGAGAGTCCTTGGGGTTGATAGTGGTCGGTTTCGGGTTGGGCAAGCGCGCCGGGCGCGGAGCCCTCAGATTGCTCAAGCGCTCGGCGCGCTTCAGCCGGGGTTTTGTTGCCCAGCGAGGAATGCGGCCTGACGTTGTTGTAGTCGTAGCGCCAGAGAGCCAGCTTGCGGCGGGCATCAGCCAGGCTGTCGAAGATCTCTTCGTTCAGGCATTCGTCGCGCAGGCTGCCATTGAAGGACTCGATATAGCCATTCTGCTGCGGCTTGCCCGGGTCGATGTAGTGCCATTCGACGCCGTGCTCGTTAGCCCATTTCAGGATGGCCTTGCTGGTGAACTCGGTGCCGTTGTCCGACACGATGGAGGCCGGTTTGCCGTAGATCCTGACCAGCGCATCAAGTTCCCGCGCTACCCTGGCACCCGAGATGCTGGTGTAGGCGATCAGGGCGAGGTTCTCGCGGCAACAATCGTCGTTGACCGCCAGGATGCGGAACTTGCGGCAGGCCCCGAACGTGTCCGACAGGAAGTCCAGGGACCACCGCTGGTTCGGGCGCAATGGCACCGGCATCGGGGTTCGGCTTCCGCGTGCCCTCTTGCGGCCACGGCGTCGGCGCACCGACAGCCCCTCTTCCCGGTAGATGCGGTAGAGCTTCTTCTCGTTCATGATCATGCCCTTGCGCTCCAGCATGATGCCCACACGCCGATATCCGAAGCGACGACGCTTCTCAGCGATCTTGTGCATCTCCTCACGGATTTCCGGGTTATCGGGCGGCCTGTCGCGCCGCACCGTCTTCGGATCGACACCGATCAGGACGCAGGCCCGGCGTTGAGAGATCGGATGATCCTTCATCGCCCGCAGCACCGCGTCCCGCCGTTGCATCGGCGTCGTCAGGGCTTTCCCAGGAGATCCTTGAGAACGACGTTGTCGAGCATCGCATCCGCCAACAGGCGCTTGAGCTGCGCGTTCTCGTCCTCGAGCTGCCTCAGCCGCTTGGCGTCCGACAGGTCCATCCCGCCATACTTGGCCTTCAGCTTGTAGAACGTGGCCGGGCTCAGACCGTGCTTCCGGCAAAGCTCGGAGGTGGGCAAGCCAGCCTCCTGTTCCTTGATCATCCCGATAATCTGCGCCTCGGTGAAACGGCTTTTCCTCATGTCGTCTGCTCCTTCTCAGGTTGGGCAGACTCTACATCAGATTGAGGGACCTTCCGGGGGGCAGGTCACTGGCGTGTTGCGCGCGAAGCAGCCGGCTTGCCGCATCTGCGGATCCATGACCTACGTCACAGCTTCGCAAGCGCCCTGGTGAATGAAGGCGTGCCACTGTTTGACGTTCAGGAATTGCTCGGGCACTCGTCGATCAAGACGACGCAACGGTACGCACATCTGTCAAAAGAACGGCTGCAAGCTTCGGCGCGGCGCATCGATGACGTCTACGGCTGAACGAGACCACTTGAACATAGTCGTTCATTGGCCTACTTTATCGCATGGAGTTCGAATGGGACGAAGACAAGAGCGCGGCATGCTTTCAAGAGCGGGGCTTCGACTTCGCTTATGCCGCGCAGGTGTTCTTCGATCCAGACCGAACGGTGTTGCCTGACGACCGGATGACCTACGGCGAGGCGCGCTACCAAGTTTACGGCACCATCGCGGGGCGTTTATTCGTGGTGGTGTTTACGCAACGCGGTAGACGGCTCAGGATCATCTCGGCGCGGAAAGGTAACCAGAGGGAGGTAAGGCGTTATGGGCGTTTACAGAACTGAAGGCGGCCTACCGGCTGGGCGGATCGATGCGTCACGCGTGGACGCCACCACTGAGGCTGACATTAAGCGCCACATGCTAGAAGACGAACTTTCCGCGCTAAGCGACGCGGGCGCTTACGCGCGCCGGATCCGCAAGCGGCTTGGCCTCACGCAAGTGCAACTCGCCAAAAAGCTTGATGTGCCGCTGGATACGCTGCGCAACTGGGAACAAGGCAAGCGCTACCCGACCGGTCCAGCCAAAGCGCTGCTCAGGATCTTGGATCGTTCGCCAGAGGCGGCGTTGGCGGCGTTGAGTGACGCGCCGTAACGACCGGACCGCTGAGGACACATAGGCAGAATACGACGTGAGCAAGCTCCTCGAGTACAAAGGCCACTTCGGCTCGGTCG
>JBASXE010000016.1:0-3834 GCA_049276875.1 Roseovarius sp. | reverse complement strand
GCGCGGACCGGCCGTCCGGCCAAGGTCGCGATCGGACGCCCCGCCGTCTGGGCCTTTGCGGTGCTGACACAACTGCGCGCGCTGCGCAGCACGCCGCTCGACCCTTTCGGCCATACCGCAGAGCGTCGCGCCGAACGGCGGCTGGCTGCCGAGTATGTGGCGCTTGCCGATCGCCTCGCCACTGAGCTGACGCCCGAAACCCATGCCCGCTGTACCCGGATCGCCGCGCTGGGGCAGATGGTGCGCGGTTTCGGCCCGGTGAAGGAGGCCGCCATCGCCCGCTACGATTCCGAGCTTGCCGCCGCGCTGTCGGCATCTTGAAGACCATGTGACCCAAAAGGAAGGACCGCTGATGGACTACACCGTCATCCGCTACGAAAAGGACGCGACCGACCGCTTCGCCACAATCATCATCGCGCGGCCCGAGAAGATGAACGCGATGAACAAGGACGTCGTGCGCCAGATCGACCACGCCCTCGCTGCGGCCGTCGCCGACCCCGAGGTCAACGCCCTGATCCTAACCGGAGAGGGCGACCGGGCGTTCTCGTCGGGCTACGACCTGCAAGGCGCGGGCTATGATGTCGATATAGAGACCTGGCACGACGACATGACCGAGAACGCCGCCGCCATTCTGAACCTATGGCGCGCGCCAATCCCAATCATCGCCGCGGTCAACGGCTATGCGCTGGCGGGCGCGCTGGAAATGATGATGGCCTGCGACCTAGCCATCGCCGCCGACACCGCCCGTTTCGGCGAGCCCGAGGTGCGGCACAATTCCGGGCCGCCCGCGCTGATGATGCCCTGGCTTCTGGCCACGCGCGACGTGCGCTGGCTGATGTACACCGGCGACCTCGTCGACGCGCAGGAGGCGCTGCGCATGCATCTGGTCAACAAGGTCGTACCCGCCGCAGACCTGCGCCAGCAGGCCGAGAAGCTGGCGCGCAAGCTGGCGCGGATGCCAGTCCCGGCGATCAAGTTCGCCAAGATGTCGATCAACAACCAGCAGCTGGTCGCTGGGCTGCAGACCTCGAACGACTTCAACGTTCAGGCCATCGCTGCGCTGCATGTCTCGACCGAGGGGCGCAAGTGGATGGCGCGGCTGGCCGAAATGTCGCTGAAGGAATACCTTGAACTGCGCGACGGGCCGTTCCGCGGCCTCGACATAGGCTGAGGGCGCCGTCATGACCGAGATCCCGATCATCGACATTGCGCGTTTCCGCGCCTCGGGCGATCCGGCTGCAGTTGCGGTGCTCGAAGCCGCCGCCACGCAAAGCGGCTTCTTCCTGGTTACCGGCCACGGCGTCGACCCTGACGTCACGGCGACGCTGTACCGGCTGTCGCGCGCATTCTTCGACCTCCCGGCCGAAACCCGCGCGGCGCTGGCAGGCCCAGCCGAGACAATGGGTGGCCTGTCCTATGCGCCCTTCACCCACGAAGCGCTGGCCGCGACTCGCGGCGAACGCACCCCCGGCGACCTAAAACACAGCCTGAACTTCGGCGCGCGGCTGCCGGGGGCCCCCTGGCCGGCGGTACCCGCCGGACTGGAAACCGCGTTCCGCGCCTATTTCGTGCAGATGGAACAGCTGGCCGCCGTCCTGCGGCGCATGTTCTGTGCCGCAATCGGCCTGCCGCCCGATCATTTCGAGGCGGATTTCACCGCGCACCTGTCTGCGCTCAGGGTGATCGACTACCCCGCGCAGGACGTGCCGCCGCTTCCAGGTCAGCTGCGCGCCGGGGCCCATACCGACTACGGCTTCATGACCATCCTGCGCTCCGAGGCCGCGCCGGGCGGGTTGGAAGTGCAGACCCGCTCGGGCTACTGGGTCGCGGTGCCCAATGTTGAGGGTGCCTTCGTCATCAACATCGGCGATGCCTTCATGCGCTGGTCGAACGACACTTGGGTGTCGACGCCGCACCGCGTCGTCAACCCACCCGACGGCGCCAGCCAGAGCCGGCGACAGTCAATTCCGTTCTTCGTCAACCCCAACCGCGAAACGATTATCGAATGCCTGCCGCCGTTCCGGGGCGCTGGAAGCCGCTTTGCGCCGATCAGCTTCGAGGACTACATCGCGCTAAAGACCCAGCAGGCTTTCGCCAAGCACTGAGCGGACAGTTGCGAATCGACGAATTTCCGTCAGCAGTGAAGCAAAATTGGGCCACGGGGCCGCGCAAAACTGGGCCACTTTGGGTTTGCGCGGGACGCGTGTGATGGGCTCCGGCCAGTCAGCCGCGCTCGCCATGTAGCTTGCGGTTGACTGGCCGCTTTGGACCGTCAGGTCCAAGTCTTATGCTTTGGATCAGGTGTTGTCGCCGGTCTTGCGCGCGCGACTTTGCGCGAGGCGATAGCTTTCGCTGTTCATCGCGAGGATGTTGACGTGGTGGGTCAACCGGTCAAGGAGCGCGCCGGTCAGGCCGGTTCGGCCTGCACGGTCAGAAAGACGAATTCGGGGCTCAACACCTCGGTGAAACCGTGGTTCAGTTCCGCATCAACCGTCAGGCTGTCGCCCGCGCGCATGGTCATCCTCAACAAAGGACGCAAACGCTTCGCCAAGGCCGCCAGGGCCGGCAAAAAGATCAACCACTCCGAATGTAGAAGGCAAATCAAGCTCCTAACGAATTTCCGCCAGTTGAGGTATACTGGATAAGGCGACGAAATCCAGGGCGGATGTGATGTATATCCTGCCCGATGCAAATCACTTTGCACTCTGTCCATCGGAGATGCGAATTTTCTCAAACCTTAAGGGGATTTGGGGTAACCCCAACGACCACCATCCCCGTCAAATGCAAGACGGCCGCCATCATGATCCCCATATTGAAGGCAAACTCGTTGGCGCAGCTCTGCTTGAAGAACTCGCCTTCGAGAAACATGCAGGACCCTTTGCAGAGCTGAACGACGGGGCATGACATACATTCCTCCCTGAAGGCAAAATGCGTCGCGGTATCGAGCGCGATGGCGTCGAAGTCGTCGACGTGACCGATCTTGTGAACACCCTTAGCCCCGGTGTTCTGACAGGTCATGACGTTCCCGCGCAGGTCGACGGCGATGGCGTCCGGGCTGTCCCGAGGATGATCCTGGAGGCATCGGCCAAGAAATCGCGTTCAACCACCAGTTGCCCGATCTTGGCATGCAGTTTCTCCACCTCTTTCTCGGAAAGCGATGCTTCCGCCTTTGGCTTAGCGTCAAACGACTGCGCCATGTTGGCGATCGCTGTACGTTTCCAACCGTTGATCATCGTCGGATGCACATCGTACTTCTTGGCTAACTCAGCCGTCGTCAGTTCTTCGCGTATGGCTTCCAAGGCAACCTTGGCCTTAAATTCTGATGTGTAGCGTTTCTGTGTCGCCATCTTGAGTGTTCGTCCTTCGTCAGTTGCAAGAGCTTAGCAACTGGTCCGAATTCCCGCGACCACCTCTAGCCCACCGCATTACCAGGCCGGTAGGTTGGGCCGAAGGTGGATTCTACGCCGTGCCAATGGCCAAGGGCCTTCGTCTCGCGGGCACTGTCGAGATTGCGGCCCTTGATGCGCCAAAAAACAAGGGGCGTATTGATCACATCACACGTAAAGGCTCTGAGATGTTCGCGAATTTACCCACGCCAACCAGTGATTGGCTAGGCTATCGTCCATCCATGCCAGACGCTCTGCCTGTTATTGGGCCGAGCACAGTTTCAGACCGGATCATTCACGCCTTTGGACACCAGCACCTTGGGGAACGTCTGAAAAACCTCGCGTGCTGAGCGGTTTGAGATAGACTGTCGGGGACGACAATGGAGCCTCGCCGATGCCCAAGCAGCCCGCCTTTCCCGGTCTCCGCCACGCGATGAAGAAGAAGCAG
>JBASXE010000015.1:0-3037 GCA_049276875.1 Roseovarius sp. | reverse complement strand
GCTGTGATGCACCAACGCGGATGTTGGTAGAACGATCCTGCTACGACGAAGCGTTGAAAATTGCCAAGGTCGCAGGCGAGGCGATCCAAGTCGGTGACCCGACGAAAGAAGGCGATCACATCGGCCCGCAATTCGACAAGATACAATTCGACCGGGTCCAGAACCTGATCCAGAAAGGGATCGACGAAGGTGCCACTGTGCTGGTCGGTGGCACAGGCAAGCCCGAAGGGTTTGAGCAGGGCTGGTATACCAAACCGACGATTTTTGCCGACGTGAGTAACGACATGACCATCGCTCAGGAAGAAGTTTTTGGCCCGGTATTGGTCATGATCCCATTTGAGGATGAAGCGGACGCAATCAAGATTGCCAATGACACACCTTACGGTCTTCATGCATATGTACAGTCCGGCGATCTTGAAAAGGCCGAACGCGTTGCCAAACGCATCCGTGCTGGCGGCGTGCAGATCAACGGAGGGCCGTTCAAGTTCGGAAGTCCCTTTGGCGGTTACAAGCAATCGGGTAATGGACGCGAAGGTGGCGAGCAGGGGTTGGAAGAATATCAGGAGGTCAAAATCCTGCACGTTCCAACCTGATGCGCGGATCACTAGAACTGACATCGGGTTGATGGCCTCTGAACCAGCATTCCGAAGGAAGGAAGCCGAGTATGCGTGTCTCTGTTTTTGGAATGGGAAAGATGGGTTCTGCATTGGCGGATGCTCTGTTGGGTAGTGGCCATTCTGTAACCGTTTGGAACCGGTCGGCTGAGAAGTGCCATGCGGCTGAAAGGGGCGGCGCCCGCATTGCCGCATCGGTTGTCGAGGCCGTAGAGGCCTGCGATGTGGCCGTCATCTGTCTGGCCGACGACGCGGCTGTCGCCGCAACAATTGTGCGTGATGAGGTCGCCGTATCGCTCGCCGGGAAGACGATCCTTCAACTTTCCCAATCCACGCCCGCACAGTCGGACCAATTCAGCGAGTGGGCGCTGGCCCATGGGATCGGTTATCTTGATGGATCGATTATGGGATTGCCGTCAGACATACGGGCAGGGAATTGCATGATCGTCTATTCGGGCGCGGCTTTGCTGTTCGAGAAAACCGCAGATGTGTTACATTCTCTGGGCACAAAGCCACGACTGGTCGGAACGGTGCCAAGCTTGGCAAGCATCTTTGATAAGGCGTTCTTTTCGGCCTATTACAGTCATCTTGCCGGACTTTTCCATGGGGCCGCTATGTGTCGTGCCGCGGGTGCGCCTTTAGATATCTATTTCGAACTGATGATCGGCGGATGGCATTGGCAGGGCCCTGATGCAGCCTTTGCCGACATGATCATATCATCGGACTATACCGCCGAAGAGGCCACTTTGGATGTCCATGCCCATGCCTTTGAACAGGTATCCCCATTGTGCGATGCGCTTGGAGTGGGAACCGACCTGCCGGACGCGATTGTGAGCGCGATGCGATTGGCGATCGCCCGGGGCCATGGAGACGATGAAATTGCGACAATGGTCGAAGTCTTTCAGCAAGCTCAGGGGTGAGCGGCAGCACATTTTCTTCTAGCACCGGTTTCGCCCGTCCCTCGCTGGGGTGATGCATTTCGATAATGTGCCAAAGGGTGACCCTTATCTGCAATATCAGTCCTGAAGGTGCCAGTAGTCTGAAGTGGTATTCGCGATCTGCCGACCATTATGCGCGGTTCTGAGCGCGTGAAATTCAAGGGAGCTTTCCACCATGGCACGTGATCCAAAGTACAATCCGCTTTTCGAACCGATTCAGATCGGACCGAAAACAATGAAAAACCGATTCTATCAAACGCCGCAATGCAACGGCGCGGGCCAGGATTTGCCCGGTTCCCAGGCCGGACACCGGCACATGAAGGCAGAAGGGGGCTGGGGTGCGATCTGTACCGAGCTGACATCCATCAGTCCGGAAACCGATCTGACGCCGCACCGTCTGGGTACGATCTGGGATGAAGGCGACGTGATCAACTACCGTCACTTCAATGACGGTTTGCACCAGTACGGTGCGTTGGGGGGCATTGAGCTATGCCATTCGGGGCCGCATTCGACTAACTGGTTCACCCGTCATATTGCACGCGGCCCAAGCGGCTATCAGTCCGACGCCGAACCGCAAAGTTATTGCGCGCCCATGTATGAGGACGATTTCGACGAGATCATCGAAATGCATGTTGAGGCGGCGAAGCGGTCGGTCGATGCAGGTTTCGACATCATCTACCACTATGTTGCGGACTCGATGTTGATCCTCCAGTTCCTGTCACCGTTTTATAACAAGCGCACGGACCAATGGGGTGGAAGTTTTGAAAACCGGAAACGGTTCAGCCTGACCTTGTTGGAGAAAACCAAAGCGGCCATCGGCAATCAGGCCGCAATTGCCACGCGGTTTTCCGTCGATGCATTGCAAGGCGCCAATTCGATTGAAAAACACGTCGACGGCCTGCGCTATCTAGAGGAAATGGACAAAGAGGGTCTGGTCGATCTTTGGGACATCAAAGTAGGTGCCTATGCCGAATGGGGCGAAGATGCCGCCCCATCGCGTTTTCAGGAGTCCAACCATGAGCGTGGGTTTGTGGAGGGTATCAAAAACATCGTCACCAAGCCGGTTCTGATGGTCGGCCATCTGACCAGCCCGGACGACATGTTGGAAAACATCGAAAAGGGATATTGCGATATTGTCGGCGGTACCCGCGCATCAATTGCCGACCCGTTCCTTCCCAACAAGGTTGAGACGGGAAATGTGGACGACATACGCGAGTGCATTGGCTGCAATATGTGCGTCAGTCGCTTTGAGGTCGGTTCGATGCTGGTATGTTCGCAGAACGCGACCTCGATGGAGGAATATCGCCGTGGCTGGCATCCGGAGAAATTCGACAAGGCAGAGGAGCCTTGTGCCGTTCTGGTGGTGGGTGCCGGACCTTCGGGCCTGGAATGCGCGCGCGTCCTTGGTGAACGCGGTTACGACGTGCATCTGCGCGAAGCCGAGGATGAACTGGGCGGCCATCTCAACAACGTGCAGAAATATCC
>JBASXE010000014.1:0-2317 GCA_049276875.1 Roseovarius sp. | reverse complement strand
AGCAAAGATCACCATGTTGCGACGGTTCCAATGCACATCGGACAGCATCGAGATACCGGCTGCCACGACCATGCCGAACATGACGATCACACCGCCGCCCAGCACCTCGATCGGAACGGTCGAAATGATGGCACCGACTTTTGGCACCAAACCACATAGGATGAGAAAAATCGCGCCAATGGTGACAACATGGCGGCTCATAACACCGGTCATCGCGATCAAGCCTACGTTTTGACTGAACGAGGTGTTGGGAAGCGCTCCAAAAATGCCCGAAATTGCCGTGCCGAACCCGTCGGCGTAGGTCGCGCCCTCGATCTCGCGATCGGTGGCTTCCCGGCCCGCACCGCCCTTGCAGATCCCCGACACATCGCCCACGGTTTCAACAGCCGAGACAAAGGCCATCAGGCAAAACCCGATGATCGCCGCAACCGAGAATTCTAGGCCGAAATGGAACGGGTTGGGCAAGGCCACAACCGCGGCACGCCCCACCGATCCGAAATTGACCATCCCAAAGCCCCAGGCAACAGCATAGCCTGCCAAGATCCCCAGCAGCACGGCCGAGACCGACAGCATGCCGCGCGCAAAGAACTTGAGCACCAGTGTCACGATGACAACGGTGCCAGCCACAGTCCAATTTTGCAGGCTTCCATATTCCGGCGTCCCGATAGCGGGAACACCGCCAGCCGCGTATTGGATGCCTACCTTGACCAAGGCCAGACCAATCATCATTACCACAAGCCCCGTCACCAGCGGCGGCAAGGCAAAGCGGATGCGCCCGATAAACAGTGCCAAGAAGGCGTGGAATAGACCGCCGACGAGGATACCGCCCATCAGAACTGACATCGCCTCGACACCTTTGCCTGCCACAAGCGGGATCATGATTGGAATAAAGGCAAATGACGTTCCCTGCACGATTGGCAGCCGCGCGCCCACTGGGCCAATGCCAATGGTCTGAAACAGTGTGGCGATACCCGCAAAGAACATGCACATCTGGAGCATATAGATCATCTGCGGAAAATCAGGGCTGTTCGAACCAAAGCCGAAACCCGCCGCACCGCACACGATAATGGCGGGCGTTACATTGGATACAAACATCGCCAGCACATGCTGGATGCCGAGTGGCACCGCCTTGACAAGCGGTGGTGTATAGTTGGGATCACGCAGTTGCTCCGGTGTCCCGATAGAAGCGTTAGCCATCTTGGGTTCCTCCCTAGGATCTGTCCCCGACACGTTGGGGCGCGTTCGTCTGACGGGGTCCGGCTCCTCCTTCCGGGCCTCGTCGCGGGTCTGGCATTAGCCAGATCTTGGCAACCCTTGATCAGGGGCCGCATATCGAATTGTAGAGATCATCGCGGCAGCACCGACAGGGCGGCGTGGCGGTTTACATCCTTATAGAGCAGGTAGCGAAACAGCCCCGGCCCGCCCGCATAGCAAGCTTGTGGGCAGAACGCGCGCAGCCACATAAAATCACCCGCCTCTACCTCGACCCAGTCGCGGTTGAGGCGATAGACGGCCTTGCCCTCCAGCACGAAAAGCCCGTGCTCCATCACATGCGTCTCGGCAAAGGGAATGCAGGCGCCGGGTGCAAAGGTGACGATATTCACATGCATGTCGTGTCGCAGATCGGCGGGATCGACAAAGCGCGTGGTGGCCCAGCGGCCGTCCGTGCCGGGCATGAGCGTGGGGGCAACAGCCGCATCCGAGGTAAAGAAGGCCTCGGGCCGATCCAGCCCCTCAACAGCCTCATAGCGCTTGCGGACCCAATGGAAGGTGGCCAGCTCAGCGCCGGTGTTGCGGATCGTCCAACCGCATCCCGGCGGCAGATAGGCGTATCCGCCCGTTGGAAGCGCATGATCGATACCCGCCAGCGAGATAACCACGGCGCCCGCCACGACAAAGATCACGCCCTGTGCACCCGTATCTAGCTCGGGCTGATCCGAGCCGCCACCGGGTTGAACCTCGACGACATATTGCGAGAATGTCTCAGCAAAACCAGATAGAGGCCGGGCTAGCACCCAAAAGCGCGCATCACGCCAGAAGGGCATGACGCTCGTCACGATATCGCGCATCACACCCTTTGGAATGACCGCATAAGCCTCTGTAAAGACAGCACGATCGGTCATAACTTGGGTCTGAGGCGGGTGGCCGCCGAGAGTAGAAAAATAGCTCTTCGTCGACTGAGTCATGAGGGTAAGACATCCGTAAGACGGTGGAGCGCGATGCGCTCCACTTGATGACACGCCTGAGCAAACTCCTGAGCACGATCATCGCCCAGCCGTGCGTGAAAAGCGCTAAGGATGCTCGCCTTGTCGTGGTC
>JBASXE010000013.1:0-1860 GCA_049276875.1 Roseovarius sp. | reverse complement strand
TGCCGCCAAACAATCCGCCACCGCTTCGGTAGGTCTTTTCAAGCTTGTTGACCCGCATCACGATTTCGGGGGACCGAGCACGTGCAGGGCGGGGCGTGAGTTCCGGCACCGCTGCAATCAGAGCTTGCGTATACGGATGTTGCGGGTTGCAAAGAACCTGATCAGTGGTGCCGGTTTCAACGACCAGCCCGTTCTGCATCACGGCCACCCGATCCGCGATATCAGCCACAACGCCGAAGTCATGAGTGATGAACAATGCTCCCGTGCCGTGTGTGGCCTGCATTTCCTTGATCAGCCTCAAAACCTGCGCCTGCGTTGTCACATCCAGCGCCGTGGTGGGTTCGTCCGCAATCAGGATTTTCGGATCGAGCGCCAGCGCCATTGCGATCATCGCGCGCTGCCGTTGTCCGCCCGAGAGTTCGTGCGGATAGGCTTTGATCGCTTGCTCCGGGTCAGGCAATTGCACGTCGCGCAACAGTTCCAGCGCCCGACGCCGCCGTTCTTTACCGGGCATCTTGTCGTGAAAGCGGAAGACCTCGTCGATCTGGGTTCCGATCGTCATGACCGGATTCAGTGCCGTCATTGGCTCCTGAAAGATCATCGATATCTCTGACCCGCGTATCTGACGCAACCGATCATCACTGACCTTGGTCAGATCCTCGCCCTTGAAAAGGACGCTGCCCTTGGCAATATGGACATGTGGCTTGGGCAGAAGTCCCATAACGGCACGCGCAGTCAAGGATTTGCCCGATCCGCTTTCGCCAACAACGCACAGGATCTCGTTCGCTTCGAGATGAAGATCCATTTTCTGCACCGCGTAGGGACGCTGACTGTCGGCGGGCAAGGCAATATGAAGGTCGGTGATATCCAGTAGGCGAGTCATGACCGCTCCCTCAGACGCGGGTTCAGCGCATCATTAATGCCTTCGCCGACCAAATTGATGGCCAGGACCGTAAGAAGGATAGCGATGCCCGGGAATGTGCACACCCACCAGGCTGAACGCAGAAGCGTGCGCCCTGCCCCGATCTGAAACCCCCAGCTCATAATATTGGGGTCACCCAGACCCAGAAAGGCCAACCCGCTTTCAATCAGGATCGCAGTCGCCACCATAAGTGACCCGATCACGATAACAGGCGACAGGCAATTCGGAAGGATCTCGCCCATCATAATACGAATGTCCGACATGCCAAGCGTGTGGCAAGCCTGCACAAATTCTCTGTTACGCAAAGAAAGAAACTCGCCCCGCACTAGACGCGCAACCGCAGGCCAGGAAACAACTGCGATGGCGATGACGATGCTTTCGATCGACGGCTTCATGATCGCAACCAGCAGAATGGCAAAGATGAAAGACGGGATCGTCTGGAACATCTCTGTCACGCGCATCAACAGATCGTCGATGATACCGCCGTAATACCCGGCGAGAGCCCCCATGACGATGCCGACACAAACCGCCACAAGTGTCGCCAGAAGTCCGATCAACAACGATGTTTTCGCGCCATGCGCGATCCCCGCTGCCACATCGCGGCCCAGACTGTCGCTTCCTAGAAGGAACCCGTTTTCGCCGGGCGGCGACATGGATTGGCCTGCAAGGCTAAACGGGTCTTCAGGGAAGAAGATGCCGGCGGTCGCCGCCATGAATGTAATCAGGATCAGAATGGCAAGGCCCACCACCGCGCCGCGGTTCCGGGCAAAGAGCTTCCAGAATGTCACGTGTCAGCTCACCTCTATGCGTGGGTCGAGCGTCGAATAGATGATATCGACCACAAGATTGACGGCCACCACCAATAGTGCCGACAGCAGGAAGATCCCAAGCAGCAGGTTCAGGTCCCGCGAGAACAGCGCTTCGAAGGCAAGCATGCC
>JBASXE010000012.1:0-1643 GCA_049276875.1 Roseovarius sp. | reverse complement strand
CCACTATCTTTTCCTCCTCCAAACACCACGTCAGCCTGCTCGTGCCACGGTAATCCCGCACACTCTGACAGCTGTATCACGGTCACAGCGGAAACCTCTCGCCCAAACACTAGGCGCTTCAGCACCTCGGGGGACAGATAGGCGAACCGCAGCTGTCGGCTGACATGACGCTCTGCCAACCCAACAGCCTCAGCCAATTCTTGAATCGTGCCGAACTCACCGGCCTCCATGCGCCGCCGCTAGCCCCATGCCCGGCCGATGGCCCTCAGTACTGCACAAAAACCGCACTGCGCTGCCGTTGAAGCGGATTTATCTGCTCTCGGTACGAACAGAGCCACCCGAAGGTTGTGCGGGTCGGTGCGTTTTTCAGCGGGTGGGGCTGGGCCCCGAGATCGCTTAGGCTGACGTGTGGAAAACGAGAGCGGCTCAAAATCCGCCAAGCGCCAGCGCGGCATGTGCCGTTTCGGCACTCGCCAAAGCGCCTTCCAGAAAGCCGCCGTTGTCGGACGACATTTCAGTTCCGGCAAAGATCACTCGGCGTGTTGGTGGCACGGCGCTGTAGTTCGGATGACCGGAAGGTGCGGTCAGGTCGGCTTCCGTGGCGGTGGCGCGGTCCATGCTCCAGTCCTTGATGAAGACATCATCGGGCGTGGCCGCCTCCTGCCCAAAGAGCCTTGCCAATTGGGCGACGGCGGCATCGCGAAAGCCTGACTGACTTGCGGCCCCTACCTGAGCAAAACCAAACAGCGCACCCACCTTTGCATCAACAGGCGATGCGTCGTGTATTTCCGCCAAGGGCCCACGGTGGGAAATTGCATCGCCGTTCAGCCCGTTCGCCCGCCAGAAGGCCGTTGGATAAGTTGCCACCAGCTTAGCATGACCTGCCATCCAGGTTGGCGCATCGGGAACGACAACGCCCAAACCTGCGACCAGACGCGGTGGCAAGGCAAGGATGACGCGCGCTGCACGAACATGACCCTCGGCCGTCAAGATTGAAACACCACCCGGCTCTTCGAGGACCCGATGCACGCGGCAGGAAAGACGCAGGCGGTCGCCAAGCTCAGAGGCTAAGCAGTCAGTGACCCGTGCAAGCCCACCCTCCACGCGTAAAGCACCGCCCATTGTCGCAAATTCAAGATCACGACGAACCCTTCCCGCGGAATCCTCGAACACCAACCGTCCGGACGCGTATTGGGCAAACCTGTTCAGGCCAAGACGGTCAAGTAGTGCCAACATGCGGTGGTTGTGCGGCCAGATCCACGACGGCCCAAGGTCATAGCCGTCCTGCGAAAGTACGCGCCCACCGGTTCTGTCCCGAGCTTCGAGCACCATCACATCGCGGCCCTCAGCCTGCAGCTTCGTAGCCAAGGAAAGCCCCGAAAGTCCCGCACCGATGATACAGAGGTCGGTATCAATGTTCATGTATGCTCACGCGCTGCCCTGTTTGCCGCTAAGGCACCTTATCGTTATGTGCCTCAATATCGATCACCTGTGTGAACCGATAGTCCAGACAAGAGCGCGCCAATGCGGGCGATTAAGGCGGGCAATCAACATTTTGCTCCGGCCTAAGCTGGACGAAAGTTCAGCCCTCGTGTCGCGCCGGTGGTT
Organism: Roseovarius sp.; assembly: GCA_049276875.1. Classification (GTDB taxonomy): domain Bacteria; phylum Pseudomonadota; class Alphaproteobacteria; order Rhodobacterales; family Rhodobacteraceae; genus Roseovarius. The sequence goes on along the minus strand of JBASXE010000012.1, from coordinate 35 downwards.
TGGGGCTGTGATCGTCTTTCGTGCGAAAAGGGCGG
>JBASXE010000011.1:0-2489 GCA_049276875.1 Roseovarius sp. | reverse complement strand
ATTGTTTGCTGCGTCATCCCAGCATCGGAGATCGCGGTGGATTTTAACATCGGTGTGGTCAACACTTGATCCAAGAGAATAGATCTCAAGAAACCCGCCATTTGCGACTGGGGTACGTCTGTTGGTTCATAACGAGCTATCAAAAACTTAAGGAAGTTCCAGTCGATAGGTCCCGCGGCCTCCTCAAGAGTTTGAACAGTTTCTCCAGCCATTTCAAGGAATTGCGCCATCGATGCAACATCCAACATGCTGGGAACGACGGTGATCAGAAGGCCGGTAGACGCCAGCAAAGCTGTCATCGTTGTGAAGCCAAGTTGAGGCGGGCAATCGATGATGACAAGATCGTAGTCTGCTTCAATCTCGTCGAGAGCGATCGCAAGGCGCTGCGTGAATGGTGGATCGATCTTGTGCTGAAGCGCATAGGCCGTTTCGGTCTCGTACTCGGACAGCAAGAGACCCGCCGGAGCGAGGTCAAGGTTGTGGAAATAGGTCTTTCGTATGACTTGGCTTAACGGAACCGGGTCTTCATATTTGAGAGCGTCGTAAACTGTGCCGCTTTCAGCAAATTCAATCTCAGGACGGTATCCGAACATAGTGGTCAAGCTGGCTTGCGGATCCATGTCGATCGCAAGAACTCTATAGCCCCGCAAGGCGTAGCGTTGGGCCAAGTGGATCGCACTGGTCGTTTTGCTGGACCCGCCTTTGAAGTTGACAATGGAAATCACTTGAAGGGCGTCGTTCTCGCGGCGTCCGGGAAGATATGTCTCACCATTTCGACCAGTCTTCGCCATCACATGTCGGATTTGATCAATCTCTTGCGCGGTGTAGAGCCTGCGACCTCTGGAATCCGTCTCTACATCGGGGAAATCACCTTCCTGATGGCGTGTCCTGAGGTTGGACATGCTGATGCCAGTTAGCTCTGACACCTCAGCAGGGTGAAACTTGCGCAGTGCTTTTCTACTATCCGGCTGGAAGCTATTGCGCATATGATTGTTGAGCGCCTCGGAGAGGCGGGCAGCGTTCGACGCAATAGATGCTGCGATGGAGCTGGTTTGCGCGATATTTGCGTTTGAATTCATACTGCCCTCACGACCTCTTAGTGGGTCATATGTGTTTCGTCGCTAAAAGGCGTGATTTACGTCAGCTTGCGACAATTGAACTCATGACACGCAACTTATCCTCAGGCAACAATTTTTTGACCCCGTCGGTGACGGGGAGCCTTTGTGTTCAGCTTTGGATGGTGAAAACGTCTTGTTAACCTGTTGAAAAAACACATTTTACCAAGAAGTCCGTATGATCAGCAAGATGTAGTAGAATTTTGTCACATGATCACAACAGATAGCAACTTGGTCTAGGTCTCGAATCGGTTGAATTTCAGGAATTCCTTGAAGACCCTTGTGACGACCAGAAAGCCGAGATGCTCTTCCAGGAGGACTTGTAACGGGTTTTGACGGCGCTCCTAAAAGAGATGGCAGTCCAACTTACGCGCACCTTACATGCGCGAAAGTTGGACTCTTCGTCCCTCCGAGAAGAGCTTGACATACCTCTCGAGCGTTATTTCTACTCAAAGTGTACTTCTCAGCGTGTGGTGCGCGTCAACACCTATTGGTGTTGTCTTTTATAGTAGGGCAGGGGGGACCAAGCCGTGGGTGAAGTCGGGGGATAGCCCAGCAAAACTAAGTGAATATGCTGCTTGTCGTTAAGAAGCGTTCGGCAGCCTAAAGTTAAAGCCCTGCTGCCTTCGTCAGATTCACACGAAACCGATCGCGACGACGCTGATACCGCCGGGTCATTTCAGCGGAGGCGTGACCAAGGTGTTTCTGGACGAAACGCTCGTCGACGTCGGCGCTCGACGCTAGGCCAGCCCGCAGGGAATGGCCAGAGAACTGGGCGAGGCGTTCCTTTTCTGGCAGCTCGCTTCGAATTCCTGCGTCCAGTACGGTTTGCTTGACCAGGCGCGCAACGTGTTTATCGCTTAGCCGTGCTTTGAGCGCTTTCTTCCCATCCCGTGTAGTGCGGACAAACACTGGGCCAAAATCGATCTTGGCGAAGTGCAGCCATTGTTCAAGCGTATGCACCGGGCAGGTCTGGTCAGAAGAGCCGCGACCGATTTCGACCTCACGCCAGCCGGTTTTGGCGTTCAGCGTGAGCAGGGCGCCATCCTCGAGGATCTCGATCCAGCCACCACTGTCGGGTGTGTCGTCCTTACCAACGTCAAGGCTGACGATTTCGGAGCGGCGCAGACCACCCGCGTACCCCAGAAGTAGGATCGCCCGGTCGCGCAACCCTCGCAGATCAAAGGGTAGGGTGGCCACCATGGCCAGGATGTCTTCCGGTAGGATCGCCTCTTTCTGCACCGGGGGACGCGCATGCTTACGTTTGATTCCGGCCAGTACCGTGGCGATGTGTCGGTTCTTGCGATCGAGGGTGAAACCGCGCTGCGTGAGATTCCAGGCGAGGCCAGAAAGCCGACGCTCGATGGTGGACAC
>JBASXE010000010.1:0-8510 GCA_049276875.1 Roseovarius sp. | reverse complement strand
CTTGGCTCAATGATCTCGCCCTTGTCGGCGCGCCGGATCGCATTGCGAATCTCGTCCGAGGCTTCGTGTTCGAAAAACGTGCTGATCGCGCCGTCGAAGGGCAGGTCCATGGCGATGTCCTTTGTTTTGATCGAGTATGGCCCGCGCGCGGCCTGCGTGCAATCAGGGGCGCAGGCCCGCGCGCGTGGCGGCGCGATCAATGGCGGCTATCGTGGCGGCGGGGTCGGCGTGATGGGGCATGTGGCCGACGCCCTCCAGCACGGTGAGATTGGCGGTGCTGCCCCGCTCCGTAAAGGGGCCTGAGTGGATCGAGAGCGGTACGGTCGTGTCCTCGGCTCCGTGGATGATTTCGATGGGCATCGTAAGCTCTGCCGCGTAACGCTCTGACATCTCGACAATATGGGGGCGCAGGCCGAGCACCTGTTGGCCATTCGCCCGCAGCGCGCTGCGCTGAATTGTCAGCGCTGCACCGACATACTCACCGTAGCCATCAGGCGGGCTTTGAGGCGGGAAGATCTGTGCAAGGCCCTTGTCAATGCGGCTTTGCGGCACGAGCGCGGTGATCAAAGGCACCGCTGTCGCGCCCCCCAGCGCCGTGCCGGTGAGGTCATAGAATGTGCCCAGATCACCGGGCCATGGTAGGGCCACGCCGCCCAGAAGGACCAGCGCTGCGGTCTCGTCGGACGCGCTCAGCCCCCATGCGAGGGCCACCGCGCCGCCGAAACTATGCCCCAGCACGATGGGGCGCTCCACGCCAAGCTGTGCCGCGGCGGCCTGCAACAGGGCGGCCTGTTCCAGCGGCGGCTCGCCGCGCGTGCTGCCATAGCCGCCATAGCCGGGCAGGCGGTCCGTATAGCCGAGGCCGGGGCGATCAAACGCGATCACTCGATAGCGGTCCGACAGCCGCCCGGCCAGATCAAAGGTGAAGTCACGCAGGTTGCCACTGGCTCCGTGCAGCAAGATCAGATCGGGACCACTGCCTTGGGTCCAAACATGAACCTGCGTGCCATCCACATCCAGAAGCTGCCCGATGGCAGGGTAGGCGGCGCGCGCCTCGCGCTCGCGCTTCTCGGCAAGTCCTGCGCAACCGGCGACAAATGCCAGCGCACCCAGCGCAACCCATGTTATCTTGCGCGCCATATCATACCTCTTGTCTCCTGACCTCAGACGGAAGTTAGGCCGATCTGGTCCATGTCAAAGGGCGTGGATTGATAGATCTGATTGATCCAGTTGCCATAGAGCAAATGCGCATGGCTGCGCCAGCGGTTCTGCGGCGCGCGGGAGGGATCCTCGCCGGGATAGTAATTGCACGGCACGTTGATCGGCGTGCCCTCGGCCACGTCGCGATCATATTCCTGTTTCAGCGTGTCACTGTCATATTCCAGATGGTTGAAGATATAGAGCGCGCGATGCGCGGGATCTTCGACCAGACAGGGGCCGACCTCATCGGAATGCAAGAGTGTGGCCAGCCCATCCGCCGCCTCGATCTCGCTTTGGCGCATTTCGGTCCAGCGGCTGACGGGGATGACGCAATCATCAGAGAAACCATTCAGAAACGGCGAGGCGGGCGCCATGTTACGGTGCCGGAAACAGCCGAACGCCTTGGCCTCCAGCAGATGTTTGGGCACGCCATGGAAATAATTGATCATCGCCATGCCGCCCCAGCAGACGCCGAGGGTGGAGTGCACATGGGTCTGGGTCCAGTCAAACACGCGGGCCAGCTCGTCCCAATAGGTCACATCCGAAAATTCCAGATGCTCGATCGGAGCGCCGGTGATGATCAGCCCGTCGAATTTTTCACCGGTCTCAAGGATTTCGGTGAAGGGGCGGTAAAAGCTCTCCATATGGGCGGCGGCAGTGTTGCGGGTCTGATGCTCGGACATGCGGATGAGGCTCAGCTCGATTTGCAAGGGCGTGGCGCCGATCAGGCGGGCAAACTGCGTCTCTGTCTGGATTTTCTTGGGCATGAGGTTCAATAGGCCAATGCGCAGCGGGCGGATATCTTGGCGCGCGGCCAGGTCTTCGTCGAGCACGCTCACGCCCTCGCGCGTCAGCACGGCATATGCGGGCAGTTTGGCGGGAATTTTGATGGGCATTGTTCTCTTTTCCGGCTTCGAAGGGTCTATCTACGCCTCCGCCACGCGGCGTTCAATGGCCGTGGCGATCAGCGCCTCAAAGCCAGGCGCGTCATGGACTGCGGACATCTCATCGGCGCGCACCGACACGCCCCAAGGCGCCATCGCCGCATAGCGCGGCGCACGGTGTGCGAGTGCGCGGGCATATGTCCAGCGGATGAAGCTATCGGGATCGACATCGCCTTCGCCGCAGTTCTTTTCAGTGAGGTATTCGGCCCAAGCCGCGTCCAGAAACGCGGGCTGATAGGCCATCGGCTTGGGGGCGCGATCAAAGCGGCGGATCAGTTCGGCAGTATGTGCCGCATCGCCTTCAAGGCGCACCAGAAGGCACTGGGAGGCAAGCTCGGTCAGCAGGGGATCGTTTGGGTCAGTTCCGTCCACCCATTCGCAGATTGAGCCACCCGTGTCGCAGATGAAATGCGGGTAGCCATAAAGCGCGCTCGAACGGGAGATGAAATGCGCCGTATCGCGCAGGGCTGCAATTTCTGCCCGGCGAAATTCCTCCTGACGGTGGCGGTATGTCTGGATCGGCAGGCCGCCGCGTGCAGGGTCGCCCGGCTTGCCCAGATAGGTGGAGACGGGCGCGAGGTTGTCGAAGGTAATGTTGGAGCCGATATAGATCGAATCGGTGAGCAGCAACTCGCGCAGGAACGGCACCTGCATCGCGTGGCGCTTGGCATTGTCGGCGATAAGTTCGCCCATATAGCGCGTGCCGATCCGGTAATCGATGGAATAGTGGAACCACTCGCCCCCCGCGCGCAGCATGTTGGACACATGCGTCTTGCCAAGGCCGGACATGCCGTAGAACAGCACTCGTTTATGCGGCGCGTCGCGCCATGCTTTTGCGGTTGGATAGATCATCGGCGCGGCCTTCTGGCTGTGGCCTTACGTGGTAAGCGTGGGGCGGACCCGCGTCAAATCCAATATGCGTGCGGACGGACGGCCCCCAAGAAAAAGCCCCGCGCAGCGCATTGGCTGGCGGGGCTCTTTGTCTCAAACAAGGTGGGTTTAGAAGCGGAATCCCATTTTCACGCCGAAGGCAATCGCCTCGTTGCCCGTGAAGTTGGAGCCAGCGAGCGCTGTCGTGGCACTACCGATGTTGATATATTTGACACCTGCGGACACATCATAAGTCTCTGCCGAGTATTTGAAGCCAACCCCGTAGCTCACAAAACCATCGCGGCCCGAGAGGTTGCCCACGATATCGCCTTGGTCTTCTTCATACCCGATTGTGAAGGAGCCAGCCCAGTTCTCGTTGAAGCGGTGGCCGACACCGATCTCATAGGTCCAGATATCCGAAGGCTCGCTTGCGATTGGTAATGGGAAGAGCGGGAAATCGGCCGGCGCGATCCGGAATGCGGTCCATTCCTGCCAACGCGCGGAGCCGAAGACGATGGTGTTTTGTGCCACACCGGACTGCAAATGCAGCGTTGCGGCCTGAGGGGTTTTCACTTTGAACGGAGTGCCCGCATTGTCGCGGAACTCATGCTCGATCTCGGACTCGTAGGTCAGCGCGACCTTCAGTGCGATATCAGGGATCTGATAAGCTGCACCCAGCACATAACCGGCTTGGTAATCGTTCCCAACGGTCAGGGTATAGCCGCCAATGGCAGGGATCGAGACGTTGCCTTGCAGGCTCTGCACACGCAGGCCGCCATAGGCGCTGAAGCGGTCGTTGAATTGATACTTCACAAGGCCTGTCACGGCCATCGAGTCGACAGTCGCTGTGCCACCTTGAAAAAACGCGCCGGTAGCACCGGTAACCGGATAGTTCACGTCCGCCCCCACCAATTCCTGCGCCAAAAGTGCGAACGTCAGTTGCTCGTTGACCTCGCGCTTGTAGCCAAGATGGAAGGTTTGGTAGCTCTGTTGAACGTTTGGGGTCGGGCCGCCGAGGGCCGCAGATGTCGACCGAACGCTTGGGCTGACTTGGGTTGCCGAAAACTCAAGATAGTTTTCGCCCTTTTCAAACAGAATCTGCGAGCGGTCACCGTCGCGTTGGATACCACCGGCGGTTGCAGCACCGGCAATGAGGGTTAGCGCCGCGGCACTGCTCAGGATGTTTAATTTAATTGTTACGCTCCTCCAAGAACTGGATTGCTTTTACGAAATTGCGTCAAGTGCACAAACATTTACGCGGCGTCACTGGCGGGAAGGGGGGGGCAAAGCGGGTGGCGCGTTACAAAAAAACCACATTCTGGGCGTCTGGCCCTCGTGACAGGGGGCCCGACCCCCACGCAATGCGTGGTTGATCTCTGCGCCCCACACGAAAAAGCCCCGCGCAGCGCTTGGCTGGCGGGGCTTTGTGTGTCGCTCTGAAAGGCCTTTAGAAGCGGAAGCCCAGCTTCACGCCAACCGCAAAAGCGCGTCCTTGCCAGCGTAAGCGGCAACACGGATAGCAGGAGTTGCACTGCCCTCACCGTTTCTAGCAAAAGTGCAACGTCTGGGAGGAGTCCACGATCCGATCGGATTGGAGCACTACAAAATTGATTTTGCCCACCCGATGTAAGATTCCCAATGGACGCAGGTAGCGGACACTGATCCAACAGCACTGATCGAAACTGTCGATGACAGCCGCGCGCCCAAAACAAACTTTTGTTCTCTTCGTGATAATCTATAGTCGGCAACATGACTGATGAAGAAAGCTTTGATGCTTACAAGCCCGCAAAAATCGCAATTCTGGTAGAAGAGGTCGGTGTCACCAAGGCACAGCTTCCGATGTTTCAGATGTTTGTGCTCGCCATCCTTGCAGGCGCCTTTATCGGATTCGGCGGGGCCGCTTACACAGCCGTAATGTCTGGAGTTGACCCGGCATTTGGACCTGCAAGGCTGCTTGGGGGCATGGTGTTTTCGCTGGGTCTTATTTTGGTTGTGGTTGGCGGCGCGGAGTTGTTCACGGGGAATGCTCTGATGGTCATGGCCGCTGTCGACCGAAAAATATCTGCACGCCAATTGTTGCGAAGCTGGGGAATTGTTTATCTGGGAAACCTAGCAGGCGCGGCGGGACTTGCCGTTGCTTTTGGGTTTTCTGGTATTTTGCAGGGAGCATTAGGTGATACGGCCGTGTCTATCGTGCAAGGCAAAGCCAAATTGGACCCACTCGAAGCATTCGTTCGAGGCGCATTGTGCAACGCGCTGGTGTGTCTCGCAATTTGGTTAACTTTTGCCGCTCGGACGGTTGCAGGAAAGGTGCTGGCGATACTTTGGCCAATCAGCGGCTTCGTATTGCTTGGGCTCGAGCATTCCGTCGCAAACATGTATTTCTTTCCTCAGGCGTGGTTCGCTGGTTCCGCTGTGTCTGTCGAAAAGGTCGTGACGAATTTGGTTTGGGTCACATTGGGAAATGTTGTGGGTGGAGCCGGCGGCGTTGCAATCGCATATCGTTATGCCTTTCTTACTCCCGCCCGCTGACATCAAGAATTCCGCTTTGTCCGGATAGCTGTCCCTCGGAACAACATCGGCACACCAGAGGTAGACTACGAAGCTATTGTCAGGTGGCGAACATGAAGACCGAACGTGTTGCAACGCCAATCCGCCCATTTTCATCTATATCAAATATTTTGTAGCAGTTGGTTTGCGCGGCTGTGTTCTTTTTAATGCAAAGATACGGCGGTGCGCCGACCGGTGGTGGCGGGCGCTATGTGAGGTGAAGAGAGGCCCCACAAGGCGTCATGTCGCATTGCTAATATGGTTTCGCTTCGCTATCAAATCCTCATGAAAGACGCATCCGCCTCCCCAGACCGTATTGCAGAATTGCTCGTGCATATCGGCCGCGCATCGCGCAGCGAGGATGCGCGGGCGGGCCTTACGGCGGTGCAATGGGCCTGCTTGCGGTTTTTCGCGCGCGCCAATGCCAGAACGCGCACGCCCTCGGCCTTCGCCAGCTTTCAGGCCACGACACGCGGCACCGCGTCTCAGGTGATCAAGGTGCTTGAAGCGCGCGGCCTGATCACGCGCCGCCCATCGCCCACGGATGGACGCAGCGTGCGGTTTGATCTGACCGAGCCGGGGTGGCACCTTCTGGCACACGATCCCTTGGGCGATCTGAGCGGACTTCTAAGAGCTTTGGGCCGGGCGGAGCGTGCGGCGTTTCTCGCGACCCTCTCACGGCTGGCCTCGGGGCTTGCCAGTCTCAAGAGCGCGCCCGCGTTTGGCACCTGCCGTGATTGCACGCATTTCGCGGCCTCGGGCGACACCGGATTTTGCGCTTGCATGGACGCTGCCCTCGGGGTGGATGAGATCGACATGCTCTGCGCCAGTTATAGCGGCCCCTAAGACGCGCGCCCGACCACACGTAACTCAGACGTAAATACAAAAGGACAGACCCAATGACAGAGCGTGACACAGCCAGCGCAGTCCAGCCGGGCGGCGCAAGTGACATGCCCCGGATGATCGCCATCAGCAGCGGCAAGGGCGGCGTGGGCAAATCCACCGTCACCGCCAATATCGCGGTGGCGCTCGCGGAATCGGGCCTGCGTGTGGGGATCGTGGACGCCGACATCTACGGCCCGTCCATTCCGGGCATGCTCGGCATCGTGCAGAGCGGCAAGCCGCAGATGTCGCCCAACGGCAAGGTCACGCCCGCCGAGGGCCACGGGGTCAAGGTCATGTCCATGGCCATGCTCAGCGATGATGATGCGCCCGCCATCCTGCGCGGGCCGATGGTGACGAAATATCTGCAAATGTTTGTGGGGCAGGTGGATTGGGGCACGCTCGACCTTCTGCTGCTGGATCTGCCGCCCGGCACGGGGGATATCCAACTGACGCTGGCGCAGGCCTTTCCCCTGTCCGGGGCCGTGGTGGTCAGCACGCCGCAGGATGTCAGCCTCAAGATCGCCCGGCGCGGCTTGCGGATGATGGAGCAGGTCAAGGTGCCCATATTGGGCGTGATCGAGAATATGAGCGGCTTCACCTGCCCAACCTGCGCGACCGTGACGCATATCTTTCACGATGGCGGCGGCGAGGCCATTGCGACGGAGCTGGGCGTGGCATTTCTCGGCAAGGTGCCGCTTGATCCCGGTGTGGTGGATTCGGGCGATGCGGGCACGCCGTTGGTGAAATCCGCCCCGGGCAGCCCGGCAGCAGAGGCCTATCGCAACATCGCGGCAGCACTCGCCGGGGTGAGCACGGCGGCGGGTATCGCCACGCCTTTCGCATGGACGATTGGTGATGACAGCGGCAAGCCCGCACCGGCCCCTGAGGCTGCGCGCGATGGCACGCCGGACTGGCTTTTGTCGCTCGATCACGACGCGGCGGGGCTTGTGCTTGGTTGGGCCGATGGGCAGGTGCAGCGCTTGGGCGTGCGCGATGTGCGGCTGGCGTGCCGCTGCGCCAAGTGCCGCGATGAGGTGACGGGCAAACCCCTTCTTGATCCGCAAACCGTGCCGCTTGATCTCAAGGCCACGCGGATCTGGAGCGTTGGAAATTACGCGCTTGGGTTCGCCTTCAGCGATGGCCACGACACTGGGATTTATACGTTCAAGCAACTGCATGCGATGCAGGGCGCGGAGGTTGAGGATGTCTGAGAGCCGCACCCGGCGGCGCATCCAGGCGCAAAGCTCGGCCAATGACGCGCAGGTTATGGGCTTCCTGCTGGACGCGGCCCTGCAAGATGGTGCGCCCGCCCGGTTTGTGGCGGCGGGCGCGGGCGCGCCTTTGCCGGACGCGCTTTTCGCCATCGGTGGCCTGTGTGATGTCGAAGTGTCAGGTGCCACGATCTGGGTGCGCAAGGAGGAAGGCGCTGAGTGGGTCAGTTTGAAACCCGCCATCGCCGCCACAATCCGCGAGGTGCTGGACACATGTGACACGCCTCTGGGGCAGGCCGCCCCGGTGGATGCGGATGCGGAGCTTTTGCGCGCCGTCGAGGAGCTTCTGGAGCGGCAGGTGAACCCGTCTGTGGCGGCCCATGGCGGGCATATCGCGGCCGAGCGTGTCTCGGGCGGGACGGTTTATCTGCGGATGTCGGGCGGCTGTCAGGGCTGTGCTGCGTCCTCGGCCACTCTGCGCGAGGGGGTGGAGCGGATGCTGCGCGCGGCCTTGCCATCGATTGGCGAGATCGTGGACCTCACGGACCATGATGCGGGCAGCAATCCGTTTTATCAGCGCGGCGGTGGCGCATCACCCGTGCCGGGCGAAGCGACCTCAAAGCCCACGTTCCACCGTCCTGTGCCGCCGGGTGTTCTGAGCTGGCAGGATGAGCAGATCACCGTTGATCCCGATTTTCTGGCCCCGCGTCTGGGGCTGAGTCCTGAGGCCCTGCGCGCAGGGCTGCGCACCGGCGATGTGGTGGGGGTGACGGAAATGGGCGAAGGCGAGGATGCGGGCAAGGCCCGGATCGTGCTGCGCAGCGCCACGCGCGCGTGGGCGGCCGAGGTC
>JBASXE010000009.1:0-3053 GCA_049276875.1 Roseovarius sp. | reverse complement strand
CCCTATCAGTATGTCCTGCGTGAGCGGATCGAATGGGCGGAATATCTGCTGAGATCGACCGATCTTAGCCTTGCTGAGATCGCTTATACAGCGGGCTTTTCAAGCCAAAGCCATTTCACACGAACCTTTCGAAAACATCGGGGCACAACGCCACAAGGCTTTCGTCAGAACCTGTAGGTGACGCCCTGCCCCGCGGCGTTGAACCGGTTCATTTGATGCGCGCAATGACCTTCATTTCAAAGTCGAAACCATTCAGCCAAGTGACGCCAACCGCTGTCCAGTTTGGATAATCGGGGCCTTTTACGTATCTGTCCCGGACTTCCATTATTGTGTCAAACTGAGCTTCGGGATCCGTGTGGAATGTCGTTACGTCGATAATATCGTCAAGTGTGCAACCAGCTTCGCCTAACGTGCCGATCAGGTTCTGAAACGCCAGATCAATCTGTTTTGCCAAGTCAGGCTCTGGTGTCCCGTCCATGTGGCAACCGACATGTCCGGAGCAAAATAGCAGATCACCCGACCGGATCGCCGCTGAGTATTTATTGGCATCGTAAATTGCACGTCTGTCGTTCGGAACAATGGTTTCGCCCTTCATGGCGTGGCCTCCAAGCTTGTTGTTTATCCGGTCATGGACCTTTTCAGAAATCTGGCCCCAAGAGAGTTGGTTGTCTGTCACATTCCATGCAATGCCTGATACAAAGCGCACAGATGGGCCCATCGTTACGAACTGAAAGCGTCCGATACGGGATCGTGCCTGCTCGCAACAAGGCACTATCGGAGTGATCTCTTGTGAAGGTCAGAAGCTATCTAAGTACCTCGGTATTGCCACAAACCCCAATCGACTGGCCAGAAATTGAAACACCAAGATCAGAGCTGATGAATGTGATCATATCGGCTATCTCTTCAGGGTTGATCATACGACCCAGCGAAATCGCCCCTGTTTCTTCCGCTTCGACTTCGGCCAAGCTTAGACCTGTTGCCTCCGCGCGTGCCCTCATGACACGGTCCATGCGATCGCCCCGCACCGATCCCGGTAGGATTGCGTTCACGCGGATGTTGAACGCCCCCAACTCCATCGCAAGCGATTGCGTCAACCCGATTGTGGCCCATTTTGCGGCCACGTAGGGCGTTCGCATTGGCATCCCGAGCCGGCCTGCGGCTGAGGACATGTTCACGATCACGCCTGACTTCTGGGCCTTCATTCCCGGAACGACGGCGCGCGTGAACAGGAACTGCGAGAACAGGTTGATATCGAGCGTTCTCTGCCAGTTTTCGGGGTCGATATCCTCAATTCCAGCAGTTGGCCCGGCCGAACCTGCGTTGTTTACAAGAATGTCGACACCGCCAAGCGCCTCTGACATTTCCGCAAAAGCCGCATCGACTGCGGCAGGGTTTGCCACATCGCAAATTACCGCCCTTGCCTGAGGAAACTGGCGATTAAAGTCATCCACGGCAGCCTGGTCGATATCACAAACGGCGACATTTGCCCCTGCCTTGATGAAACGTTCGGCCGTGACCCACCCAATCCCCGCCGCCCCGGCCGTGATGATCGCGCGCTTGCCGGTAAGCTCCGTCACGCCAGCCGCAGCTTTTCGCGGGTGCCCGCGGCGTCCATCACAGTGCCTCCCATTGCCTCAATGATCGTCCGTGCGCGGTTCACCAAGTCCACATTGGTGGCCGGAACCCCGCGAGAAAGCCAGATGTTATCTTCGAGACCGACACGCACGTTGCCACCCAAAAGGATGGATTGAGCGACCATGGGAAGCTGCATGTGTGCGACCCCAAAGGCGGACCAAATCACGTCCAGCCCTTGAACCGTATCGGCCATTATTTTCATGGCAGCCGGAGTTGCAGGGGCACCAAATGCTACACCGAGGCAGAACTGAAGCATCACGGGGCCGTCAAATGCACCTTCACGTATGAGCTTGCAGACAAAATCCAAATGACCAAGATCGAAGATCTCCAGCTCGGGCTTGACGCCCAAACCACGGATCAAAGCCGCGCCCTCCCGAATTTGATCGGATGTCGAAATGTAGACAAGGTTCCCCTCCCCCACGTTGTAAGAGCCGCAGTCGAGGGTACAAATGTCGGGGCGGAGTGCCTCGACATGCGCAAGGCGCTCTTTTTGGCTGACAAGATCCGATCCCGGTTGGGGGGGTAAGGGTGCCTCTGCCCCGAATATCAAATCACCGCCCATTCCGGCTGTCGTATTGATAATGATGTCTTTGTTGCGATCACGCACGCGTTCGATCACTTCGGCATAAAGCGCCGTGTCCCGCGAGCCTTCGGTCGTTTCAGGATCGCGGACATGAATGTGCGCAACAGCTGCGCCAGCCTCGGCCACAGCCAGAACGTCATTCGCGATTTGCTCGGGCGTCACAGGCACATTTGGATTCTTTTTCGGCCCGCCCCCGGCACCAGTTACGGCGCAAGTGATAAATGGATTCAGGTTCATTTGGTGTCTCCTCTGGTCTCGTCTAGGAAGCGGCTTTTTTCGAGCCCGCAACGGATTTCTGAAGGGATTTCGATCGATTGGTGCGTCTGCGCATCGACGAAAACCTCTACGGTTTCACAATGGGCGTAATCACGGGCGCTCAGCGCATCGATCATACGAAATTCCAGTGTCACACTTTTCGTTCCGATCTTGGCTATCGATCCGAGAATGCGAATGCAGGTTCCAGCCATAACCTCGGCAGAAAAACTTGTGGTGGCGCGGGCCGTCACGCAATGCGACAGTGCCCCGTTCCCACCACTTAGCCGCAACAGCGCCAGAAACTGGAGAGACGCATCATCGAAGAAATGGGCATACCAGCGGACGTTCATGTGCCCGAACTGGTCCAGATGCCAGGGGTGCACGACGGCTTGGCCGACATTGTATTCCCGAATAGCGGAATCACGCGTCATCATTTTGTTTTCCAGGAAAGATATGTATTCAGGAACGCGGTCCCTTGGTCATGTGTCATTCACTTCGAACTCCTGCCTGTGTTGCCCTGTTCCAAGAGCGATTGGTGCCGTCCCCAACAAGGAGATCGAAAATGGCGAAGCCTTTGATC
>JBASXE010000008.1:0-2524 GCA_049276875.1 Roseovarius sp. | reverse complement strand
CGATTGTAGCGATCGAGGCGGCGGTGGCCGAGGTCTCGTAAACCGCATCCCACAGCCTGCGCCATGTCAGTTCGCGGTAAAACACAAGGTCGATCAGAATGGCGTAAAGCACGGTGACCGCCGCGGCCTCGGTCGGTGAGAAATAGCCCGAGAAGATGCCGCCGATGATCACCAAGGGCGTCAGAAGCGCGGGCAGCGATTTCCAGAACAGTCGGCTGATTTCAGGCAGGCTTTGGCGTGGGTCGCGCGGATAGTCGCGCCGCCGTGCGATGATGGAGATCATGACCATCAGCGCCACGGCACACAGCACCCCCGGCACCACGCCGCCCAGAAACATCTGACCGATCGAGACATTGGCGATCACCCCATAAAGCACCATGGTGATCGAAGGCGGCACCAGCGGCCCGATGATCGAAGACGCCGCCGTAATCGAGCCCGAGAAATCATCATCGTAGCCCGCTTTGCGCATCGCCTCGATTTCCATTTTTCCCAAGCCTCCGGCATCGGCCAAGGCCGATCCCGACATGCCCGAAAAGAACAGTGATGCCAGAACGTTCACATGACCCAACCCGCCGCGCACATGGCCGACAAGAGCGCGCGCAAAGCCGAAAAGATGGTTGGTGATGCCTGCCGAATTCAGAATGGCGGCCGCCAGAATGAAGAGCGGCACAGCCAGTAGGGGAAAACTGTCAAGCCCGTCAACCATGCGCTGCACGGCCAAAAACATGCCACGGCCAGCATACCAGAAATAGCCGAGAGAGACGAAGATCATGGCGATCCCGATGGGCACGCCCACCAGCATGAGGACAAGCCACAGGCCACCGATAACGAGGAGAGTCACAGGACCTCACTCCCGTCGATATTGCCGCTTTCGCCTGCCAGGATGCGCCGCACGATCCGATGGATGACAAGGATCGACGACAAGAAGGCCGATCCGTAAAGTGCCGCGGTGGGCAGCGGCAGGGTGACGGATGCGGTATCAAGCGTGCGTTCGACGGTCTGCCAGCCGACCCAGCAGAGCTGCGCCATGACGCCCAAATAGGCAAGATCGACACCGGTAAAGACAACGGTGCGAATGCGGCGCGGCAACATCGCGCCCAGAAAGCCCATTCGCAGGTGGCGGTTCTGGCGCTCTACTTCGGCGATGCCGAGAAAGGCCATCCAAACCCAGACCCAGCGCGCTGCCTCTTCGGTCCAGACGGGGCCTTGCATCAGTGGCGTGCGGCCCAAGATCTGCACCGCGACAATCCCGATCAAGATCAGCAGAAAGATGGCAGAGACTGTCCCCTCGGGGCTATATCTTTGGCTTGGCCGCATGGGCAGATATCCTTGGGGCAGGGAAAGTGGGGGCCGCACACAAGGCTGCGCGCGGCCCGTTGTTGAGGTCAGTCGCGGCCGCGGACACGGGCGATGGCGCCTGCACCAAATTCGGCCTCGAGCGTGTCGTAATAGGGCTGCATCGCTGCACGGAAGGGCGCAAGATCGGGCTGGGTTACAGTCAGCCCACGCCCTTCGAAGGTGGACAACAATCCTGCCTCGGCAGCGATGGTGCGGCTGTTGTTTTCCTCACCCCCAGCAGCAACGGCAGCTGCAATCCAACCCTGCTCATCCGCGGACAGGCTGCCCCACAGTTCGTTCGAGATCATCAGGGCGATTGAGGCGATGAAGTGGTTGGTGATCGCGACATGGCTTTGCACCTCGTAGAACTTCATGGCTTCGATGGTGGGCAGCGGGTTTTCCTGCGCGTCGACCTGATTGGTCTGGAGCGCAAGGTAGACCTCGGCAAAGGCGACGGGGGCAGGGGTTGCCCCGACATTCTCGGCATATGCGATCAGAAACGGCACGTTGGGCGTGCGCATCCTGAGGCCTGCCATATCGGCCATGCTTTCGATGGGCCGGTTCGACGTGGTCTGCCGCGTGCCGTAATACCACAGGTCGAGCATGTGGATGCCCTGTTCCTCGAAGCGGGCCGACATCTCTTGACCCCATTCGCCGCCTACGATTTCCTGCAGATGCGCGAAATCATCGGCCACATAGGGAGCGCCGATCAGGTTCAGCTCGGGGATGACGTAGCTCATGTCGGGGTAGCCGACGGTGACCATGTCCAATTCGCCTGCCTGCACCTGTGCCACCATGGCGCGGAAATCGCCCAGTTGGGACGACGGGAAAATGCTCAGCGTCAGCTCGCCGCCGGACACTTCGGTCAGCGTTGCCGCCATCGCCTGCGCACCGGCGTAAAGGTTGGAGACTTCATTGTCCTGCATCCCAAGCGTCAATTCGCGCTCGGCCAGCGCCGGACCTGCCATGGCAAGTGCCAGACCGCCCGCCAGTATCGTCGTGCTAAAGGGTTTCATGTGTTCGTTCCTCCTCCTGATGGAATAAGTGTTCGGGCCGTTTGCGGCCTCACTCCCGCGGGGCGGGCGTGGCGGTGGGTGTCAGCGACGCGGCCTTGAGCCTTCGGCGCAGCGAGCGGGCCAGATGCCCCTCCATCACGTCGGTTGCGGCCGCCACATCGCCATCAAGG
>JBASXE010000007.1:0-8391 GCA_049276875.1 Roseovarius sp. | reverse complement strand
CCAGGGCGCCCTTCGCGTCACTCATCTGACCGGGCGACAGGAAGAAGGTCAGCGGCCGTCCCAGCCCCCCGCAAACCATGTGCAGCTTCGAGTTCAGCCTGCCTTTTGTCCGTCCGATGGCCCGCGTCCGGGTTCCCCTTTTGAGAGGCTTACCGCCGTGCGGTGGGCCTTGAGGTGAGTGCTGTAGATCATGACCACCTCGCCCTCAGGCCCCGGCTGGGCGAGTTCCACGAAGATCCGCGCAAAGACGCCCATGCGCGACCAGCGAACGAACCGGTTGTAGAGCGCCTTCGGTGGTCCATAACACGGCGGGCGCTTCCCTCTACTGCAACCCATTCTTCTTGATGTAGATTATTCCATTCAGCGCACGTCTGTCATCGACGGGAGGCAAGCCACGTGACTTCGGAAAGAACGGCCGCAGTCGTTATGTCTGTTCGTCAGTCAGCCAGAAATAATCGCTCAACATGCCCCCTCTGTTTGGGAGCTTGAACCACTGACCCAGAGCAGCCTCAAGCGGCTTTATGGGTCCTGACCCCAATTCATGAGTTGCACACTAAACCCATGTTCAGCTCACAAACAGACGGTTTTTTACTAGACCAATGATGCGTGAGTTTCTATTGAACGCTTCATCAAAATCCTTTGTTGCCCCAAAGTGCAGTGGAAAGGGCCTCATTTTAGCTAGGTCCAAAACTTCTTGGCTCTGCATTGTTCGTTGTATTTCACCAATGACAGATTCTGCCAGTTTAGTATCCATATTTGCCGAATAAAATAACGCTGCGCCACACGCAACGGCTGTGTTTTTGCTATCCGTCCCTGTAGCTAGCTCCCTTAGTGTTTGGACATCCAAATGCGGGTTGCGTTCGCCGCCAAATGTTAACAAGGGCTGTACTGGCACCCCAAGTTTTTTGAACCCCATGACATCCATTGTATCAAGAATGGCTGCATCTATTGCGCCCTCTTGCAATGCAGCTATAACAGCTTCCTTGTTGCTGTATGTGACATCATGAAATTCAGTGTCGGTACTGACTTCTAAAAGCCCCAAAGGTGGGCCCATTTGAGTGAGGCGACCTACATGGCCAACCTTCACAGAGCGAGTTTTGGAAGCTGCGATCAATTCATTTGCGGAGCCATATGACGATCCTTGCCCTACCAACAAACATGCGGTCATTCCTTTGCACAGCAATCCGGCCGCGCGCACTTTTTCTAGTTGCGAGCTCGCAGGCAATACAGCTTCCCAAACTTGCAAAGATAGCAAATCTACGGCAGCAAAGGCCAGTTCTCCATCGGCACTCTCAGCTACGGCTTGCAACGCAGCATTTCCGCCTCTGCCTGGCATTGCGATAACGCGAACGTTAGCACCTGTAGACGCCGCCAGATTGGCCTGTATCAAGTCTGCGGATGTAAACGCCATATCTCCACGCTCATCGGAAACGTAGAATGTCAGGTTAGCGCCGCTCAGAGAGCCTGGTGAGGCGGAGCTGGCTGAAAGCGCCGAAGGCAACATAGATATGGATGCCAGCGAGGCCACTACTGAGCGGCGGCTGTATAGTAGAGAGGAACTCATTGGTCGCTTCCATTATTTTATGGTTAGTGCTTTGGCGCAACAATTACACTACATAAATTTTTGTAGATAATTTATCAACGCCTTTCCATATGATCGCCTGTTTATCATTGTCAAGTTGGATTGCAGGCTTGGGCTCAAGTTTCAAGTGCAACACCTGAAGCCCGCAGGGCATAGGATGTTGCGATGGACAGACTAAGTAAGCACCTCGGCAGTGAGGAGCGTGGCGTGATTTTCGCCGAGCACCAACGGGGCAATAGTCAGCAAGGTATCGGCAACCTTCTTGGCCGGCCCGCCAGCACGATCTGCCGGGAGCTTGCGCGTGGTCGTCAGGACGATGGCAGTTACTGCCCGCAGGCGGCGCGTCGTGTCTATGATCTGCGCCGCGCACGCTGTCGACGCAAGCGCAAGCTGGTCGAGGGTGGCGACCTCTACCGTTTTGTTCACGGCAAGCGTGTACATCTGCATTGGTCTCCCAAGCAGATCGCGAACAGACTGCGGCGCATGAAACCCGATGACCCTGCTGCCCATGTCAGCCATGAGACGATCTATGCCGAGATTTATGCGCAGCCGCGTGGCGGCCTGAAAGACGCGATGATCGAGGCGTTGCGGCAATCGAAGCCAAAACGTGGGCGCAAGCGCAGAACGGCAGCTAGGAAAACCCGTGGTTGGAGAACACCCGCCGAAGCCATTGTCGAGGAAATCCAGGCCTTCAAATCAATCATTGCACTTGATGTTTGAATCCAAGGGCCAGGGGCGCAGTCAGAACCAGAACACAGAAGGTAAGAGAGAGAGTTTTCATGGGTCGTCCTTTTTTGGTTTGGCTGATTGGCAGGCTTTACTCTGCCGGTTGAGGTGCTTTGAGTGTGTTGGCTGGGTGCAGCAATTCGCGGTTGACCCGTTTCAGGGCCAGCCTTTTCCAGATCACGAAGATCGACGGGATGACAAAGAGCGTCAGCAAGGTGGCAGTGGCCATGCCGCCCACCATGGGCGCGGCGATCCGTTGCATGATCTCGGATCCTGTTCCGGTGCCGTACATGATGGGAATCAAGCCTGCGAAGATCGTGGCGACGGTCATGACCTTGGGCCGCACCCGCAAGAGCGCGCCCTCAAAAACGACCTCCTCCACATCCAGAAAGGTCATCTCACGCCGCTCCATCACGGCTGTTTTCTTCCGCTTTTCCCATGCCAGATTGAGGTAAAGCAGCATCACAATCGCCGTCTCGACCGCAACACCTGCCAGCGCAATAAAGCCCACTAGCACGGCAACCGAGATATCAAAGCTCAGATACCACAGGAACCAGACGCCGCCCGCCAGTGCGACCGGCAACGCGGCCAGGATGATCCCCACTTCGATCACGCGGTTGAAGGCCAGAAACAGCATCAACGTGATGATCAGCAGCGTAGCAGGCGCGACCAGTTTCAGCCGTTCCTGCATCCGCTCGATATACTCGTATTGACCCGACCATGTGATGGAATAGCCCGGCGGCAAGTTGACCTGATCCGCTACAAGGGCACGCGCCTCGTTGACATATCCCCCCAGATCGCGCCCCGCGATGTCGATAAAGACAAAGCCCGTGCGGCGCGCGTTCTCGGACCGGATCATGGCGGGCCCGTCGACCACCTTGATCTCGGCCAGTGTCCCCAAAGGAATATGCGCACCAGACGGTGTGACGACTGGTAGATCGCGCAGCCGTTCGGGGCTGTTGCGCCATTCCTGCGGGTAGCGCAGGTTGATAGGAAAACGCTCCAGCCCCTCGACGGATTCCGATACCTGCATGCCCCCAATGGCGGTCTGCACCACGTCCTGAATGTCGCGTACACTCATCATGTAGCGAGCGGCGGCATCTCGATCGACGTTGATTTCGATAAAGCGTCCACCAATGGGGCGCTCGGCATAAGCAGAGGCCGTGCCGTCGATGTCTGCAACGATACGTTCCACCTCGATCCCGATCTGTTCGAGCACCCCCAGATCCGCACCTGATATCTTGACACCCACCGGAGTCTTAATACCGGTCGCCAGCATGTCGATGCGGTTCTTGATCGGCTGGATCCAGACATTGGTGACGCCGGGTATCTGCACAACGCGATCCAGTTCGTTGCGGATCATCTCCATAGTCACACCCGGTCGCCAGTCGGCCTTGGGCTTGAGCTGAATTGTCGTCTCGATCATTGTCAGAGGTGCCGGATCCGTTGCGGTATCGGCCCGGCCCAGCTTGCCATGCACGGTTAGCACTTCGGGCACGGTTGCAATCAGACGGTCGGATTGTTGCAGGACCTCGCGCGCCTTGCCGATAGAGACGCCAGGGTAAAGCGACGGCATGTAGAGAAAGTCACCCTCGTTCAGTTCCGGCATAAACTCTGTCCCGATCCGCTGGAGCGGCCACCACATGGAGGCTACAAGCGCACCCGCCAGTATCGTTGTGGCCCATGGCCATGCGACGGCAGCATCAAGGAAGGGCCGGTAAATCCAGATAACCAGCCTGTTCAGAGGGTTCTTGCGTTCCGGTATAATGCGCCCGCGCACGAAATACCCCATCAGCACAGGCACCAATGTGATCGACAAGATCGCAGCCGCGGCCATCGCATAGGTCTTGGTGAAGGCCAGCGGCTTGAACAGCCGTCCTTCCTGACTTTCAAGCACGAAAACCGGCAGAAAGCTGACGGTGATGATCGCCAGCGAATAGAACAACGCAGGCCCCACTTCCGAGGAACATTCACTGACGATCCGCCATCGGTTCTCGTTCGTGAGTTTCTCTTTTTCCAGGCGCCTGTGCATGGCCTCGATCATTACAATGGCAGCGTCCACCATCGCGCCGATGGCAATCGCGATGCCCCCCAGTGACATGATGTTGGCGTTCACACCTTGCAGTTTCATGATGATGAAGGCCGCGAAGATACCCAGTGGCAGGGACATCAGGATCACCAGCGATGACCGGATGTGCAGCAGGAAGGCCGCACAGACCAGAATGACGATGATGAATTCTTCGGTCAGTTTTTTCTGCAGGTTCTCGATGGCGCGCTCAATCACACCTGCCCGGTTGTAGGTGGTAACGATCTTAACCCCCTGCGGGAGGGAGACGCGCAATTCGTCGATCCGTGCCTCGACCGCCTTGATCGTCGCCAGCGCATTGCCGCCCCAACGCAGGATCACCACGCCGCCTACGGCGTCACCCTCACCGTTGAACTCTCCGACACCGCGCCGCATTTCAGGGCCAAGCCTTATGTCAGCGACATCGGCTAAGGTGATCGCAGCACCGCGTGCATTCACCATCAGCGGGGCCTTGGCCAAATCCGCAAGCTCATCCACGTATCCGGTCGAGCGGACCATGAATTCCGCCTCACCCATCTCGATCACGCTGCCGCCCGTCTCGCGGTTCGCGCCCTGAATTGCCTCCCTGATCTGGGCCAGCGTCACGTCATAAGCGCGTAGTTTGTTGGGATCGACGACGACCTGATATTGCTTCACCATCCCACCGATGGTGGCAACCTCCGACACCCCATCGACCGTTTGCAGTTCATACTTCAGGAACCAGTCCTGAATCGTGCGCAGCTCGGCCAGATCATGCCCACCGGTCCTGTCGATCAGCGCATATTGATAAATCCATCCCACGCCTGTCGCATCCGGTCCAAGCTGAGGTGATACACCCTCAGGCAGGTTGGCGGTAATCTGGCCAAGATATTCCAGCACCCGCGTGCGCGCCCAATAAAGATCAGTTCCGTCCTCGAATACCACATAAACATAGCTGTCACCGAAGAACGAAAATCCACGTACATCGCTTGCCCCTGGCACAGCCAGCATGGCTATTGCGATGGGGTAAGTGATCTGATCTTCGACCACCTGAGGTGCTTGCCCGGCGTAAGGAGTGCGCACAATAACCTGCACGTCCGACAGATCCGGGATGGCATCCACCGGCGTTTCCCGGATCGCCCAAACACCCACCGCAGCCATCATCACTGCAAGCGCCAGAATGACAAGACGGTTCGCGATAGAAGCGCGAATGATCGCGGGGATCATTGGGTCGCCTCTGGCCTAGGCTCGATACCAACGAGAGTCATCGAGAAGTCAGGGTTGCGCTTCAGAAGCAGAGTAACTTCCTGACCTTCTGGCAAAGCAGCCAAATCAACCGACGGATCAATCGCAAAGTCCATCGTCATGCCGGGCATTCCGATATCCATCATCGGGCCGTGCGTGATATTGGCGATCCCGGCAGCGGGATCGACAGTGTTGATCGTGCCCGACACTTCCATCGGCGGGGCAACCGGCTCCGCAGCTGCGAGGATCATCGTCATGCCATCGGGGCGCGCAAAGGTCAGGGTCATCTCCTTGCCAGTCATCAGCGTTGACGGATCAAGTGCCACGTCCACTGCAAACCCCATGGTCATACCTGGCATCCCGATCTCGGCAATCGGGCCATGTGCGATAGTGGCCATACGCGTTGTCGGATCCACTGTCTCGATAACGCCAGACACTGTTATGGGCGGCGCAGCCATAATTTCTATCGCCTGACCCATCGGCACAGAGTCCGCCATGTCCATTTCAGAAGGCATGCCCTCGGTGCGCACAGCGACGATAGTGAACAACCCATCCTCACCTTTGGACAAGTCAAACTCGACCGGTTCATCCAGCGGCACCTGAGCTACATCGAATCCGGCGACAGGCATGTCCATCTGCATCGAAGGCCAGCCCAGTTCCGGGATCGGATCATGAGAAAGTGACAGTTTGCCATCCGCCGTAACAGCCGTGATCGTGCCGGTGCCGGTGGCGGCGATGCCATCGTCGTTGCCAAGCTCAATGAGACCAAGCAGCCCATCCGCGCCACGTGCAGCGCGAAACGCCACCTGCTGACCGGGGGCCAAACGATTGAGAGGAATATCTGCGCGCAGCGGGAACTGTGACGTCATTGCAGGCCAATCCAACGCCTCTAGCGCGTCGTGTGTAATCGTGGCCATCCGTGTTTCCGCATCGAGTGCGATCAACTCACCTGTGCCGCGCGAGGGGGCCTCATCCGTCGGTGCCATCCGCATCAGTCCTGCACTCAGCGCACTTTCGCTGTCGATCAGGAACTGCGCAGAGGCGACGACTTCCTCGCCCGGTGCGAGGCCTTGCACGACCTCGGTGCGGCCTCCACCGCCGAAGTTGTCGCGCAGACCGGTGGTGATCAGGCGCGGCTTGAAGGTGCCCTCTCCAGTTTTCAAAATGACCCGTTCGGCGGACCCTGTGCGAATAACCGCTTCGGTTGGTACGGTCAGGGCCATTCGTGTTTGGTTCGGGATCAGGCTGACATTGCCAAACATATTGGGCCGCAACAGCCCTTCGGAATTTTCAAAACGCAGGCGCACGGGCAGCGTGCGGGTCTCTGGATCAAGTTCGGGATAGACGTAATCCACAACGCCCTCGAAAGTGCGCCCGTTCAGATGTTCAAAGCGTGCCACTGCGCGCATATCGTCGGTCATGCGGGCAATATCGCGCTCGAAAACGTCCACGATAAGCCACACGGCGCTGAGATCGGTCAAAGACACCGCCCGCACCTCGGGTTGAAGGAACATGCCGTCTGCGGCTGCAAGCGAAATGACCACGCCGTCCTGCGGGGCCAGAACCTCGATGTTGCGCGCCAGTTTTCTGTTCGCTTCGATCCTTGCGATTTGGTCGTCGGACATTCCAAGGCTTCGCAAATTGCTGCGAGCAGCTTCTAGAATGCGCGGGTTGCCATCTTCGACCGCGCGTACCAAATCGCCACTGGATGTTCCTATCTGGGGGGAGAACATTTCAAAAAGGATGTCACCCTTGCGCACCGGATCACCAACCGCGCGGACATTCAGCGCTTCGATCCACCCATCGACGCGGGTATGCACATGGGTTGTCAAATGTTCGTCATAGCCGACAAAACCAACCGTATCGATACGATGGGAAATCTCGGACATCTGTGCGATCGCCGTACGCACACCGATTGCGTTTATTTCGGCCGCGGACAGCTTTACCTCTGCCGGATCACCCGATGGTTCCTCGCCTGCAAAGACCGGCACCAGATCCATACCCATCGGGGATTTACCCGGACCAGGTTGGCGGAAATTGGCATCCATGGGAGCAACCCAGTACAGGATTTCCAGCCCCTCTGAGCTGGCCGCTTCGGAGGGGTTCAGATACAGTCTTTCCAGATAAATGCCGCCAGCAACCCCGGCAGCAAGCGCCAGAATGCTCAGGGCTGAATATCGTCCACGCATGTCGTCTCCTCCGGCTTTGTTGCACAAATCGGCGTGAGGTCGTTCTTCCCCTTACCGCAGACGGGTTTAGCCTACGGCTACGGTAAGGGGTATGCCAAGAGCTGTGAAGCCGTTGAGGATCGTGGCGCGGATTTGGATCTCTGCAACCTGACGATCGAAGTCGCGTACCGAGAGCCGCTGTCCCAGCAGCTTAACGCAATGCATCTTCGTCTCGACGCGGCTCCGCCGGTGGTATCCGCGCCATCGTCGCCAAAGGGCCCGGCCGAGGTATTTCGCAGCGCGCAAGGCCTCGTTTCGAACCACGGCACCGGCAGTGACGGTCTTCCACGGCTTCAAGTTCTAGCGGGGCGGGATGACAGCATGGGAGCCGCGATCCGCGATGGCATCGTGGCACTTGCGGGTGTCGTAGGAGCCATCCGCTGTAACGCTGCCGATTTCTTGGTCCTCCGGGATCTGGCTGAACAGATCGAGCAGGACGGGTGCGTCACCGATGTGGCTTCCGGTGATTTCGTCGGCCCTGATCTCCAGCGTTTCTTCGTCGATCCCGAGGTGGATCTTGCGCCAGAGCCGCCGTTTGGGTCCACCATGCTTGCGGGCGGGCCACT
>JBASXE010000006.1:0-5135 GCA_049276875.1 Roseovarius sp. | reverse complement strand
GATCAGACGTCGCGCGACGGGGCCTATCATCAAGGAACGGTCTGGGCGTGGCTTATAGGGCCGTTTATCGAGGCGCATCTGGATCAACACAAAGATCCGGAGCGGGCGCTCGAGATCTTGAGCCCTCTCGCGGACCAACTTCGGATCGAAGGTTTGGGCTGCATCGGAGAGATTTTCGAAGCCGCCGCTCCGTTCGCTCCCCGTGGCTGTATTGCTCAGGCCTGGAGCGTGGCCGAAGTACTGCGTGCATGGTCCCTCATCGAACGATACCGGGGAGCAGCCGATGCCACAGCTTAAGTTGAACTTTTTTTCCAATTTTAGTCACAGGTAGAGCCATGGCCTTGAACGCTGAAGATCTAAGACTGCAACAGGCAGACAACGGCAAGGAAGATTGGCGCCTGTTCGGCCCCTATCTAAGTGAACGTCAGTGGGGAACGGTCAGAGAGGACTATAGTGAAGGAGGAACGGCATGGGATTCCTTCCCGCATGATCATGCCCGCTCGCGAGCCTATCGCTGGGGCGAAGACGGTATCGCTGGCCTGTCTGACAGTGGTCAGAATCTGTGCTTTGCCCTGGCGCTGTGGAACGGAAAGGACGAGATACTGAAAGAACGTCTGTTTGGCCTGACCAATGACCAGGGCAATCATGGAGAGGACGTCAAGGAATACTACTATTACCAAGACTCTACGCCCACACACAGCTATATGAAAATGCTGTATAAATACCCACATGCGGCCTTTCCCTACGGCGATCTTGTGGCCGAGAACGCGCGGCGCAAGGCCACAGATTCCGCGGGTCATGAGTATGAACTGATAGATACAGGGCTTTTTAACGAAGATCGGTATTTCGACGTCACGGTCGAATATGCCAAGCGCGGCGTCGATGATATACTAGTACGGATCACGGCTCACAACCATGGTCCCGAAGACCACCCGATCTGGCTTTTGCCGACGGTATGGTTTCGCAATACCTGGAGTTGGAAACAGGATACAAAGCGGCCCAACCTGAAAGCTGATGGTGATGGCGCTGTATTTATCTCACATGAAGAGATGCCGGATATGCGTCTGTCATGCCCAGAGGCTGACAGCATTTTGTTTTGCGAAAATGACACAAATCGCCACCGCTTGTATGGACAGGATGGCCCGCTGTTTCCGAAGGATGGGATCAACGACCATATCCTGAATGGCGATCCAAGCGTTAACCCTGAAAAGACGGGTACAAAGGCCAGCGCCTTGTACCACCGGGTCGTTCCAGCAAGGAAGTCGGTCACGGTGACCCTTCGCCTTTCTCAGGCAACAGAAGCAAAGGGGCTTGGTGAGGGGGCTGATAAACTGATCGCAACCAGGATCGCAGAGGCGGATGCATTCTACGGGTCGCGTATTCCCGAAAATGCCAGTGCCGATCAACGCATGATCGCGCGTCAAGCACACGCTGGGATGATGTGGTCCAAACAATTCTTTCATTATGTGGTTTCAGATTGGTTGGATGGCGATGAGGTTCCGCCGCCCGACAACCGCAAATATGGTCGGAATAAAGATTGGCGTCATTTCTATGCCAAAGACATCATCTCGATGCCGGATGCATGGGAATATCCCTGGTTTGCTAGCTGGGACTTATCCTTCCATACGGTTGTTCTTGCTAGAACTGACCTGAACTTTGCCAAAGAGCAGGTCCTTCTATTGACGCGCGAATGGTATATGCGCCCCGATGGTCAGATCCCGGCCTATGAATGGGCGTTTGACGATGTGAACCCCCCTGTTCAGGTTTGGGCGGGGCTGAAAATCGTCGAATACGAACGTAGGACGACGGGTAAAGTCGACACATCCTTCCTACGCCGTCTGTTTGATCACGGGTTGCTTTATTTCACGTGGTGGGTGAACAGAAAAGATGCCGAGGGCAACAACCTTTACCAAGGAGGGTTCCTTGGTCTGGACAACATCTCGGTATTCGACAGGTCGTCAGGTTATTTGCCTGGCGGGGGACGCCTTTATCAGTCCGATGGAACGACATGGGTGGCATTCTTTGCGCTTCAGATGATGCAGGCGGCAAAGATCCTTGCCGAAGACGAGCCTGATCATCACGAACTTGCTGCGAAGTTCTTCCAGCATTTCACCCTGATCGCAGATGCGATAGACCACATCGGTGCTGTCTCAGCTAACACTGCGGAATTGTGGGATGAGGAAGATGGCCTGTATTACGATGTTCTGCGGGTCGGCGATGACTTCACAAAGCTTAAGGTGCGGTCGCTGGTCAGCCTTCTTCCGATGATCGCTGTGGCGGACCTCAACCTTGCCAAACTAAAGTCCGAAGAAAATCCGAACTTTGCCAAGCGCATCGAATGGTTCAAGAACAACCAGAAAGAGCTTTTCGATCGCATGACCGAAGGCGACGGGGTCGATGTAGACGACCTTTTGCTGTCGTTCCTGTCGCGCGATCAGCTTGCCCGCATGTTGCGGCCGATGCTGGACCCCGATGAGATGCTGTCTGATTTTGGCATCCGCTCGATGTCAAAGCGCCACCTGAACGAACCGTTCCGGATCGAGGTCGCTGGCCAGGTTCTGGAGGCAGGCTACCAACCGGCCGAGTCGCATTCCGGAATGTTTGGCGGAAACTCAAATTGGCGCGGTCCGATCTGGATGCCGATCAATTATCTCCTGATCGATGCCTTGCGGACCTATCACGCGCATTATGGGGATACATTCAAAGTTGAATGTCCCACAGGCTCGGGCCAGATGATGAGCCTTGAGGGGGTTGCCGATGAATTATCCCGCCGCTTGGTGGCGATTTTTGAGCGCGACAGCCAAGGCAGCCGGCCCGTGTTTGGCGGCACCAAAAAGATGCAGTCGGACCCGGCATGGAAGGATAACGTCCTCTTCTATGAATATTTTCACGGAGATATTGGGGCAGGCATTGGTGCGTCGCACCAGACTGGGTGGACGGGCATTGTTGCGGTCTTGATCGAAGAACTTGCGGCTAAGGCTACACCTACGGAGCGGCCAAGCTCGCGGACGGCAAAAAAGTCTGCGATGGCGCGTTCTGCTTCCTCAACCAAATAAGTTAAAGCGGCACTTAGGAGACGAAGATGACAGTTCAATCAAGTGATCGCTTCAGCATTGATCCAGACGTGGCCGCTTCGAGCCAGTTCGATGCCGTGGTCATTGGATCAGGGGTCAGCGGGGCCCTGATCGCGAAACGGTTGGGTCTGCAGGGGCTGAAGGTGTTGGTCGTCGAAGCCGGGTCAGGCAACGACATAACCGTGTCGGATTATGACGAAAACGTCTTCCGGTTTTACGGGGCCGCCAGCAAAGACAACAACGCGGCCTATTACAACCCGAAGAATGCGCCCATGCCGAGGGACTTTGAAAACGTTCGCCTGCGCGACGGTGAGATCAATGATCGAGGTTATCTCGTCCAGAAGGGGCCGTTTGAGATCGACAGCACCTATAGCCGGGTTCTTGGCGGTACAACGCGGCATTGGGAAGGCAAGGCACTTCGGATGTTGCCTGACGATTTCCGTATGAATAGCCTCTTCGGCCACGGCCGTGACTGGCCGATTGGGTATGACGAGCTTGAACCCTATTACTGTCAGGCCGAAGCCGAGCTTGGCGTTTCAGGCGATGTAGAAGATCAGCAATACGGTGGGCTGACCTTTGGCGAAGACGGTTATGTCTTGCCGATGCACAAAATGCCAGCCAGCTATTTGGATCAGGTGCTGGCGCGCGATGTCGATGGCATGACGGTCGAGTTGGCAGAGGAACGCTTTGAACTCAAGGTCCGCACGACGCCGCAAGCGCGCAATGGAATTCCGAACAAGAACTATGCCGCAGGTGCTGGATTTGTGCCAAACGGGGCCGTAAGCGTCCATCAGGCCGAGATGGGCGAGCGATGCCAAGGCAATACCAACTGTGTGCCGATCTGCCCGGTTCAGGCAAAATACGATGCCCGTAGGACCTTGGTTCAGGCCATGGCCACCGGAAATGTTGTTTTGTTGGCGCGGACTGTTGCGAGCAAGGTTCTGGTCGATGGGGTGACAGGCCATATCACAGGTATCGAGGCCAAAACTTATGACCATCCCGATTTGACCGGCTCCACGACGCGGGTGTTCAAGGCGCGGACCTATGTGCTTGCCGCAAATGCGGTTGAAAACGCGCGTCTGATGCTGGCCTCAGGGTTGCCGGGACTGAATGGTCTGATGGGCCGGAACCTGATGGATCATGGCTACCTGCTGACATGGGCTTTGATGCCCAAGCCTATCGGTGTGATGCGCGGTCCGGTCTGCACATCGGGGATCGAAGATATCCGCACAGGAAAGTATCGCCGCAACATGGCTGCGGTGCGCTTTTCGATCCACAATGATGGCTGGGGCTGGGCCACGGGCGGCCCCTACAGCGACCTTTACGATGCCGTTGATCGCGACAATCTTTATGGTGGGGCCCTGCGGCAGGGGTTGATCGACACGGTTGCGCGTCAGGTCTTGATCGACTGCATGATCGAAATTCCCGCAGATCCCGGAAACCGCATCACGGTTGATCCGCGCTATGTCGATCAACTTGGCAATATGCGGCCTGTCGTCTGCTTTGACCTGCCACAATACACGTTGGAAACGGTCGCCTTCTCGCGCCGCCTTACCAAGCAAATCTATCAGCGCGTCGGGGCGAAAGACCATTCCAGCTATGATCCCATGGCGCCGGGTTGGGTCACCCATAACGGCGAGGGCTATGTCGTACGTGGAGGCAATCACTGGGCGGGCACGCATCTGATGGGAAGCAGCGCCGTCGATTCCGTCGTGAATGATCGCCAGCAATCTTGGGAACATCCGAACCTGTATCTCGCTGGGGCCGGATCTATGCCCACCATCGGTACCGCCAACACCACACTTACATTGGCTGCAATTTGTCTGCGCACCGCCGAGGACATCATCGCGCGTCTGACCGCGTCAGCCATTGCCCCGGCTGTAGGAGCCTGACCATGAGCCTTTACAAGATCAAAGACCTCGATAGCTTGCGCCGCCATGTCTATGCGGCGATGCAACTTGAGCATGCCACGATCCCGATTTACCTGACGGCGCTTTACTCCATCGTTCCGGGAACAAACAGCGAGGGGTATCACATTATCCGCGCGGTAGCTGTCGAGGA
>JBASXE010000005.1:0-2134 GCA_049276875.1 Roseovarius sp. | reverse complement strand
GTTCAGCGTGGAGGCCTTGGGCTCACGGCCCATCTTCTCACGCCGCCAGTCGTAGAAGGCCTGTATCTTCTCGTAATCAATCGAGGTCACATATTGCGCCCCAAAGACCGGGATCAGATAGCGCTCGATGCACACGATGTAGTCGGCATACACGCGCTTGCCCAAATCCACGTCTAGCTGCTTGCGCATATCAGCGATGGCCAAGCGCGCCACATCGGAGAACTTCTTGGTGACCACCGGCAGCTGGTTTTTGTGCCGGAACTTGTACTCAAGGTAAGCGTCACGGGCGTATTCCTTGGCTTCTTCGAGGATGCGCTTGCCCGTGCTGATGCGGATTGTGTGCCCATCAATCACAAAAGCAGCCTGCCAGCGTCTGCTGTTGGCGCGGCGGTACACGCGCACCTCGCCATCCAGTATTAGCTGTGTGTCATCGCGCAGTGGCCGCATGTGTGCTCCTTGCAGCAACACTATGGCTCAACGCACCGACAAGTCTCCAGAAGTGCGTTTTTGGGGGCGCCATATTTGCTGCTTGTGCACGCTATGCTGGGCGGCTGCCCTAGAGCTTGAAGCTATCTGCGCTGATCCGCTTGTACTCGCCCACGACCTGCGCGCCTGAGGCGACCTCAAGTGTCTCATAAGCGAAGTTGGCCTTCACGCGGGCGCCGTTCTTGATGTTGACGTTCAGGGCTGTGGCAGCGCCGTGCAGTTCGCCATCGATGGTGAGCTGGCGTGCCCGGACCCGTCCTCGGACGCGCGCGGTCGAGGTGAGCACGACGGCATCGGCGGTGATGTCGCCTTTAATCTGCCCGCCAAATTCCAGAATGCCTTGGGAGATGATGTTGCCCTCGATCACGATGTCTTCGGCAATTACGGACCGCTTCCGGTCGATCGCTGGCGTGGCAATGGGTGTGTCGGTGGGCTTTGAGTTGAACATGCGCGTTATCCTTAGGGCAGCACACGGCAAGTAGGCGGCCATTTAGGCGCGGGTCAAGCGTCATACGCTTCGTTTTTCAACCTATGAGGGAACAATACCATGGCACGAGCCCAAGGGGCGCGGGCGCAGATGGCGCTTGCGTTTGAGACCACCTATGGCACGCCGCCTACGAGCGGCTTTTCCAAGATGCCCTTCGCCAGCACGACACTGGGGGCTGAGCAACCTCTGCAGACCTCGGAGCTCTTGGGGTATGGGCGCGATCCGCAGGCCCCGATCAAGGATGCGGTGACGGCAGATGGGAATGTGGTCATTCCAATTGATACGGAAGCTTTTGGCTTCTGGCTGAAGGCAGCATTTGGGGCGCCCACCACAACGGGAGCCGACGCCCCCTATACCCACGAGTTCCGTTCTGGCAGTTGGGCGCTTCCATCATTCTCGGTCGAGACCGGCATGCCCGAGGTGCCGCGATTTTCCATGTATTCCGGCTGCATGGTGGATAGCCTGAACTGGCAGATGGCGCGCTCCGGGCTGCTGACGGCCACGGCCAGCATCGTGGCGCAAGGTGAGACGATCACCTCTACCAGCGCAGCAGGGACACCCACCAATATCGCGTTGAAACGCTTCGGGCATTTCAACGGAGCGATCACGCGGAACGGATCAAACATCGGCAACGTTGTCTCTGCTGACCTCACCTATGCCAACAACCTCGACCGGATCGAAACCATCCGCGCAGACGGTAAAATCGATGGCGCGGACCCATCGATTGCTGCCCTGACGGGCAATGTCGTCGTGCGTTTTGCTGACCAGACACTGGTGACACAGGCGATCAATGGCGAGGCCTGCGAGTTGGAGTTTTCTTACGCCCTGCCCACCGGCGAGAGCCTGACACTGACAGCCCACGCCGTCTACCTTCCGCGCCCGCGGATCGAGATCTCGGGCCCGCAGGGCGTGCAGGCCACTTTCGATTGGCAGGCGGCCAGCGATCCCGTGGTGGGCCGGATGTGCACCGTCACCCTGACCAACGACCGCGAGGTGTACTGATCATGTTGCGTTTAAACCTGTCGAATGAACCCCGCTGGCTGGATCTCGGCTACGGCGTACGCCTTCTGGTGGAGCCCCTGACCACGGCCATCATGCTCGCAGCGCGCAGCGACCCCACGATTTTAGCTGCCGCCCAGGGTCCCGAACCCAGTGATGAAC
>JBASXE010000004.1:0-3198 GCA_049276875.1 Roseovarius sp. | reverse complement strand
CTGCCTGTGCGGAACTTCCCATCGATATAGGGCGCTGCGGGCAGATCAATCTCGGCGGCGATGGCGGCATATTCCGCACGGGTCAAAAGCTCGGTCATGTGGCCTCTCCTGTGATGGCGGCAATGGCAGTGTTCATGGTGCGGATCACCTCTTCCAGCTTGCGCTTTTCGTCTTTGTTCAGCGGATGGAGCGGGCGACGCGGCGGGCCTGCGTCAATGCCACGCGTGCTCAGCCCATGTTTGATGCATTGGATAAACGTGCCGCCCTGCTCCAACACGCGCATCAGCGGCAGCATCGCGGACATGATCGCGCGACCCTTGGTGAAATCACCCTCCACGGCGCAGGCCTGCCAGAGTGCGATATGCGCCTCGGGGGCAAAGTTGGACCCGGCGCAAACCCAGGACCGCGCGCCCCATGCGAAGAACTCCAGCGCCTGGTCGTCCATCCCACAGCTCAGCCCGATATGCGGGTAATCCCGCGCCAGCATATGCAGACGGTTGATGTCACCGCTACTTTCCTTGATGGCCGCAAAATTCGGCGAACGGCCCAGACGGTCGAGACACTCCTCATCCATATTCACCGCCATGCGGCCGGGATAGTTGTAGAGCATCACCGGCAGGTTGGCCGCCCGGTCCACGGCCAGACAATGCAGCGCAATCTCGCGCCCGGTGGGGCAGCTATAGGGCGGTGTGGCCACAAGGATCGCATCCGCGCCCAGGGCCTTTGCCGCTTTGGCATATCCAATGGAATTCTCGGTGCGCATATCGCCCGTGCCAATGATAGACGGCACACGGCCCGCAATCATTTCGTGCACGCGGGCCATGAGGTCCATCCGTTCCTGCATGCTCTGCGCGTAGTATTCGCCCGTGGTGCCAGCAATGATGATGCCGTGCACGCCCGCCCCCACAAGCAGCTCCACCACCTGCGCCAATGCCGTCTCGTTCACGGTAAAATCGGCATTATACGGCGTCACGATGGGGGTATAGATCCCGTCAAAGCGCATCTGCTGTCTCCTTGAGTGTGGCCATATCCAGCGGCAATGGGTCGGGTGTGACGAAGCGTTCCATACGGTCTCGGCTGAGATCCCAATGGGCTAGCGTCAGGGCCGTTGCAGCCTCCACATCATGCGCCTCGAGCGCGTCGATCATCGCGTCATGCTGATCGGCGGCGGAAGCGATTCGGGCCGTATCCTCGGGGTTTGAGGGTCGGTAGAAGGTCTGGCTCAACCGCGTGTGGTCGATCAACATCCGGCCAAGGCTCATCTGCAGGTAGGGGTTGTGCGACATCACCCCGATCTGGGCGTGAAAGCTGTGGTTGAGCAGGGCCGCAGCGCCGGCATCGCCCACCTCCGTTGCGGCGCGAAACTGCGCCTGCACGGCGCGCAAGGGGGCTATTTGATCCGCCCGACGGTTCTCGGCGGCGAGCCTTGCGATATTGGCGTAGATCAACGGAGCGGTCTGAAAGAACGTCCGCAGCGTGGGCAGGTCCATAGACGCTACTTTGGGCGCGCGGTTCTGGCCAAGCTCCAGATAGCCCTCCCCGGCCAACCGTTGAAAAACCTCACGCATCGGCGTGCGCGAGATGGCGTATTGCGCACAAAGCGCGGCCTCATCCAGATCGGCGCCGGGCGCCACCCCAAGGCTGAGGATACGCATCCGCAGATCGTCCAGCGCGCGGGTCTTTTTATCTCGTGTCATATGATTCGGCCCCCTCTTTGAATACCTAGTGTATACACACTGTATTCCCTCGCCAAGCCTTTCACAGCCAAACGCGCTTGACACCCCAGCGGCCAACGGCCAACCCTGCGGAATGTTGGACATGCGCCCGGTTGGATATGTGATTGGCCTGACGGTCATGGCGCTGGGGTTGGCGATGCTGCTGCCGCTTGCGGTGGATTTGGCCGAGGGGCGCGGCCATTGGTTCGTCTTTGCCGAAAGCGCGATTCTCACGATCCTCATCGGCGGACTTATCGCTCTGGCCTGCAAGAACGGCGTGGGCGAAGGCCTGACCATTCAACAGACCTTCCTGGTGACCACAGGCGTCTGGGTGGTTCTGCCGCTCTTTGCCGCGCTGCCATTCATGCTGGGCGCGGGCGAGCTTGACTTCACGGATGCGTTTTTCGAGGCCATGTCGGGCCTCACGACCACTGGCTCCACCGTGATGAGCAGGCTGGATGGCTTGCCCAAGGGCCTGCTTTTGTGGCGCGGCCTCATGCAATGGCTGGGCGGGATCGGGATCATTGTTGTCGCGATGGTTTTCCTGCCCGAACTGCGCGTAGGCGGGATGCAGATCTTTAAGGCTGAAGGCTTTGACACATTTGGCAAAATCCTTCCGCGCGCCACAGAAATCGCCAGTCGCATCTCGGTGATCTATCTCGCCATGACCCTGTTGTGCATCACCGCCTATCTTGCGGCGGGGCTCGACGTGTTTGACGCCACCGTGCACGCACTCACAACCATCTCCACCGGAGGCATGGCCAATTACGACAGCTCTTTCGGAGCCTTGCCCGCCGCATCACATTACGTAGCCGCCATTTTCATGGTGCTCGCCGCCTTGCCCTTCGTCCGCTTCGTACAGCTGACAGCCGGCACCGCCAAACCCCTCCTGCAAGACCCGCAAGTGCGCGCCTTTTTCGGCACGATCATGGTCATCGTGGCCGTGCTTACGCTCTGGCGCTTCATACAGTTGGAAAACCCATCCGAGGCCACGTTCCGCGCTGCGCTGTTCAACACAATCTCGATCATCACCGGCACCGGATACGCGTCCGAAAATTACATGAACTGGGGCGCGCTACCGGTTTCCATCATTTTCTTCGCAGGGCTGATCGGGGGCTGCGCGGGCTCCACCTCCTGCTCGATCAAGATATTTCGCTATCAGCTTCTCTTTGCCTCCATCAAGGTGCAGCTTTTGCGCATCCGGTCGCCCCATGGCGTCTTTACCCCGCGCTATGCCGGGCGGGCCGTGGATGACGACACGCTCAGCTCGGTGATGGCGTTCTTCGTCTTTTTCGTCGTCACGCTGGGTGTGGTGGCCGTGGCTCTGGCCCTCACCGGCCTTGATTTCATCACATCGCTTTCGGGCGCTGTGGCGGCCCTTGCCAATGTCGGGCCGGGGCTTGGGCCTATCATCGGGCCTGCGGGCAATTTCGAGCCCTTGGGCGATATGGCCAAATGGATCCTGATCGCCGCCATGCTGATC
>JBASXE010000003.1:0-8262 GCA_049276875.1 Roseovarius sp. | reverse complement strand
GCCCAGAGATCCATGTCGCGGGAGATGAACTCGCTGCCCTGATCGACCCGGATTGTCTTGGGATAACCGGTTCTACGGCATACCCGATCCAGCGTCGCCACGACGTCCTCAGGAAGAACTCGAGCGGCACGATCCCCTCAAAGGCGCCTTCCTTGCGCACCCACATGTTGGGTGGGTTTTCCACATGCAGCTTCTTCAGCTTGAAGGAGGAGCGGTTGTAGACGTTGTTGCCGATGTATTTCTCGTTGGTCATCTCGTATCGCAACCACTACATCGATGTCATTGCGCCGCATATAGAGCCGAACCTCGTGAAGCTTCATGTCCACGAGATACCGATACCAGAAGCCCTGCAGCACGTGGAACGCCGTGCCTTCCTTGCCATCGAGAAACCCCAACCGGACCACGTACCGGTAGACGAAATATGCGAACGCACGCATCCCGCCTGGCAGTCGCGCATAGACGCGCTCCTTGAGCCAGCGCTTTACGCCAGCTTGCTGACCTTCGAGAGGTTCTTGAGTGCCAGCGTATGGAGGCCGCCCACGCGGTTGCGACGGATCGCCAGCATGTCTTCTTCCATCTTCTGGCGGATCTTGGCCCAGTTGCGGTTGCTGACACCGCCAACCCGCATCTTGTAGAGCACCTCGGGGATATAGACCGACTTGCCCGTCGCCTGCGAAAAGTACCGCAGGATGAAATCATAATCAGCCGCGATGCGCATGTTATTGTCATAGGTCCCGAACCGCTCGTAGACCTCGCGCCGCAAGTGAAGCGTGGGGTGGGCGGGCATCCAGCCGTACTTCAAGCGCCGCGGATGGAACGTACCGGTCGACCAGTGCCGAATGACCCGCGACGTGTCTGCCTGGGAGACATAGACGAGATCGCTGAACACGGCCTCAACTGCCGGGTCTTCAAATGCTGACGCAATCCGTGCCAGCACCCCGTCATGGGCGAGAAAGTCGTCGCTGTGAATGAAGCCGAGGACATCTCCAGTGGCGTTCCGCACGCCCTTGTTCAGGGCGTCGTAGATCCCGTCGTCTGGCTCGCTGATTAGCCGCATCCGGTCGTGACCAGCGCGCTCGATGGCTTCGACCGTACCGTCGTCAGAGTTCCCCTCAACAACAAGGTGTTCGACATACGGGTATGTTTGAGCAGCGACGCTGGCAATAGCCTCGCCGACGGTCGCTTCAGAATTGTAAACAGCAGTAATGACAGAGATTTTCAACGGCGAGGTCTCAACAATAGAAGGATTACCACGTCTCTACATGAAACCTGCGTCGGGCGAAACGCGAAGATGCAGTTGCAGCAAGGCAAATTCTTGGGGTTTGGCGTGCAAAGTGCACGGACGTTAACAATGCAGGTGGGTCAGTTTTAGATGATCACAACCCACCCAAGTGGGTCACTTTTGCATGCCGATTCACAGTATAGGCGCTTTGGAAGAAACCAGCGATGTGGTCGCCAGCGGCACCATGATTTCGCTCTCGGGCGTGCCGCTGGAGATGGTTGGGATAGCCATCGAGGAAGCGCGGCAGGGCAAGCCGGGACGGGTCTGGTTGGGATTGCTCGACGATGACCAGAGCGTCATTGCCGATCCGGTGCAGGCCTTCCAGGGACGGCTCGATGTGCCGGAAATCACTGACAACGCGCAAAGCTGTACCGTAACCATCAGCTATGAAAGTCGGCTCATCGATCTGGGTACGCCGCGCAGCTGGCGCTATACCCACGAAAGTCAGCAGGCGCTTCACTCCGGCGATCGTGGCTTTGAGCACGTCACGACCATTCAGGACAAGGAAATCACCTGGGGGCGTGGGTGACGTCAAGGCTTTGAGGAGATGGCGGCATTGATCCGCACCAATTGCGGATAACCGGCCCGGCAGCGTCCCTGCATGTTGGTGATGCTGGGCCGCTCTTCCGGGCAATCGGCAGCGATGATCCCAAGTGCTGTTGGTAGCGGTGTATTGGGGCCTACGATCTCGCAGAAGCCCGTCTTGGAGTAGCGCCCGAACCGGCCGCATTCGGGGCAGGCTATCTCAACTGTCTCGTGGGGAAAATCAAAGGCGCGGATGCCGCAGAGAATGATCTGAACTTTACAGGAGAGCAAGATGCAGCGGGATGCGAGAGTGGCTGATTGGGAACGCCGCTTGTTGCAGGCCGTTGAGAGTGTCCGCGGGAAGCCTTTTTCCTGGGGCACTCATGATTGCGCAACCTGGGCATTCGATCTCCGCCGTGACCTGACCGGCGGCGAGGACATCGGAGCCCTCTGGCGGGGCCGCTATCGCACCGCACTGGGCGCCCATCGCGTCATGAAACGCCTTGGTTGGGACAGTCTTGAGGCCGCCGGACGGGATCTGCTCGGGACGCCATTGTCCACAGTTCTGCAAGCCAAGCGCGGCGATCTGGTCTTGGGTGGGTCAGAGCCGGCGTACGGTGTCTGTGTGGGTGCCAAAGTGGCGTTCGTTACCTCGGACGGCCTCATTTTTTTGTCAGTCTCCGACTGTTCGCTCGCCTGGAGGGTCTGAGCCTCATGCCACCAGTTGTTCTTGGGGTTGCCGCATTGGGCGGCGCGGCCCTTGCCGCAGGCGGGATCGGGGCCGCGCTGGCGGCCGGCGGTCTCATTGGCATCGCGGCGAACTTCGGCGCCTCGATGCTGTTGTCGGCGGCTGCACAAGCGCTCATGCCGCAACCAACGGTGGCAATGCAGGCACGCACCGTGACCGTGCGCGAGCCGGTGATGCCCCGGGAGATGGTCTATGGCCGCGCGCGCAAAGGCGGGGTGATCGTCTTTCTCCATGCCAATGGCGACAAGGATCAGTACTTGCATCTGATCATCGTGCTGGCGGCCCATCGCGTCAAATCGATCGGGGCAATCTACTTCGAGGGCGAAGAGGCCATCGACACCAACGGCACAGCACAGGGACGTTGGTCCGGCAAGGTCACAGTCGAGAAACGCCTTGGGGCTGAAGGCCAGACAGCCTTTGCGGGGCTTGTCGAAGAGGTCTCCGAGCACTGGACGAATAATCACCGTCTGGCAGGCTGCGCCGCGGTCTATCTGCGCCTCACCTACGATGCGGACGCCTTTCCGGGCGGCATTCCCAACATCACCGTCGACATGGAGGGGAAAGACGACATTCTGGATCCGCGTTCCGGAGAACAGGTCTACACAGAAAATGCCGCCCTCTGCGTGGCTGATTACATGGCGCATACCACCTACGGGATTGGGGCTGGCATCGGTGCTGACGACGGTATCGACCGCGATGCGCTGGTTGAGGCGGCGAATATCTGCGACGAAACGGTGCCACTTGCGGCTGGCGGAACGGAACCGCGCTACAGCTGCAACGGCGTTGTGACGCTGTCGGAAAGCCCCAAGACCATCATCGAAGCAATGCTGACTGCCATGGCCGGGCGTTGCATCTGGCAGGGCGGGCGATGGCGGCTGCAGGCAGGGGCTTATCGCATCCCAGAGGTCACGCTTGGTGCGGACGATCTGCGCGAGGGCGGTTTGCAACTCACCACGCGTCTCAGCCGGGCCTCGAACTTCAATGCGGTGCGCGGGCAGTTTGTCAGCCCCGAGAATGACTGGCAGCCAGACGACTTTCCGGCTTATGCCTCGGACGTCTACCTTTCTGAAGATGGCGGCGAACGGATTTGGCGCGATATTGCGCTGCCGTTCACCATCTCCGCCGCAGCCGCCCAGAGGCTGGCCAAGATCGAGCTCGAGCGTGCGCGGCGTCAGATGAGCGTGAAGCTGGATGGCAAGTTGAGTGCCTGGTCCGTGGCCGTTGGGGAAACCGTGCAGCTTGAATATGCTCGCTGGGGCTTTGCCGCGAAGCCCTTTGATGTGCAGTCGATGCGGCTGGACCTGGTGCAGATGGGCGATGCGCCGCTTCTGGTGCCGGAACTGGTTCTGCGCGAGACCTCACCGCTGATCTACAATTGGGACGCGTCCGAGGAACAGATTTACGCGGCTGCCCCCCGCACGAACCTGCCATCGGCCTTTGCTGTGGCGGCTCCGGGTCGGCCGGAGATCTCCGAGGAGCTTTATGTTACCCGCGACGGCGGGGGCGCAAAGGTTTTGATCCGGGTGACCTGGGCGGCGGCTGCCTCCAGCTTTGTCGGCCAGTATCAGCTGGAGGGGCAGTGTGACGGGGGAGCCTGGCTCGATTATGGTCGCACCTCTGGCACCACGTTGGAATTACGCGATGCGAGCCCGGGGCACTGGAAGTTCCGCGTCAAGGCGATCTCGGTATTGGGTGTGTCCTCCGATTGGCGTACGCGCGAGGCAGAAATCCTCGGGCTCACTGCTCCGCCCGAGGTGCTACGAAACGTGACGCTACAGACCGCGGGCGGTCTTGCCATCCTGAAATGGACCAGGGCAGCCGATCCGGATGTGCGTGTGGCCGGCAATATCGTCCTTCGCCACAGCACCGAAAGCATCCCGACCTGGGCCAACAGCTATTCCATGGATCGGGTGGCGGGATCGGAAGCCATTGCCGTGGTGCCGCTCAAACCCGGCAGTTATCTGCTCCGGGCCGAGGACAGCGGCGGTCGGCTTGGCCCGGTAACGACCGTCAGCACCAAGGGGGCGCAGGTTCTGAGCTTTGCACCCATCGACAGTCTGCAGGCCGATCCGGTCTTCCCCGGCGGGACGACGGATCTCGCCGTGGTTGGCAGCACGCTGCGGCTGACCACGAGCACGGACGAGGCTGGCATGCCCGGCACCACCACGCTGGAAGGCCTCTACATCTTTGGGGCGGGGCTGGATTTTGCCGCGGTCCGCCGACTACGACTGCGCAGCCAGATCAGCGTGGCGGCGCTGGCGCTTCTGGATCAGATCGATGCACGGGCGGAGTTGATCGATACTTGGGCGGATTTTGACGGCACGGAAGGGGCGGAGATCGACGTGGTCGTGGAAGTGCGCGAAACCGATGACGATCCTCTTGGGGCGCCCAACTGGGGCCCCTGGGGCCGTGTCGATAATCATGAAATCGAAGCCCGGGCAATCGAGGCACGGGCCTGGCTCAGGACTGAAGATCCCGCGTTCACGCCGGTGGTCAGTGCCCTGCGGCTTCATGCGGACGAGGTGGCTTGAACGCGCTTTCCGTTCCTGAGGTGCGCGCCTTCGCTGCCTTTCGGCTGCGCTTCAAACGCTAACGCTCGCAGAGCTTTATGATCGAGAACGGAAAACTCTGAAATGGCGCAAACCAATAGTTTTGTGATCGAAAACGACAGCGGTCTGGCGGTGCGCACAAGGATCAACGAGGTACTTGCGGCGCTCCAGTCGGCGAATGCCGGGCCGACTGAGCCGACCGATACACGCCCGGGCATGCTGTGGTTCGACACCAGCATCTCTCCACCCGTTCTGAAGATCCGCGATGCGCAGGACAGCGCATGGCAGGAGTTCCTCGATGGCGGCACATACTGACAAAACCAAATCATCTGGAAGACCACCATGACCGACGGCAGCTTCATCGAGACCATCAACAGCTTTTTTGGCGGAGCGCTGACTACGTTGATTGGCGCTTTTACCGGACGCCTGATGTACCATTCAGGAGAGGTCAAACTTGGCAGACGCCGCTTCTTTGGCAAGGAGTTGCTCTGGGAAATCCCCGTTGCGATCGGCATGGCCATTATTGGCGAAGCAGTCGCGACTTACCTCGGTCTGACCCAGCCGGTCAGCACCGGGCTAGTGGCCACACTCGCCTATCTCGGCCCGCGGGGTGCTGAGGCCGTGATTTGCGCGTGGCTTGGCCGGAGAAAGTAAACCCGGAAACCAGGCACCATCCGAACATCCCACACAACCAAGGAACCCGCTGTCTCGCATGCGGGGCAAGGAGGCTATTGCCATGACCCCTTATGACATCGCTAAATCTTACATCGGTTTGACCGAAGGTCCCGGGCCGAAAAACAACCCGGTCATTCTCGAAATGTACGCCACGGTCGGCCAAGATTGGGTGGAGCATGACAGCGTGGCCTGGTGTGCCGCCTTTGTGGGCCACTGCCTGGAACAGGCCGGGATCCGCTCGACGCGGAAACTGACCGCGCGCTCCTATCTCACCTGGGGCGTGCCGGTCGACATCGCCGAGGCGCAATCCGGCGACATTGGCATCATCCCACGAGGATCTTCCAGTTGGCAGGGCCATGTCTTCTTTGTCGATCGGATCGAAGGCGGCTGGGTCTGGGGGCTGGGGGGCAACCAGGGGGATGCGGTCAATGTCAGGCGCTATCCGGTTTCAAAACTGCTTGGAATTCGTCGAGCAGGGCAGGTGTCGCCGGCCACGCGCCTGTCCGTGCGCCAAGTTCAGAAACGTCTGAAGGACCTCGGCTATCATGAGGTTGGAGTTGCCGACGGCCTGCTCGGATCACGAACGCGGGGCGCGATCCTTGCGTTCCGAGATGATCATGCATTGCCGCTGGTCCCGATCATCGATGTCGCACTGGAAGAGGCCCTGGTGGCAGCAGAGCCGCGACCTGTCTCGCCGGAGCGAGCAGCCGGAATGCCGAAGCGAAGCCGCATTGTTGCTGGCAGTGACGCCCAGATCGGTATTGGGCTTTTTGGTGTCGTTGGAACCGTGACGGCACAGGCCGCACCGATCCTGTCCGACGCAGAGGCGGCGCAGGACGGGGTGGCGCGGCTGTTCGATCTGTTCAGCTTGAACGATCGGTTGTCAGGATTGGCGCCATGGATTGGCCTGCTCTGCTTTATCGTTGTGATCGTCTGCGCGGTGCATGCCCGACATGCCCGGATCGAGGATCACCGTCGCGGAAGGACGATGTGAGCATGCTTGGGTTCATCACCGGCGTTCTGGCAGGGCTGTCGCGACAGGTGGCTCTTTGGTTCAGCCTCGGTCTGGCGCTGATCGCGGCACTGGCAATCACCTGGCGGCGGGGCAGGGCGGCTGGCAAGGCGGCCTACGCAACCCGTCGCGCCGAGGCCCGCATTCGCGCGCTCACCACTTCGAGGGATATCCGTCATGATGTCGAAACCTCTGATCCTGCTGATCGCGATCGCCGCCTTGACCGCTGGATGCGGGATTGAGCCCCGTTTCCTGCGAGAGGATTGCGATTGGGCTCAGCCAATCCGTCCGTCGCGCGCCGATGTGCTCTCGGAGAACACCAAAATCCAGATCCTCGCCCACAATGAGATTGGCGCGCGTCTGTGCGGGTGGCGCCCATGAAATTGACCCTTGGCTTTCAGTTGCGGCCGCAACACTGCTTGTATTTGCGGCCCGAACCGCAGGAACATGGATCGTTCCGGCCGAGTCGCGGACCTGCTTTAAACGGTTGGCCCGGGAGGTTGGCCGGAATCTGCCCGGCGAGTTCGGGGCGAGATTGGTGGAGGATCGTCGCCACGCAGTTCGGGATCAGATCGGGAGCCTCACGGTCGATCTCATCGATCTCGTCATCCGTGAAATTGCTTTTTCCGATGTTGATGTCTTGCAGCGCCATGATGAAGATCATCGTCGCCTGCGTTTCTTCATCTGCTGTATCCAGCAGGTGTGACCAGGTATCCGGTCTGAGGCCCATCGCGCGGGTAAACCCATCGACCCAGGGTTCCCAGAGGGTCTCATCGCTGTTGGGATCGACCTCATAGATAGGCTCAATCCAGAGCGAATGCGTGATCGCGTCGGCCACGGAATTGTAATGGGCCATGACGGCACCGATTGTCTCTTCGGCCGTCTTCTGGTCAGGAAACTCGGCTTCGCCTGTTTCTCCCCAAACGTGCGGCAACCATTCGGATGGTGGAATCATATCCGGACAGGCCAGAACGCCGGTCACATACCCATCCAGCTCGCTGAGCGTCATGGGCATGTTCTCCGTGGGCAGCGCATGCAGCAACACGCTGAGGCGATCGAGGTTTTGTTCGGATTGTCCCATGCAGTTTCTCCCGGCATTTCCGGGGGTTTCTTAGCTGTGAGTTTGCCAAGTCGCAATCCGGCGCAATACCGGCTTTTGGAGCTAAACATGACGACTGCCACTTTGACCGAAGGTCCGGCCGTGCTCGTTGGTTATAAATACCGTCTTCAACTCGAGGCACAGGGCGGGGTGTTTCCGGAGGAGGCGCGTTTTGCCGGGCAAGTTCGGAGCAACGCCAACGCCGAAACCGTGCTGGCGACGCTCACGAGCGAAGGTGGTACGATCCTGAACCGCAGCGAGAGTCGGCTCGAGCTGATCATGCCTGAGAGTCTGATTCAAAACTAATTGAGCGTTCTCCATTTCTTGCAAGATGCCGTGTCACGCGTCTGATGTGTGCGATGAGGATCCAAG
>JBASXE010000002.1:0-1666 GCA_049276875.1 Roseovarius sp. | reverse complement strand
CTCCGGCCAATAGCCTCGCCGACGACGCAGAGGCGCTCCAACCCGGACAGCGTCAGGGCGAAGCGACCAACACTGAGGTGAAGGGAACGACGCCG
This sequence comes from Roseovarius sp., assembly GCA_049276875.1. Lineage (GTDB taxonomy): Bacteria > Pseudomonadota > Alphaproteobacteria > Rhodobacterales > Rhodobacteraceae > Roseovarius. The sequence continues at coordinate 1,571 of JBASXE010000002.1, read as the reverse complement.
AAGCGACACGCAAGCATCACCATCTCCAGGCTGATCGACGGCATTGGCCCGACCATCGGCTTCCCCGGGATATACTGCAAGGCCTGCGAAGACGGCGTCGGCAAGCACTCCCCTGGGTGCCGCGAGCGCTTCGACAAGGCGTACCGTGACATCGCAGACTCCGACGTCGGAGCCCGCATCGACGGAGTCACAGCGAGCGAACCCACAGAACGTGCCAGCGCACCGATTGACGAAGCCAGGCTGGACGCGATGATAGCAGATCTGGGCGATTACGTCGACAGGCAGCTGTCAAGCGCCCCAAGGCCACCTGAACCGTGCTGCGATTTCGACGCAATGGTGACCCGCCTGCTTGACAGAAGGGAAGCCCTCGCGAGCCCAGCGGCCCTGGCATCGATCAGAAAGGAGGCCGATGGGCTCGTTGACAAAGGCACCTGGGCCCTAGAGACGGTACAAGAAAAGGACGAAGTCATCAAGCAGGCCAGGCGAAAGAAGCAGAAAGTGCACATCGGTAGCCTGATGACCATCTGCTCCGAGAAATTCGCTGAACTTGAGGAGCAATTCAGAGTCTTGAAAGGCCGGGTCGTGTACCGAGGGGACTCGGCGAAGGACGAGGAGGGCGCAGCCGCGGTCTACCAAAACTTGAGCGCGTCTCCCACCTCGATCCGCGCCATGAACGCGAACATAGCCTATGGGCGTGTCCCCGGGAATAAGACCACGAGCGCCGACGCAGTCAAGGCATACGTCCAGGCGACCCTCAACTCAGAGTTTCCCACCTGGGTCCAAATACCCAAGGAGCTCCAACCGGAAGGATGGCAGTACAAAAGGCCAGTCTGTCGGCTCATGAAGGCGCTGTACGGCCATCCCGAGAGCGGCGGGCACTGGGAGCGCCACCTCACCAAGGTCATAAAGGGACTTGGGGGGGAACCCGTGCCGGAGCACCCGGGGTCGTTCTGGTTTCCGGCCACGCGGTTGCTCCTGACGACGTACGTTGACGACTTCTTGCTGTCAGGTCCCGCGAAGCACCACGCCAGCCTCTGGGCGGCGTTGGGTGACGTCAAAAACGGCGGGATCGAGATTGAAGACATCGGGGACCTCAGCCGCTTCCTAGGACGACATCACGACGTAGTCTTGCGGAGTGACGGTTCCGAGGCGGTGGCTTTCAACATGAGGGACTACGTCCGGGCAGCTTGCGAGCGCTACATGGCCATCGACGGGGTCAAAGCGCTGAAAGCGGCCACCACGCCTTTCTGCCCCGAGGGTTCCCTGACCGCTGCTGACGATGAGGAAAGGGGCGAGTTGGCCAGCGAGGCCTGCAGCGTGCTCATGAAAGACCTGTGGGTCGCGAGGCTCGCCAGGCCCGACTTGACGAAGGCCATCACGGCGCTCTCCTCCAAAGTGAGCAAGTGGACCAAGAACCACGACAGGATGCTCCACAGGCTGATGTGCTACATGTGGGGCACGCGGGAGTACGAGCTCATCGGCTATGTGAACGACCCGCTGGAGGAACTTTGGCTGGACCTGTACGTCGATGCCGACTGGGCCGGGGATCGCGAGGACAAGTACTCCACGAA
>JBASXE010000001.1:0-2311 GCA_049276875.1 Roseovarius sp. | reverse complement strand
AAAGCGACAAAACCTTAAATGCCGTGCTTCCTCCGAGCGAAACATCCGCTGTAAGTGCGTGTGAGCAGACCGCAGTAAATGCCGCATCTCATCCATCCACCGTCAAGTTTTCCCGCGTTATGAGCCTTTCATTCGAAACGTTTAAGAATGGTAATGCACGGGTAAGATCGTCCTTCACTGCCAAGAACGCTTTCAACCTTGAGACGAAATACGACATAATCTGCGAGTTTACTGGCTCAAAAATGTCGGGCGTTTCTATTACTGAGGCTAGAAATTGACGCCGCTATCCCGATCGCAGGCAACAACCATAGCGTCAGCAGGAGTGCATCAATTACGGATAGGCATGGAGCAAACAACAGATGAAACATGAGCCGTTTAAGCAGTTCGCCGCATCTTTAGTTTTAGCTGTAACCCTAGCCGCTCCTGCGGTGGCTATGGAGGCCCCAGAAGGCGTCGTCTACTGCGGCGGCGATCCTGAACAGCAGATTGAGTTTGTCATTCGACCATACACCGGGGAGCAGTGGAACGCCTCAATGACCATTGACGGCCAGCGTGTCCGGGCGATGTCGAGCTACAGTTATTTTGGCCGACAAAAGGCACCAGAGGGCTTTGTAGTAATACTGCTGGCGGAAACCGGCGATGATTACATGGTATTTGAGATCAACGGTGAGCACTGGCTCGAGAGGGAGCAAATCCGCTTCGATCAATGTAATTGATCACTTGCGCCAGCTGGAGCTGGATAGCTAAGCCACCGCTGATGGATTGGACAGGAATCTATACAAATTCAATGGGTTAAATGGCTTCGTGTGCACTGTGCGCTCAACATAAAATCGCCTTCTAGCGTGCAAAGTCGGACACTTGGCGGTCGAGCGGATCTGGTTGGATTGAAGCGCGTTGGAGCCGTAGGTAATTGGAGATTGCGTTAACCTAGAACGATATCTGGTCATTTGCATCGCAGCGCACTGACCAAAAATTTAGTGATTGGTGCGTGTTTTCTCACCCTGACACGTTATTTATTTGTTCCATTTGTCCAAATACTAAGGGTTTCGACGCAAATTTCGTTTTTGGTCGGTTCCTCCAGCGGCGAGGGCTTCTTGCGCGAAGCGTTGCACAAAGCAAGCTCAAAAAGGTTAGAACGAATAGGGCTACGGAAGCTGCTCAACCTTGCTGCATGTTCAACTCCGCCCTGATCCGAATGGGATGCAAGAGTCCGCTTTGCCGAGTGATTTGTGACAAACGCCTCCTGAAATCTGCAAGACGGCGTTGGGGCGCTGCCTAAACTAGATTGGAAGTTAGCGAATGGGCAACATGTCCATTCGATGCAATCAACCATGTTCCAGGGAGCCAGAGCCATGCCACGTGATCAAAAATACGACCCGCTCTTCGAGCCGATCCAACTGGGTCCAAAGACGATGAAAAACCGGTTCTATCAGACACCACAATGTAACGGCGCAGGTCAGGACTTGCCCGGATCGCAGGCGGGTCACCGGCATATGAAAGCCGAAGGTGGCTGGGGAGCTGTTTGCACCGAATTGACGTCGATCAGCCCTGAGACCGATCTGACACCTCACCGGCTTGGAACGATCTGGGACGAAGGCGATATCATCAACTATCGCCATTTTAACGACGGCCTTCACAAACATGGCGCACTCGGTGGAATCGAACTTTGCCATGCCGGGCCCCATTCGACCAACTGGTTCACGCGCCAGATTGCAAGGGGGCCGAGCGCCTATCAGTCCGACGCAGAGCCACAAATCTATTGTGCGCCGATGTATGAAGAGGACTTTGATGAGATCATCAAAATGCATGTCGAGGCAGCTAAGCGTTCGGTCGATGCGGGCTTTGACATCATCTATCACTATGTTGCGGACTCGATGTTGATCCTACAGTTCCTGGCACCTCTCTATAACAAACGGAACGACAAATGGGGTGGGGATTTCGAGAACCGAACCCGCTTCAGCCTGACCCTTCTGGAAGAAACCAAGAACGCCATCGGCAATGATGCCGCCATCGCCACGCGCTTTTCCATTGATGCTCTTCAGGGCGCGGCTTCGATTGAAAAGCATGGCGACGGGCTTCGGTACCTGGAGCGCGTCGACAAGGAAGGTCTGGTGGATCATTGGGATATCAAGATCGGTGCCTATGCCGAATGGGGCGAGGACGCAGCACCCTCCCGATTCCAACAGTCGAACCATGAGCGCGGCTTTGTGGAAGGGATCAAGAGCATCGTCACCAAGCCCGTTCTGATGGTTGGTCATATGACTAGCCCGGACGACATGTTGGAGAACATCGAAAAGGGCATCTGCGATGT